>JACSRH010000214.1 GCA_014879855.1 Caldilineaceae bacterium | reverse complement strand
GTAGGGCAAGTGAAAGGTGCGGCGGGCAATGCGCACCGCAACAGGATTGGCGGCGTCCAGGCTGAAGAAATAGACGCCGCGCTTCTCAATCCCCTGGTCGCGCAGACGGACATAGGTGCGCACATTGAGTTCGGGAAAGGCTGACAGCCACGGGATAGGCGGCGTCAGCCGCGGGCGCACGCCGCGCATCCGAAAAGGGACAATCCCCAGCCAGGCCTGCCCCTCAAACGTATCCAACGTGAGTGAAGGCGGCAACAAGGCCTGCATAGCCGCCGCGGGCAGCGGCCAGTGCGCAAAAAGCAGGTTGCACCACTCCTGCGCCATCACCCAGGGCGACGCGGGGCGCGGCCAGGGTCGATGATTCGCAGCGGCGCTTACTGGCAGGTTCGTCGCTGAAGCTTGTGCGCTTTCGGTGGTCATGGCTGTCGATTGTACCTATAGGTCAGCAATTTGTCACAAATTTGACGGGAACCTTGAAACCTTCTGCGCGATACTGCGTATTGATTGACAACAGCGCATGGACACAGTCAAAAACGCTACACAGTGACGGTGCGCAAACAGGAGAAGAGAAAAGAAGGTGAAACGATGGATAGCGACATGATGGATAAAAATACGGAGCAGAACACCGAGCGCGCACCAGGCGTGCTGCCGGAATGGATGGAAGCGAATGAACCCTCGCCAACCAATGGAGCGGAACGAAAGACGATGAACACCAAACGAATGCTGTATCGCCACCCAACCGACAAGGTGATTGGCGGCGTCTGTGGCGGGATCGCCGAATATTTCGGCTGGGACCCGGTGCTGGTGCGCGTCCTGTGGGTGGTGGCGACTTTCGCCACTTGGGGTGGCGGCTTCCTGGCGTATATCCTGCTGGCAATCTTCCTGCCCACGGGCAACAACCAGGTGGGTCAACTGCGCCCGCCTGCTTTAGAATTGAGCCAGAAGGGCGTCACCTGGGCAGCAGGCATCCTGATGGGGCTGGGCGCGCTCTGGCTGCTGGCTAACTTAGGAATCCTGCCCGGTTTGTGGGGTGCGTTCTGGACGATCGTCGCTGTGCTGTTCTGGCCGGCGGTGCTGATCGGGGCAGGCTATCTGTTGCTGCGGGCAAACAGCCAGCGCAACCTTGACCAGGAAGTGGCCGACGCGGCCCGCAAGGTCAAAGCGAGCGTCAACGGCGCGGTGCCGACCAGCGACGAATGGAAGGCCGGCCTTCACCGGATGCAGTCGGGGATGCCGTTGCAGCGCAGCCGCACCAATCGCATGGTGGCGGGCGTGTGCGGTGGCATGGGTGAGAAGTTTGGCATCGACGCCAACCTGATCCGCCTGATCTGGGTGGCCTTCACCCTCGGCACGATGGGATTTGGTGCACTGGTCTACGCGGGAATGGCGCTGCTGATGCCGAAAACGCAAAGCTTCGCCGGCTCCGATGACCACACCCAGGAGATCCAGGTGGTCGATAGCTCGACGGCCCCTGTCAACTAG
This sequence comes from Caldilineaceae bacterium, assembly GCA_014879855.1. GTDB lineage: Bacteria > Chloroflexota > Anaerolineae > Caldilineales > Caldilineaceae > Caldilinea. The sequence continues at coordinate 621 of JACSRH010000214.1, read as the reverse complement.
CCAACATCTGCAGCTTCTCCGCTGCGAGCAATTATCAACTGACTGAGCAAACAGGTGGCGCCGTGCCACCTGTTTGCTTTTCCGGCATTGTCAGGCGCCGGGTATAATTTTCCCCGATAGAGGCGGACGGGGACGTCTGCGAGCCAAGCTTAGCGCATCGCAACGCGTGAGAAAGGATGATCCAATGTCACGAGGAACCTATTTATTGATCGGCGCGGCAATCGGCGCCGGCATGGCGGCGGCGCTCAATTACTTTCTGGGCCCGGCGCCAGAAGCCACCTACGACGCCCGCTATCGATCGCGTCTGGATTTTGCCCTGGATGAAGGGCGGCGTGCGGCGCAAGAGCGCGAGCATGATCTGCGGCTACAAATTAAACAGATGCGACGGGCAGCAGGGAGCATCGCCGACGACGCCCCGTAAAGGCATCTGTGCTGTGGCAGATTTGGAAATGGATTCAACGCATGTCTCACATCGATCTGCTCAACCAACCCGACTTTCGCCGCAAGCTGGATCAGTGCATTCACTGCGGCCTCTGCTTGCCGGCCTGTCCAACCTACACCATCAACCACTTGGAGATGGACAGCCCGCGCGGGCGCATCGCGTTGATGCGCGCCGCGGCC
>JACSRH010000279.1 GCA_014879855.1 Caldilineaceae bacterium | reverse complement strand
CGTCTTTCCCTGGATCGTGCGCCTGTTTCCCGACATCAAGTACATTCACTGGGTGCGCAACCCGCGTGATAACATCCTGGCGCGCCACATGACCGATGACCTGGGCGATTTTGGGGTGTCGCAGCCCGATGCCGAGCAACTGCTGCGCACCCGTTATCCTGCGCTGGTCGAAGCTGCGGCTACGCCGGCGCAGATGGAGGAATTGATCTGGCGGGCGCGGCGCGCCGTCTCCTGGCACTATCAGCACGCGATCGTGGCTGCCACGCCAAAGCCGACGAACTGGATCGCTGTGCGCTTCGAGGACTTTATCAACCAGCAAGAGGCCACGCTCGCGCGGCTTGAAGCGTATCTTGGCATCCCGCTGGGGCGCATCATCGTGCGTCGTGAAGTGGTTGGCCGCTACGACCGCGCCGAAGGCGTCAGCTACTTCGATTTCCTGGAAGCGGGAATGCGCGAGTTTGGCTACGAGGTCCCGAGAGTCGAAGCATAACCCGCGTGGAAAACTTCCTGCTTGGCCTTGAGGTCGGTACGTCGGCGCTCAAGGCCGTGCTCTATGATCTGGCCGGCGCGGAACGCTTTGTGGCGCGGCGCGCCTATCGCCTCGCGACGCCGCAGCCAGGCTGGGCCGAACAGGATGCCGATGAGATCTGGTGCGCGCTGGTCGCAATCTTACGCGAAGCTGCCGAAGCCAGCGCCGGGCATGGACGGATAGAAACGCTGGCGCTGGCCGCGCAAGCAGGCTCAGTCGTCCCTGTAGATGCCGCAGGCGCGCCCCTGGCGCCGTTGATCACCTGGCTGGATCGCAGAGCGGAGCCGATAGTTGCGGGGTGGCGTATGGATGGTGTTGCTGCGCGCATTCGGCAGCTCAGCGGCTGGCATCCGCATCCAGGCTTGGCGCTTGCCAGTATTGCCTGGCTCACACACCACGCGCCCGCTGTGGCAAAGCAGACTGTGCGTTTTCTCGACGTGCAAGGTTTCCTGTTGCAGCGTCTCGCCGGCCGTCCCCTCACCGATTTTTCCGAAGCCGCAGAACTGCTGCTGCTCGACCGCACGACGCGCACCTGGTCCCCGGAATTGTGCACGCTGGCTGGCATCAGCCCGACGCAACTGAGTGAGTTGGCGCCGGCTGGCACAGTGGCTGGCCAGCTTTTGCCAGCAGTTGCGCGCCTCACTGGTCTGCCTCCCGAGTTGACCGTCGTCGTGGGCGGGCAGGATCAGTGCTGCGCCGCGCTGGGCATGGGCGTAATGGCCTCTGGGCAGCTCATGCTTGCCTCAGGCACCGCCTGGGTGCTGACCGCGCTGGCGCCCAATCCACACCTCGATCAGATGCCAGCTGGTATGGATCTGAATTTCCACGTCGTGCGTGACGTCTATACTGTTTCTCAATTGCTGGGCGGTTTTGGCGCGGCCGTGGACTGGTGGCTGAACCTCCTCGGTTTCGACGCCCCCAGCCGCTATCGCGCCCTGGAAACTGCGTTGGCGGAGAGTCCACCCGGCGCCAATGACCTTCTCTTTCTGTCGCTGGGCGGCAGTGTGCAGACAAGCAACGACGTGCAGACAGGCGGACCTGGCGGCTTTATCGGCCTGCGTCTCGACCACACACGCGCCGACATGGTGCGCGCGTTGTGCGAGGGCGCCGCGTACGAGGTGCGCTGGGCGCTGGAGGTGCTGGACGCCGCCCACTTGCCGGCACAGCAGATGTGGATGTCGGGCGGCGCGACGCACAGCGCAGGCTGGCCCGCGCTGCTCGCCGACATTACTGGCATTCCTTTGCATGTAGCGCACGGCGCCAACTGGCCGGCGCGCGGCGCGGCAACCCTGGCCGGCCTCGGCGCCGGGTTGCTGGGTAATTTGGAATCCACCCTTGAACGGTGGCGATTGCCCCTGGCTGAGATTCTCCCCAATGCATCAACTGTAGCGCTGTACGATGCGCACTATGCTGCTTATCGCGCGCTCGCCGCACGGCTTGCATTGGGTGGCTTGTATAACCGCTCGTAAATTGGGCGCTGGTTAGTGTAGAATCAGGCAACGCCCCCGGCGCGCCACACAGCCCATTCCCACTGTGCATAACTCTGATAACTGTGCGGGCTGAACCCTATCAACGCTCCAACAGAGCGCGCAAAAATTGGGGATTGACACAAATGCTATAGTATGCTAATTTATCCTATAGGATTCCTCGTTGCCCAGCAGACCCAAATTCAAACGGAACGCAATGACCGAGCAGAAAACGGTGCTTGCCGATGCAGTCTATGAGCGTCTCAAAGCGCGTATCATGGATCAAGTCTACCCACCGCGTGAGCGACTCAATATCGATGCCCTGGCGGTCGATCTGAGCGTCAGCCCGACCCCCATCCGTGAGGCGCTGGCGCGGCTGTCGGCGGAGCGGTTGGTCACCTTTGCCGCGTTCAAAGGGTACCGCGTCAGCCCCCTGTTGACGACAGCGCAGGTTGAAGACCTGATGCATGTACGCCGTCTGATCGAGGTGGACGCCGCGCGTCTTGCCGCGCGCAGAATTCTGATCCCCGACCTGATCACAGTGGAACGGTTGCTTCAACAGATTCTTGACGAGAGCGCGGGCGTCGAAGTTGGCTCCTGGTCGCATGGCTATCGTCAGTTCAACCAGTTGGACAGGCAGTTTCATGAGATCATCGTGAGCGCGGCGGGAAATCAGTTTTTGCTGGGCGCGTATCGTTCACTCAACGTCCACATCGAGCTTGGCCGTTTCTACAATGTCTTCCGCGAGATGGATCAGGCGGAAACCTGCGTCGAACATGACGCCATCTTTCAGGCGTTGCGCGCCCGCCAGCCGGACGCCGCCGCCGACGCCGTGGAGCGCCACCTACACGCCACAGAAGATCGCATTTTCCGTCTGATCGAAAAATATTCGCATCCGCAAGGAAGCAACGGCGCCAGGCCGTAGGAGGTCACTGTCATGACTGTTCGAGTTGCCCTGATCAGCGGCCCCATGTACGACGCGCTCTACGCCCGTCTGAGTCATTTTTTCCAACAGCGCAGCATTGAGGTGGAGATCGTCTTTACAGGCGATCATCCTGCGCTCAATGCGTTCCTGGCAACGGACGCGGCCGCCGCTTGTCACCTGGTCTCCACCCACACCAAGTATGCGCCTTCACAGAAAGCGCTGCTGGCGCCGCTCGATGCACTGCTGGATCCAGCCGAACTCATTGACTTCACGCCGCAACTGCTCGCCCTGGCGCGCATCGACGGGCAGCTCTACAGCGCGCCGCGCAACATCGATGTTCGCCTGCTGCACTATCGCACCGATCTGATCGATCACGCACCGGCCACATGGGATGAATTGCTCGATCTGGCGCGCGCCGTCAATCGCCCGCCGGACTTGTATGGCTTTCTCTTTCCAGGCATGGAGTCGGGGCTGTTTGGCGCCTTCTACGAATTGGTGGAGATGGCCGGCGCCGAGCTTTTCCCGCCCGACCTGGCGCCGCAGATCGAAAATGAGGGTGGCCGCTGGGCGCTGCAATTTTTGCGCACCTGTTATGTCGAAGGGCTGACGCCACCTGCGCTCACGGGCTGGCATTACGACAAGGTGCACGACTGCTTTCGGGATGGTCACGCCGCGATGGTGGGTGACTGGCCGGGCTACTACGCCGACTACTGCAGTGCGACATCAGCGGTGCGCGACCGTTTCGCCCTGGCGCTTTATCCGGCCGGCCCGACCGGAAAAACGCTCGTCTACGGCGGCAGCCACACCTTTGGCCTCACACGACGCGGCGCCGACAGCGCCGATGCCCAGGCGTTGTTACGCTTCCTGATCTCGCCTGAACAGCAGCTTCTGGAGGCGCAGCAAGGCTCTGTACCGGTGCGTTCATCGGTGATGGAGACCGTGCAGCAAAGCGCCTCTCCTGTCGAAAAGCAGCGGTGGGAGACGCTGGCCGCCGCCATTCAACACGTGGTGATCCCGCCCAAATTTGCGCGCTACCCGTTGGTGGAGGAGGTGTTGTGGCGAACGGTGCAGGCCGCAATGACAGACAAGCTGACAATTGACGACGCGCTGCACGTCATGACTGTCCAGATTGCTGAAATTGTTGCGGGTGAACATGGACGGTGAACTTTCCGGCAAAGTCATCTTTTTAACCGGCGGCGCTCAGGGAATTGGCCGTGAGTGCGCCATTGCCTATGCGCGCGCCGGCGCGACAGTGGCGATTGCCGACATCAACCCCGACGTTGCCCAGGCCACGGTCGCCGACGATCTGCGCGACGCCGGCCTCGCGCTGCAATGTGACGTGGCTGACGCAGCATCGGTGCAGGCGGCGATCTCGCAGACATTGGCGCGCTGCGGGCGACTCGACGCGATCCACAACAACGCGGCGATCAGCGGGCCGTCGAAGCCGTTGCATGAGACGACGGGCGAGCAATGGGATCAATTGTTCGCTGTCAACGTCAAAAGCATCTACCACACCACGCTGCACGGTCTCGCTGCGCTGAAGGCCAGCCGCGGCTGCATTTTGAGCACGGCCAGCATGGTCGGCGCGTTGGGACAGGAGAATCACGCCGCCTATGTGGCGACCAAAGGCGCCTTGATCGCGCTGACCAAGGCGATGGCGCTCGACTATGCGCCCTTCGGGATTCGCGTCAATGCGCTCAGCCCCGCGGCGGTGTGGACGCCGCTGTTGCGCCAGTGGGTGCAGGATCAGCCCAATCCGGTTGCCACCGAGGATTTTCTGAACCACATCCACGCGCTCGGCTTCTGTCCGGAAGGCGATGTCGTGGCCGATGTGGCGGTTTTCCTGCTCTCGGCGCGGGCGCGTTTTATCACGGGCGTTACGCTGCCGGTCAGCGGCGGCGCTGAGCTTGGCTATCGCCGGCTTGGGACGAAATAGTTCGATTGCTCTGCCAGGAGGCCACTTGAACCCGGTTGTCATTACCGCAGTCAGCACACAGGATGCCCGCTTCCAACTAAAGCCAGGCGAAGGCGTGGATGCAATCCACACCAACCCGCAGTACGCCTATGCTGTCACGCTCTTGCACACGGATGCATCTGTGAGTGGCGTGGGGCTGGCGCTGACTTTGGGCGCGGGTACGGAGATGGTGTGTGACGCCATCGAAGTGCTTGCCAGGCCACTGGTCGGCCGCGAAATCGAAGAACTGATGGCTTCCTTTGGTCAGGTCTTTCGCCAGATCGCAGACCACCCACAACTACGCTGGCTTGGCCCACACAAGGGCGTCGTGCACTTGGCGCTCGCTTCGCTGACCAATGCCTGCTTTGATTTGTGGGCCAAGGCGCGCGGCGTTCCGCTCTGGAAACTACTCGTCGATCTGACGCCGGCCGCGATCCTGGCGCTGCTTGATCTGAGCTATCTGGAGGATGTGCTGCGCCCCGAAGATGTGCTGCGCTTGCTCGAGCAGGAAGCTCTCCACCGGCGCGAACGCGAACCGATCCTGGCGCAGGGTTATCCAGGCTACGACACGTCGGTGGGCTGGTTTCACTACAGCGACGACCAGGTGCGGGACAATACGCGGCGCGCCGTGGACGCCGGCTTTCTGGCGATGAAACTCAAGGTCGGCTCGCCCGACGCCGCGCGCGACATCCGTCGCGCCCTGTTGGTGCGCGACGCAGCAGGGCCGGATGTGCAGATCATGCTCGACGCCAACCAGCAGTGGACGCTGCCGATCGCGCTGCGCACCTGTCTGGAGTTGGCGGCTATGCATCCCTACTGGATTGAGGAGCCGACCCATCCAGACGATGTGCTGGCGCACCAAACGCTGGCGCGCGCCATCGCCCCGGTGCACGTGGCTGCGGGTGAGCACATCCCGCATCGTGTGCTCTTCAAGAACTACATGCAAGCCGGCGCTGCTCATTTTATCCAGGTGGACTGTACGCGCGTCGGCGGCATCAGCGAGTTCATCACGGTCAGCCTGCTGGCCAGGCAGTTCAACCTGCCGGTCGTGCCGCACGTGGGTGACATGGGGCAGATCCACCAGCATCTCGTCCTGTTCAACCGCGTGGCGCTGGGACACGAGATGATTTTCCTGGAGTACATCCCGCATCTGCGCGACTATTTCCGCTTTCCGGCGCTCGTCCAGGGAGGCGTCTACCACCCGCCGCAGGAACCGGGAAGCAGTTCCGACCTGCTTGGCTGACAACACTCGTCCCTGTTTCAAACGCAAATGGGAGTGCGCATCATGGTTCAGAGTAAGGTGGATGAAAATGTGCGGCAGCGCGCGCACACCGACAGCGTAGGCAACGCGTTGTGGAGCGTCCTGCGACGCAGCGACACCAGCGTCGTGCTCGCTGCATTGATTCTGTTTGTCCTGTTCTCTTTCAGCAACTCCAGTTTTCTGACGCCATTCAACCTCTTCAATGTCTCGCGCACAGCGGCGCTCTATGTCTTTGTTGCGCTCGGCCAGGCCATGGTGATCGTGATCGGCGGGATGAATCTGTCGCTCGGCGCCATTGGCGGGTTGACCGTGGTCGTCGCTGGATGGTGCATGGACACGATGGGATGGTCGCCGTGGATCGGTGTGCCGGCGGCGATGCTGGCTGGCACACTCTGTGGGATGTTCAACGGGTTCATCATCATCAAGTCGCGGCTCAACTCGTTTATTGTGACCCTGGCCAGCCTTTTTATCTTTACCGGCCTGGTGCAGGGCATTTCGCAGGGCTTTCCCTATTCCAACATCCCCAAAGACTTCACCATGCTGGGGCGCGACGATTTCTTTGGCGTTCCCTATCTGTTCATCTTTGCCGTGATCGTGCTCATCGCGCTCGGGTACATGTTCAAGTTCCGCGTCGTCGGCCGGCGCATTCTTGCTACGGGCGGCAATCTCGAGGCGGCGCGGCTGTCGGGCATCCGCACCGACAACATCGTCTTCCTGAGCCATACCTTGTCGGGTGTTTTTGCGGCGACGGCTGGCCTTTTATGGGTCTCGCGCATGGGGTCGGCGCAGCCATCAACAGGGACTGACTGGCTGATCATCTCCTTTGCCGTGGCGATCATCGGAGGCACGGCGCTCAACGGCGGCGAGTTCTCCGCCCTGGGCATCCTGGCCAGCGCCATCATGCTCACGCTGATCAAGAATGGCCTCATCATGCTCAATGTCAACGTCTACTTTGAACAGACCTTTCTCGGCGTCATCGTGTTGCTGGCCGTCTCCGTGGAGAGCATCCGCATGTCGCTGGACAGCCGCACCAAACGCACGCAGACGGACACACCATAGCGGGTGGGAATGCCTGACCCTCCCCTGTTTCGACCCTTTACAGTTTCAACTTTCCGTCCTTTTATCGTTCTCCAGGAGATGCAAAATGAAGAAACAACAGGTCAAGCTATTTTCGATGGTCATGGTGGTGACGCTGGCGCTGACATTGCTGTTGGCCGCTTGCGCCGCGCCGGTCGCCGCGCCTGCCGCAGAAGAGGCCGCGGCGACCGAGGCCGCACCCGCTGAAGCCGCCGCGGAACAACCGGTTGCCGCGGGCGATTTTAAGCCGGTCTGGTACGCGCCGGCGCCGCACCCCTACTTTGAGGATGTGCGCAAAGGCGTCGAAGCCTACGTCGCCGAAACCGGCATCGCGGTTGAGATGCAGATCGGCCCCGACTGGACGCAGGACAGCCAGAATCAGCGCATGGAAGCCCTTGCCGCCAATGGCTTCAACGCTTTTGCGGTCTACCCAGCTGATGCCAGCGGCGCCAACGGCCTCTATGAAGAGTTGACGGCCGCGGGTTCCCACATTATCAACTTTGGCACTTCCACCGCACAGCCGACGACCGCCTCCTTTGCCGTCGCCACCGACGTCAAAGTCGCGGCCATGCGCGCCACCGAAGAGTTGATCAAGGCGATGGGCGGGAAGGGCAACATCATCAACGTGCTCGAAGTGCTGGAAGACCCCAACACCGCGCTGCGCAAGCAAGGCATTGAGGAAGTCGTTGCCCAGTATCCCGACGTGACAATCATCCAGGAAGTTGCCGGGATGACCAGCGTCGAGACAGCCGTACAAAAGGTGGGCGATGCGCTTTCCGCCAACATCGACAAAGTAGATGGCATTATCGCCACTGGGTACACGCCCAGCGTTGCTATCGCCCAGGTGCTCGGCGAATACAAATCCAAGGACGGCGCTCGCACGATCCATGCCGTCGGCATCGACACCGATGAAATTGTGATGCAGGCAATCAAGGATGGCGTCATGGACGGCACGATCGTCCAGAATCCGTACGGCCACGGCTACCTGAGCCTGCTGCTGCTCCAGTACTTATCCGAAGGATACACGCCCAGGGCGGATGTTTACTTTGTCGACGCTGGTTTTGCTTATGCCAACCAGGACAACCTGGAGACCTATTCCGAGGACATCCTGGCCGTAACCGACCAGATCAAAGCGGAGCTGCTCGACAAGTATCTTGAGAAGTAACATTAGACTTTAGGAACAAGCAACCTCACACGAAGACAAGGGGAACACAAAGAAAAACGCAGAAGGGGAGTCTCTTTGTGCGCTTGGCGTCTTCGTGTGAAATCCTCTCTTTGAGTGAAACGCGTCTCCGTATGAAACAAAGGTGCGCATGATGCTGCAGATCCGTCACATCACCAAATCGTTTCCAGGCGTGCGCGCGCTCAGCGATGTCTCCGTCGACTTTACGCCGGGCGAAGTCCATGCCATCGTTGGCGAAAACGGTGCGGGCAAGAGCACGCTGATCAAGATCATCTGCGGCATCTACGCGCCAGACGCTGGCGAGGTCGTGTTGGATAATGAGCCGATTACGCTTCATGCCTACAAGGATGCGCTCGACCGCAAGATCAACCTGGTCAGCCAGGAGATCCAGGTGATCCCCAAAAGCACAGTGGCCGAAAACATCATGCTTGACAAGCTGGATCGTTACTTGTCGCGTGGGCGCATCGACTGGCGGCGCATCAACCAGGACGCGGCGCGCTATGCGGAAATGGTGGACCTCCCCGTCCCGGTCACGGAGCTCGTTGCCGGCCTGAGCACAGCGCAGAAGCAGTTGATCATGATCGCGCGGGCGCTCTCCTCCGATGCGCGCATCCTGATTATGGACGAGCCGACCTCGGCGCTGACCCGCCACGAAACCGACAATCTGCTCCAACTGCTGCGCCGCATCAAAAGCGAAGGCGTGACTGTGCTCTTTGTCTCGCACAAATTGGAAGAAGTGCTGGCGGTAGCCGATCAGGTTTCTGTACTGCGTGACGGCAACCTGATCGGGACGCGGCCAATTGCCGGGTTGACCAAAGAGCAGATTGTACAGATGATGATCGGTCGCGACGCGCGCACCCTTGACCTCGGCAAACTGGACGTGAGCGCCGGCCGCGCCGCGCTCGAAGCACACGGCATCAGCCAGGCTGGGCGCTTCCACGATGTCGGCTTTGCGCTGCACCGCGGCGAGATCCTTGGCTTCTACGGGCTGGTTGGCTCTGGGCGCACGGAACTGGCTCAGATTCTCATCGGCGAGGCGCGCAAAGATGGCGGCGACGTGTTCATCGACGGCAAGCCGGCGCGCATCCACAGCATGGCCGACAGCCTCTTCAAGTATCGCATGGGCTATGTTTCTGAGAATCGCAAGGAAAAGGGCTTGATCCTCAGCGCGCCGATCAGAACCAACATCGCCGTCACAGTATGGAATCGCCTGTGCGACCGCTTTGGTTCGATCCAACTGGCCGCCGAAACCGCCACCGCGCGCCAATTCATGCAGGCGCTTGAAATCCGCGCCACCGGCCCCCACCAGATGGTCAGCAGCCTCAGCGGCGGCAATCAGCAAAAGGTGAGCATTGCCAAGTGGTTGGCCGCGCAGTGCGATATTCTGATCATCGACGAACCGACCATCGGCGTCGATATCGGCGCCAAGGAATACATCCATCAGTTGATCTGGAATCTCGCCCAACGGGAAGGCAAATCGATCATCCTGATCTCGTCTGATATGCCCGAAATCATCAACGTGGCGCGGCGTATTCTCGTCTTTAAGGACTTCAAAATTGTGGGCGAGGTGCGCAACAACGGCGAAGATGGCGCACGCGTGCGCGGTTACGAGGAAATCAGCCAGGAGATCGGCCAATTTCTCGCCTGAACAAGATTGCGACGCAGAGATCGCCAAGCGGCGACAAACCCACAGTTTGCCAGAAAGGAATTGCTATGAACGCACGTGAACGCGTGCTGGCGGCCATCAATCACCAGGAGCCGGACCGCGTGCCGGTCGATTTGGGCTCGACGCCCAGCTCTGGGATTTCGGCCATCGCGCACTACAACCTGAAACACGCGCTGGGCAAGGCGCACTGGCCGACGCAGGTCTACGATGTCGTTCAGCAGATTGCGCAGCCGGGCGAGGAGATGCTTGACCACTTCCGCATCGATGTCGTCGACATCGGCCGCGCCTTCGACGACCGTCCCGAGGATTGGTGCGACGTCACCTTGCCCGACGGCACGCCCGTACAATTTCCCACCTGGTTCAAGGCCAGCCCGCAGCCAGACGGCGCCTGGGAAGTCTTCAACCAAAAGGGCGTGCGCGTCGCCACGATGCCGCTGGGCGCCAATTTTTTCGACCAGACCTGCTTTCCCTACATAGATGGCTACCCCGCGAGCTTTGACGATCTCCCCCAGGTGATGCCGCTGGTGCACTGGGCCGGGCTGGCGCACAGCCCGTGGGATCACGCCGGCGAAGCGGACTTCTGGCAGCAACTGCGAACGCGGACGTTGGCCTTGCGCGCCAGCACTGACCGCGCGCTGATGGTGGTCATCGGTTGCAACCTCTTCGAGTGGGGCACGTTTTTGCGCCGGCTGGACAATTTTCTGGTCGATCTGGTCACGGATCAGGCGAATGTCGAGCGGCTGCTCGATGCGCTGATGGAACAGCATCTCCAGACGCTGGCGAAAGTGTGCGCGGCAGTCGGCGACATCGCCGATGTGGCCCGCTTTGGCGACGACCTGGGCACAGATCAGGGGCCATTCATGTCGCCCAAGACCTATCGCCAGTTGTTCAAGCCGCGCCACAAGCTGCTGACCGACTACGTCAAGCAGCACAGCTCCATGCACACCTTCCTGCATTCATGTGGCTCGATCTACAAATTGCTGCCGGATTTGATTGAAGCAGGTTTTGAAATCATCAACCCGGTGCAGACCATCGCCCGCGACATGGAGCCAACGCGCCTCAAAGAGGAGTTTGGCAAGGACCTCACCTTCTGGGGAGGTGGCGCCGACACGCGGTTTACGCTCAACCGCGGCACGCCGGAGCAAGTCAAGGCCAATGTACGCAGCAATATCGAGGCGTTGGCGCCGGGTGGCGGCTTTGTCTTCAATACGGTGCACAACATTCTGCCCGACGTGCCGCCAGCCAATATCGTGGCGATGTTTGAAGCGATCGACGAGTATAGATAACAACAAGGACGGTTTCAACCTGTGAGGAAATGATGGAAGAAGAACTGCTTGACGCCATTTTCACTGCGATTCTGGATGGCGATATTCCAGGCGCGCCGGGCGCGGTGCAGGCGGCGCTGGACGCCGGGCTGAATGCAGAGAAAATTTTGAATGAAGGCATGATCGCGTCCATGAACCGCGTGGGCGAACTGTACGAGTGTGGCGATTACTACGTGGCGGAGATGTTTACCTCGGCCAAAGCGCTGCAAGCCGCGCTGGGCGTGCTGCGCCCGCACCTGCAACAATCGCAAGTGCAGTCGGCGGGCACAGTGGTGATCGGCACGGTCAAGGGCGACATGCACGACATCGGCAAGAACCTGGTTACGATGATGCTCGAAGGCGCGGGGTTCACGGTGCACGATCTGGGGCCAGACGTGCATCCGTCGCGCTTTGTCAGCGCGGTGCTGGAACATCGGCCAGAGATCGTGGCGCTTTCGGCGCTGCTGACGACGACAATGCCCGCCATGAAAACGACGATCGACGCCCTCGTTGCGGCTGGCTTGCGCGCGCAGGTGAAGATCATTGTGGGCGGTGCGCCCGTCAACGACGAGTACGCCCGCCACATCAGCGCCGATGGTTATGCACCCGACGCCAGCCAGGCGGTTTCGCTCGCCAGGACGCTGATGGTGAACTGAGTTCGCCCATGCACCCAGGTCTCTTGCGCTACTGCCACGCGCACGCGGGATTGACCATCACCATTTTCTTGGCACGGCACTTGTCGTTGCCTGCTGCACCCTGGCCGCGACGCTCTCCACCAGCGGAAAGCGGGCTGGCAGCACAAGTCGCGGGTCGAGATGTGAAGCGCTATACCTTAGCAACTGACTTGAAACGGGACAAATTTGACGCGGAGGCGCCAAGGAGCAGAGGCTCGCAGAGGAACAACAGGCAACTATGGGCAAGCACTCTCTGCGTTTCTCTGCGTCT
>JACSRH010000102.1 GCA_014879855.1 Caldilineaceae bacterium | reverse complement strand
GGCTCGCAGAGGAACAACAGGCAACTATCGGCAAGCACTCTCTGCGTCTCCGCGCCTCCGCGTCAAAAAAAGGGCCTTTCAAACAGTGTCCATGCCCTTGCGGGGCACAATCGAACATGAAAACGCCTTTGCGGCTCTGCTTCTTTGCGCCTTTGCGTTAAGAAACTATTTTCAAGTCAGTTTCTTAGTGGATCCTTGTTGTGAGCAGGGTCTCTCGCGCAGGTCACGCTGGTAGCGTGACGCAGCTCGTTGATGCAACATATCGGGCTACCAGCCCGACCTACGAATGACCAATAGCTGCGCAGAAGCTTTTGGGTGGCACCAGATAATAATCAGTGCGACGATGCTTATGACGACGAACACCTGGCGTAAATACTTGACCGACTACAACGAAGGATTGGGGCTTGTCTACGAGCGCTTCGTCCTTAACGACTTTCTTGAGCGACTGCGCCAGACCTACGCGGTTCGCTCGGTGCTGGAAGCGCCGCTCTACGGCATGGCCGGCGTCAGCGGCATCAACGATGTCGCGCTGGCGCGCGCCGGCGTGCAGGTGACGATGGTGGATGACACGCCGGAACGGATTGCCGGTGTGCAGCGCATCTGGGCGGAAGATTTGCGCTTACCGGCAGACCTGGTCTGCATCGCCCCCGACGCGTGGGGACGGCTGCCCTTCCCCAACCGCAGCTTTGACCTGACCTGGCAGTGGGCGGGTCTCTGGTACATCGCCGACCCGGCCGGTCTGCTGCGCGAGCTGGTGCGCACCAGCCGCCATCTGATCTTTGTCGCCATGCCCAACAATATCCAGGTGGGCTACTGGATGCGCAAACTGGTCATTGACCGCGATTTTTTCGCCACCCACGATGAAGCCTGGACCGACATTGGCCGGATTCGCCGCATATTGGAAGCCGCGGGAGTGGAAATTATCGAGGAAGGCGTGCTCGACACGCCGCCGTGGCCCGACACAGTGATGCCCGCCAATGAGGTGCTCAAGCGTTTAGGCATCCGCAGCCAGGCGCTGGAGGAGCAGTTTACCGGTGAGGGCTGGCGCTGGAGCACCATGGCCTATTACTTGGGACAAGAGCCGGACTTGCGTACACGAGTCATGCAGTACGCCTGGCTCGATCACGCGCCGCTGCCGTGGCAGATCAAGGCAATTTGGGCGCATCATCGGTATCTGGTCGGGCGCGCGCCAAAGGGCGCCGGCTAAACCGCAGCGTCCTGATGCAGAGCAGCGTTGCCGCAGAGAGGCGGAGGCTGGCGGAGAAGGGCGTTTTCACGGCGCGTGGGCGCCTCAGCAAGGTGCAAGTCCTGACATGGGCCCCATCCAAGAACCAATACCATGTGACACACGCCACATAAAAGAGGACACGTGTCACGTGCAATCGTCTTTACCCTCCGTATTATATTTAGTGAGAAATAGTGAAGGAGAAAGATCATGGTGAGCCAACTGGCCGGCAAACCAGCGCCGCGTGCATTGCTAGAGAATATTCCACGCCTGGTTTCAGCGTATTACACGCATCTTCCCGATGTCGAAAATCCGGCGCATCAAGTGGCGTTTGGCACATCAGGCCATCGCGGGTCGTCGCTGCGCAACTCCTTCAACGAGCAGCACATCCTCGCCATCAGCCAGGCGATCTGCGATTACCGGCGCCAAGAAGGCATCGATGGACCGCTCTTCCTGGGCATGGACACGCACGCGCTGTCCGAGCCGGCGATGGTCACCGCCGTGGAAGTTCTGGCCGCCAACGACATTGAGCTTGTCATCCAGGCTGGTATGGGCTACACGCCGACGCCCGTTATTTCGCACGCCATTTTGACCTATAATCGCGGTCGTCACGCGCATCTGGCGGACGGCATCGTCATCACGCCATCGCACAATCCACCCGATGACGGCGGCTTCAAGTACAATCCGCCCAGCGGCGGGCCGGCCGATACGGCCATCACCAAGCAGATCGAACGCCGCGCCAACGAACTGCTGCGCGAAGGACTGCGCTCGGTCAAACGGATGAACTGGTGTGCAGCCAAGGTGTCGCCCAATACACACGAATATGACTTTGTGACCGACTATGTGAACGATCTAAAGGACGTGCTGGATTTCGATGCAATCACCAATGCCGGCTTGAAGATCGGCGTCGATCCGATGGGCGGCGCCAGCGTCGAATATTGGGCGCCCATCGCCGAGACCTATGGCATCGACCTGCAGGTGGTCAACGACGCCATCGACCCCACCTTTCGCTTTATGAGCGTCGATCACGACGGCAAAATCCGCATGGACTGTTCATCTCCTTATGCGATGGCCAGGTTGATCGACCTCAAGGATCGCTTCGACATTGCCTTTGGCAACGACCCGGATGCAGACCGCCACGGCATTGTCACGCGCAGCGCCGGTCTGCTCAACCCCAATCATTACCTGGCGGTGGCGGTGAATTATCTCTTCCAGCATCGACCCGGCTGGCATTCCAACGCCGCCATTGGCAAGACGCTCGTCTCAAGCTCGATGATCGACCGCGTGGCGAAAAGCCTGGGCCGCACGCTGGCCGAAGTGCCCGTGGGCTTCAAATTCTTTGTCGATGGCTTGCTCAGCGGTGACTTTGGCTTTGGCGGCGAAGAAAGTGCGGGCGCCTCGTTCCTGCGCCGGCGCGGCACAGTCTGGACGACCGATAAAGACGGCCTCACGCTTAGCTTGTTGGCGGCGGAGATCACCGCGGTCACCGGCAAGGATCCGGGCGAGCATTATCAGGAGCTGGAAGCGCGCTTCGGGCGCGCCTTTTACGCGCGCGTCGATGCGCCGGCCACGCGCGAGCAGAAGGCTATCCTCGCCGACTTGTCGCCGGAAAAAATCAGCGCGACCACCCTGGCAGGGGAAACGATCACCGCCCGCCTCACACGTGCGCCCTACAACCAGGCGCCGATCGGGGGCTTGAAAGTCGTCACCGAGAATGGCTGGTTTGCGGCGCGACCCTCGGGCACAGAAGACATTTACAAGATTTACGCCGAAAGCTTCATCAGCGAGGACCATCTGCATCAGATCCAGGCGGAAGCGCAGCAGATCGTCAGCGACGCGTTGTAGGATATGGAGTGAAATCGGCCAGCGTCGGCTATTCTGCAACACCACAGCTTCCGGCAATGTGCAGAATAGAGCGGAAAAGTGAAATGACGGTGCAGAAATCTGCGCCGCAAAATAACAAACAGAAGGAAGCATCGTGCGATGTGGCGTGTTGGCGCCTGGTCTCGCTAAGCAATAGTGCGACAGGCGTCCCACGCTACATCAAGCGATAATCGGAAGGGAAAATCGAGAATTACTTATGCGAATCACCAGTGCTGAAGAAGCTGTACGTGTTATCAAATCTAATGACCGGGTTTTTGTGCACGGGGCGGTGGCAACCCCGGTGCAGTTGATCCTTGCCATGACCGCGCGCGCCTCGGAACTGCGCGATGTCGAAATTGTTCATCTGCATACGGAAGGGCCGGCGCCTTACGCCTCCATTGAATATGCAGAAAATTTTCGCACCAACTGCCTCTTTGTGGCCGCCAATGTGCGTGAGGCGGTCAACGAAGGTCTGGCCGATTACGTGCCCGTCTTCCTGAGTGAGGTGCCGGGGCTGTTCCGCAAAGGCATCATGCCGCTCGACGTGGCGTTGGTGCAGGTCTCGCCACCCGACCGCCACGGTTTCTGCTCGTTGGGCGTCTCGGTGGATGTGGCGCGCGCCGCGGTGCAGGTCGCGCGCCATGTGATCGCTCAGATCAACCCGAACATGCCGCGCACACACGGCGATGGCCTCATTCACATCAGCAACATCGACAGCGCCGTCGTCGTCGATGACCCGCTGCCGGAAATTTCGCCCGGCGAGCCAGGCCCCGTGGAAACGGCCATCGGGCGCTATGTTGCCGAACTGGTGGAAGATGGCGCCACGCTCCAGATGGGGATCGGCGGCATTCCGAACGCGGTGCTTGCGGCTCTGCGCAACCATCGCGACCTGGGCATCCACACCGAAATGTTCTCCGATGGCGCCATTGACCTGATCGAGCGCGGCATCGTCAACAATGAAAAGAAGCGCATCCATCCAGGCAAGGTCGTCAGCGCCTTTGCAATGGGCACGCGGCGCATGTACGACTACATCGACGACAACCCACAGGTCGTCCTCCTCGATGTGGCTTATGTCAACGACACGGCGGTCATTCGCCGCAACCCGCGCGTCACCGCGATCAACAGCGCCATCGAGGTTGATTTGACCGGGCAGGTGGGCGCGGATTCAGTGGGCATTCGCCAATATTCCGGCGTCGGCGGGCAGATGGACTTCGTACGCGGGGCCGCGCTCTCTGAAGGCGGCAAGCCGATCATCGCGCTGCCGTCCGCGACAAGCAAAGGCGTCTCCCGCATTGCGCCCTATTTGCGCCTCGGCTCCGGCGTCGTCACCACGCGCGCCCACGTCCATTACGTGGTAACCGAGTACGGCATTGCCTATCTCTACGGCAAAAACTTGCGCCAGCGCGCGCGTGCGCTGATCGATATCGCGCATCCCGACCGCCGCGAGGAGTTGGAAAAGATGGCCTGGGAGCGCTTCAAACGCTGGCCCGAACACGTCCTCGCTTGATGGGGAAGCATCCTGCTCAGCTCGAACGGATTACACTTGTTCCGCTCGCACCGCACCATGCCACGCACGCGGCCCGGCTGCACATTTTGGGGCAGCCGGGCACGTTTTTGACCAGCCTGGGCGCCGACGTGCTGACGGTGCTTTACCAGACGCTGCCGCTGTCGCCGGCAGGCTTTGGCTTTGCCGCGATCGATCCTAGCCAGCCCCACGCGCTGCTCGGCTTTGTCAGCGCCACGACCAGTATCGCCGCGCTCTTTCTAGAGCTGGGCACGCGCCGCTTGCCGGCCTTTCTGCCGCCGCTGCTGCGGCGCTTTGGCCGCCATCCTGCCCTGGCCGCGCGCGCTGCGCAAACGCTGGCCTATCCCTTGCTTCACTCTACCCCAGCCGAGACATCCACGCCGGCCGAACTGCTGTCGATCATGGTCGAGCCTGCGCGGCGCCGCGCAGGCATCGGCGCGCTGCTGGTGGCCGCGCTTCAGGCTGAATGCCAGCGCCGCGGCGTCACCGTGCTCGACGTCACCGTCGACGCGGCCAACGACGCCGCGCAACGCTTTTACATCCGCTATGGCTTTGCCTACGCGCAGGCGTTCTCGCTGTATGGACGGTCGATGCATCTCTATCGGGCAAAGCTGGCCGCGGCTTGATCGTGGCGGTTGCAACACAATGAACTTCGCATTCTGCGATGCGAAATGGAGAAAGGAACCCACAGGCGTTTTATGCGCCCTCGCTCATCTGCGCCAACCGCTCCATCACCCACATCCGAATCAGGGTCTGATAACCGATCCCCTTGCGGTTGGCGACGATTTTCAAACGCTCGATCACCTCTGGCTCCAGACGCAATGAAATCTGTTGTTTGAAACTAACTCGACCAATTTGCCATTCCGCACATTCCTCCGCAAAATGGATGGCATGGAGAAGGGTTCATCTTCCGCCCCCGCGCCGTCCCACTGGCTGCCGCGGGGACGGCTGCTACTATTGATCGGGCTGGGCGTCGTGACCTGGGCGCTGTTGCTCGCTTTCTTCGGGGGGCAGGCAGCGCTGCAGGCGATTGCCGCGGCCGATGCGCGCTGGTTGCTGCTGGCGCTGCTCATCCACTACAGCAGCTTCGCTGTGCGCGGCCATCGTTGGCAGCGCATCCTTGGCATGATGGGGTATCAACTTGGCTATTTCTACACGACTGGTCTGCTGCTGGCAGGTTGGTTTGTAAGCGCGCTGCTGCCCGCGCGCGCGGGCGACTTCATGCGCATCGGCGTGCTGCGGCTCGACAGCCCGCGCCATGCACCCGTGCCGGTGGCCGCCAGCCTGGGGTCGATTGTGCTGGAACGGGCATTGGACATTATGGCAATTGTCAGCTTGGGCGCCGGCTTTGGCTGGGTGGTGCTGCGCACGCAGGCGCCCGGCTGGCTGGTGGCGAGCTATGCCGCGGCGGTCGGCGTGTTGGCGATCTTCGCTATTGGCATCGTGGTGGCGCCGCCTGTGGCCGGCTGGCTGCGCCGGTGGAGCCAGCAGCGGCTGTGGCAGTCGCTCCTGACCTTTGTGGAGCAACTGGTCGCCAGCCTGCGCGTCCTGATCCAGCAGCCGCGCCGCGGCGCGCTGGTGACCGCGGAGAGTCTCTACATCTGGCTGTGCGATGCGCTGGTTGTCTGGTGCGTGCTGCGCAGCCTGGGCGCAACGACGCCGCTGGATGTGGCGGCATTTGTCGCGCTCACGGTTGATGTGCTGGCCGCGGCGCCGTTGACGCCCGGCGGCATCGGCCAGATCGACGCCGCGTATGTGGCGCTTTTTGCGTTGCTGCCCGCTACAGCCTTCAACGTTGGCGCGGCCGTGCTCTTGATCCGCTTCATCACCTACTGGAGCTTTCTGATCTTCAGCGGGCTGGTGACGGTGCTGGCCGGCTTTGGCGAGGTAATCCAGCGCGTGCGCATCGACGCCGGCCCGGTCGAAAGTGCGCTCCACCCTGCATCGCCCTCATCATCTGACCTGTCCACATGACAAACTTCAGGTCGCGCGTGCGCCGTTTCTACATTGCTCATCGCTGGTTTTTGGCGTTGCTGCTGCTCTTTGCCAGCTTCCGGTTCTTTGCCATTCTGCTCTTGCGCCCGGGCGGTTTCATCGCTGACAACTCCGACTACGAATTTTATTACTTGTGGGGTCTCACGCTTCCGATGGGCTACACCACTTTCGAGACTCTGTGGACCGCGTATCCGCCACTTTTTGCGGCCCTGATGCTGCCGGTTTTCGAGTGGTCGAGCCGCATCCCCCCCTGGGTGGAGCCGCGGCTCTTTTTTCACATGCTCTTTGGACTGGAGCTATTGCTCTTTGAGATCGGCAACTTCATCCTGATCCACCGGCTGGCGCGACGACTGGAGACCGAAAAGCGCGCCGAGTTGTCGATCCCAGCGATCCACCCCCCCAAGACTCCAGACGCAGCGAACCTGCTGCCCTTGCCGCTCAAAGCGACTGTCTTTTACGCCATGCTCTTTGCTCCCGTTTATACGTTGCTCGGCTGGTTCGAAGCAATGCCGCTTTTTTTCCTGCTACTGGGGCTGGATCTGCTGCTGAGCCGGCGGCGCGGGCTGTGGATCGCCAGCGCGGTCGCGGCCGCGCTGGGCTTCCTGGTCAAGCTGACGCCCATGATGCTGGCGCCAGTTGCCGTACGCTGGCTCGGCGCGCGCCTGAGCCTCGATGCGCTGCGCCACGAATGGTTCAAGCGGCGCTCGCCCGGCAACCTGCTAAAGCCTGCACTTTATATCCTTGTCTTTTTGGGCGTAGTGGTGGGCGTTGGGCTGCCGCTGGCGCGCTTCAACCCTTCGCTGGCGTTGAGTAGTTTCACCGTCAACAGCTTGCGCCCGCCGTGGCAAAGCCTGTGGGCGCTGCTGGATGGCTACTACAGCTTTGGGCGGGTGCCGGTCGATATGCGCAACCTGCAAGGGTTGGCAACGGGCGGCCAGTGGACATCCAGCCTGCCATGGACGTGGATCACGCTGGGCTTTGCGCTGCTCTATCTCTGGCTCTACACGCGGCGCTATGACTGGACGCGCGTGCGCACGCCCATTGTCTTCACCGCGCTGAGCATCATCTGGCTCTTTCTCTACAGCAAGGGCTGGAGTCCGCAGTTTGTGGTGTGGGTGCTCGCCTTTGTGGTGCTGCTGCGCCCCGATCTCTCTGGCGTGCTGCTGGCCATCATGCTCACGTTGCTCAATGTGCTCGAAAGCAGCGTCTTCCTGATTTTGTTGCCCGACGAGCGCTGGATCCTGGTGACGACGGTGTTGGCGCGCACCGCGCTGCTGATACTGCTCGCTGTCGACTTTGCCGGTCAGATCTGGCCCGCGCCGCGTCGCGGCCAGCAGATGCAGCGCGTAGCCGTGGGCCTGAGCGCCGCGGTGATGGCTGCGGTGATGGTCGTCATGGTGGTGGGTGCGCCGCGCGCGGCGCAGGCCTACCAGTCGCGCCGGCTGGCGGAACATCCCTGCCGGGAGGCCGTCGCTTATCTCGACGCACAGGCCGGCGGTCTCACCCGCACGCTGGCAATGGACGACACTGCCTTGTGGAGCGATCTCTACCCGTGGCTAGGCGCGGCGTATCACCTGGTCGTCGTCGATGGCTACAATCCAGATGACCGCCCCGCCGCGGACGTGAAGGCGGAAAAACTCGCGGCGATCAGCCGCCAGGGGGAGTTCTGGTGGATCGAGCGGGACACCGACGTCGCGAGCAGCCCGGCTGCGACGGGGCAATGGTCGGCCGCGGCCACGAACTTTTTTGCCGCACCGGGCGTCTATACGCGCGACGTGCAACGGCTCGGCGCCTGTGAGGTGGCGCGTGTAATCTCATTGCCGGCAGACGCCAACTTAGCCCAGTTTGTGGTCAAGGAAGGGCGCATCGATCTGCGCGGCGTGGCGCTGGGCGAGGCGCAAAGAGGCGCTGACCTGCCGTTGGTGTTATACTGGCAGACGCCAGCCGTGGTTGCAGACAGCTACACGGTGTTCACACAATTGTTTGCGCCCGACGGGCAGATGGCGGCGCAGCAGGACAATCTGCCCGTCAATGGGCTGGCGCCGACCAACACGTGGGCGCCAAATCAGCCAGTGCGCGACGCCTATCGCCTGTCTATTCCAGCCGACGCCCCGCCTGGTCTGTACACCCTGCACATTGGTCTGTACGATGCGGCGGGCCGGCAAATAGCAACCTTGCCCGACGGCGCAACCGCCGACCATGTGACCGTGACTGTAGACGTGCGTTGATTTTATGCAGAGCACCCATCGCGACCTCAGCCTCAAAGACCGCAGCACCGCCTTTCTCATCTTTGGCTTTCTGCTCGCCTGCTACATGCTGACCTTCACCGGCGTCATCGACAGCAGCGACGGTCTTTCCACCTTTGCGACAACTGAGAGCTTGGTGCGTCGAGGCGCGTACGACAGCAACCAACTGTTGTGGATGGGCAACCAGCAGGGCAACCTCGGGCCGGATGGCAATCTCTACTCGCGTAAAGGCGTGGGGATGGTGTGGCTGGCCGCGCCGTTGGTGTGGCTCGCCAAACTCTGGCCCTCGCTCGGGCTGGTGCACGCGGCGCTGTTGCTCAACCCGCTGCTGACCGCGTGGACCGGCGCGCTGCTCTTTCGCACTGGCCGGCGCCTGGGCTGGTCGCGCACACACGCGATTGCAGCTGCGCTGATCTTTGGCCTGGCGACCATGGCCTGGCCCTACACCCAGACCTTTTTCAGCGACCCGGTGGCTGGCTGGGGCCTCTTTGCCGCGGCCTACGGGCTGCTTTCCTACGCACAGTCGGAGCGCAAACTCTATCTGTTTGGGGGCGGTCTGGCCTGGGGAATTGCTTACCTGACGCGCACGATCAATCTGATGACGCTTCCGATCTATGCTGTGGGGCTGCTGCTCGTGCTGACGCCGCCTTTTCAGCAGCTTGGCCACGATTTTGCAACCCGCGCCCGGCGCGCATTCTGGCGCTACTGGCGGCCTGTCGTCGCCTTTGCCATTCCCATCGTGGCGGCTGGCCTGCTTTCGCTCTGGTGGAATCGGCTGCGCTTTGGCAGTGTGTGGGATACAGGCTATGTGGCGAGCGAGACTTTCAGCGCCAACTGGCTGTTTGGACTGTTCGGCCTGACCGTCGGCCCGGCGCGCGGCGTGCTCTGGTACAACCCTATCCTGGTATTGGCGCTGCCGGGTGTGCTCTGGTTCTGGCGTCGACAACCGCGGATTCTATTCCTGGCGCTGGCGCTCATTGCGGTCTACTTTTCAGTCTATGCGAAGTGGTACATGTGGCATGGCGGCTACAGTTGGGGCGCGCGCTTCATCGTGCCGACGCTGCCCTTTCTGACCTTGCTGGCGCTCCCTGGCTGGCGGGCGTTGACATCTGACCGGGTGCTGGGAGGGGTGGGCGTCGTCATCGGCGCTGGGTTGGCAGTGGCGTCGTTCGCAGTGCAAGTGCTTGGTCTGCTCGTTCCTTACCGCCTGGTGCAGGATCGCCTGGCCGCGGTGGTGACGCCGCTTTTCGCCGAGGAGACCTTCACCGCGCTGCGCTATTCGCCACTCGTCATGCAGTGGCAGATGGTGCGGCCAGAAACGATTCACCTGGCGTGGTGGCGTGGCGGCTGGCCCGCTGGCATCGACTGGCTGGCGCTGGCCGTGGCCCTGGCCGGCGTTTTCGTCGGGCTGCTGCTGCTGGTGAAGCAGATGCGCAGCTCACAACATGAGGACGCCGACGACCACACACGCAACGGGCTGTACGCGGTCGCGCTGCTCCTGCTGACCTTGGGCTTGCTGACATACTATGACACGACGCTTGTCGCGCCCGAAATGCGCAGCGTTGCCGAGCGGCTGCGTACAGAAGGACGCGCGGGAGATGCAGTGCTGCTGCTGCGCCCTGAAGAGACGCAAGACTTCGCCAATGTTTACCGTGGCTCGTTGCCGGTTTACGGCATGTTTCAGCGAGATACACTTGGTGAGGACGAGAAGCCAGTGCTGAACCGCGTTCGCACTGGCTACGAACGCACCTGGGTCGTGCCCAGCGATGGGGCGCCGGAGCAGTCAGGCTGGGAGCGAGCGCTGCGCACAGAAGATTTTCTGCTTGCCGACGACCGCGTCAGCGGCCCGTCCAACCAACGCCTGGCGCTCTATGCTATGCTGCAAGCTGCCGACATGGCCGAAAACGGGCTGGGCGCTGTGTTCGGCGACCCGGCCGGGCCGCTGGTGACTGAGGAAAACGGCTGGATTCGCTTGAACGGCTATGCGCTGACGCCCACCGCCATGCCGGGCGGCCACATTTTGCTTACCCTGCTCTGGCAGAGCCTGCAACCTGTGACCACCGACTATCACGTCTTTGTTCACTTGCTCGACGCCCAGGGCGACAAGCTTTTACAGCGCGACGGCCAGCCCGTCCAGTGGATGCGTCCCACCAGCACGTGGCAGTCAGGCGAGGAGATCGTCGATCACTATGGCTTGTTGTTGCCGACGACGCTCCCCGCGGGCCGCTACACGCTTGCCGTTGGGCTCTATGATCCTGTGAGCGGTCAACGATTGGCCGTCAGCGCAGGGCCGGCAAGTTACGCCATTGACCTGGGGCCGATTCAGGTTCAATAATTGACTTCGCGGCAGAAAGCCGAGAAATCTGCCACAAAAGAACGCAAAGAGCAGACAGGGCAACCTTTTTTCTCTAGTTTCTTTGTGGCTGACAGAGCTGTTCACAGTGAAGTCATAAATCGAAAAGGAAATTGTGTAGTGAATAAATTAAGCGATATCAAACGGTGCGGCGCCATGAAGGTGCAGCGATGGTCAATGCCGGTGCGGATTCTGTTGCTCATTCTTGTCATCTATACAGTGGCTGCCTGTGGCGGGGAAGACGCGCCGCCTGAGCCGACGGCAACGCCGACGCTTGCCTCGCCTGCCCCGGAAGCGATCACGCCATTGAGCGAAGAGACGCTGCCCGTCAGCGCGGATGCGCCGGTGCAAGCAGCCGCCTTGCCTGCGGCGACGCCCACAGTCTCCGTGCTCACAGTGGACGAAAGCGAAGGCCAGTGCAGCATCGACTACGACATTGATCTGGCGGGCTATCCTGACCTTTACCGCAAGCTGGGATGTGCAGTCAGCGCCAGCAGCAACGAAGCGGTTGGCATCAACGAGTTTGGCGAGGGGCCGGAGTACAGCCGCTTCATGCTCTGGTTTGGCAACGAACAACAGATCTACGTCCTGTTTCCCGACCAATCCTGGCAATCGTACCGTGACACCTGGGACGAGAACCAGCCTGAATTTTCCTGTAATCCGTTGAATGCGCCGCCCTCCTCACCGCCGCTGCCGCGCCGCGGCTTTGGCAAGCTGTGGTGCTCTGTTGAGGGGCTACAAGAGCAACTTGGCATGATCGATCGCGAGGAGCGCTTGTGCCAGCACACGGTCGTCCAGTCCTTTGAGCAGGGGCGTTTGCTGGCCTGCTTCGAAGACGCCACGATCCGCTATTTCAACCTGCTGAATGATGGCGCGTGGGAATTGCTGGTCGTCCAGTAACAAACTTTATTCCTGGTGTTTTTGCTCTCTGTAACGTTGCGTCAAGCTATTTGCAGGCTAAGAAGCTGACTTGAAAATAGTTTCTTAACGCAAAGGCGCAGAGAAGCAGAGGCGCAAAGGCATTTCATGTTCGATTGCATCCCACAGAGGCATGGGTGCTGTTTGAAAAGACATCCCTTTGACGCAGAGGCGCAAAGAGGCAGAGGAGC
>JACSRH010000449.1 GCA_014879855.1 Caldilineaceae bacterium | reverse complement strand
TGTATTATATAAGACATACGACTTGCTGTGAAGCACGCGAGCCAGTGCCCCGCTCTCAAGTCAAATGGGTGACCGTACGAAACAGGCCATGGCCGGAATCCAGGTACTTGCGTTCGAAGGGCGTCATCGGCAGATCCGGGACGAAAGGCTCGCAAATGGCCGCTTGGCCAGTGAGTTGCTGCACCGCCAGACAGTGCTCGGCGATGTAGATCGGCCAGTTGCTGCGGCATTCGAGCACTCCGCCGAGAGCCAGCAGCGCCGGAAAAACCGGGTGTCCATGCCAGCGCCGGCGCAGGTGGCCGATTTTTGGCCAGGGGTTCGGATAGAGCAGGTAGTGGCGATCGAGGCGCAGGCCGGCGTCGAGCAGCAGACGCCAGTAGTCGACCAGATCGGCGCGCACCAGGTCGAGGTTGGCAGGCCAGGCACCCTGTTCCTCTGGTGACTCGCGTGACTCGCGCCGCGCTTGCTGACGCTGCTGGCCGCGGCGCAAGCGCGTGGCAGACTGGTCAACGCCAATCACGTAGTGGGTCGGGAAGGCTCGGGCCAGCGCGACGCTGCTCTCCCCTACCCCGCAGCAGGCGTCGAGGATCAAGGGCACGCCCGGCGCCAGGCGCTGGTAGCGTTCGAAACTTGCCGCGAAGGCAGCGCGATTGTAGTCGGCGTAGGGCTTGCGAAAAGCGGTGCTCACGTGGCAAGCGACAACCGCGGCCAGATGCGCGTGGACGTCGCTCTGGGCGCTGCCCGGGACGCGCGAGTTGCCTTGCATCTAGGCCGGGTGCTTGTGCGCGGAGATCCCGTGCAAGGCAAGCACGCGGCTGATTTCTTCCACACCAGCAAGTGTCCTGATGGCCATGAACAAGGCTTCGGCTTCGACGAAGTTGCGCCGCAGCGATCCCAGCCACAGCTTGAGCCGCCCGGGCGCATGCCGGGCCGCGACCTTGGCGCAGACCTGCTGCCAATAGGATGCCAAGAGCGGCTGCAACTGCCGCCAGTCATCCGCGCGGTCGACGGCGACGACCTCGCCCGCCGCCTGGGCGCGAATGCGCTGGGCGAGAAAAGGATCGGCAACCGCGCCGCGCCCGATCATCACGTCGTCGCTGCCACTCACCGCACAGCAGCGCGCGTGGTCGGCAACGGTCCACACCTCGCCGTTGGCGACCACCGGCATTTCTACGACCGCGCGGATACGCGCTATCCATTCCCAGTGCGCCGGCGGTCGATAGCCGTCGGTGCGGGTGCGGGCATGTACGACCAGCGCCACGATACCGCCGGCAGCCAGGGCCCGCGCGCAATCGAGCGTTTTCGCCGTATCGCGTACACCGAGCCGCATCTTGGCGGTAAACGGAATTTCCGCTGGCACCACGCGGCGCACCGCCGCAGCGATACGCAGCAACTGCTCGGGGTCGGCGAGCAGCATCGCGCCACCTCCGTGGCGATTGACCGTCGGTGCCGGACAACCAAAGTTGAGGTCGATACCTGCCGGCGCGAGCGCAACCAGTTGAGCAGCATTTTCTGCCATGCAGGCCGGATCGCTGCCGAGAAGCTGCACCACCAGCGGCGTACCAGCGCGCGTTCGGCTACCGTTATCAAGCTCGGGGCAGAGCCGTCGGAAGGCTCGCGGCGGCAGCAAATTCCCCGACACGCGGATGAACTCGCTGACCGCCAGGTCATAAGCGCCGACACGCGTCAGCACGTCGCGCAGCACGTCGTCGACCAGACCTTCCATCGGTGCCAGCAGCAGTTTTCCCATCTTCTTCCAGAATCCTGATCGTCAGACCCGGCAATCGTCAATCGTCGCCGGGCCGGAGTAGCAACCAGCGTTGCGACCAGCGTTCCAGCGCGCGTGCCTACCGCCAAAGCAGGCGAGGCACCTGGCGCGCATTCTGGCACTTCGCGCTCATCCAAAACGGCGCCAAAAAAAAGGCCGGGCAAGCCGGCCCTCGTCAGGAAGCGCTGTCGCTAGGGCTTCTTGCTCTTTTTCTTGGGAGCCTGTGCTCCTTCGGCACCCTGCACGCCCAGATTGCCACCAGTCCCGAGGCCGCCTTTGACCTCTTGCGCCTGGTAGTTCTTGACCGCACGCACAAGGTTATTGTACGAGTCAGTGAAAGCGGCGACGATCACC
>JACSRH010000016.1 GCA_014879855.1 Caldilineaceae bacterium | reverse complement strand
TCGGCAGATCGACCGGCTGGTGTATGCGCTGTACGGGCTGACGGCGGAGGAGATTGGGGTGGTGGAGGGCGGGTGATCCTGTGCATCACCCGGGTGCGGTTTACTATCCCGTATGCGTCAGCGTGCTGCGCTGTGCAACTTGCAGCAACAGGCGCAACGCTTCATTCACGGCTTCGGAGGTTGGAAACGCGGCTGCCACATCAGGCGCCAGCAAGACAAGATTCGTACCGGCCTGGTAGCGCGCTGCATACTTGCCCCGCACCCCGCCCTTCAAGACGGTTGCATCGTATTCGGGACGCAGGTCATCATCGAATTGTGTTTCAGGATTCGGTCTCATAGAGCTTCCTTTCCGACCTTGTCACCTCACGCGCACTGATGATGCGTGTCAGCCCCTGACGATCTGTGTGAGCGACAATCAGCAGACGATTTCGGTTTGACAAACCAATCATGATAAATCGATCTTCATCACCAGAGTGGTCAGGATCAGGATAGGTAATCGAGAGTATATCGGCAAATACGGTAGCAGCCTCCTGAAAGTCCACACCGTGTTTGTTGAGATTGTGTAGCGCCTTATTGGGATCCCAATCGAACTCCATGACGCTAGTATATCACAGGCCGATTCCTATCCGCATGACAAATTTCGCTGACCCGGCCGACGTGGCGCGCCACGACCAGATGGTGGCGCTGGTGGAGCGGATGCTGGCCCTGCACCGGCAACGGCAGGCCGCACGTCACACGAATAGAATGTGCGCTGATCAACATCTTCAGCCCGCGCGGCCTCACGACCGTGTGCTGGCCGCGCTCAGGTCTATGTCAGGGCGCGGCAGGCGATGATCCTCATGCCCTTCATCCTTTCCGGGGCGATGGGGCCGCTGCGGTCGGCGGGACCCTGGCGCAACTCAACGCCGAGGCGCGGGCCGGCAGCGCGCTGGCGCAGATGATCGAACCGGGCGCGCCGGTGATCTACGGCGCGTTTCAGACCAACGCCGATTGACAGAGCGGCGCGCCGTCTTCGGCTCACCGGAAAGCCAGATCGCGCTGATCGTCAGTCAGCGCACAGCTTTATCCATCAAATCCGCGGTCTATAGGAGTTCCACATGAACACATATGCGCGGCGCTACAACACGAGCGCCGTCGGTGTGGGCGGGATGGGGAGCGCGGCCTGCTATGAACTGGCCCGGCGTAGGGCATTCCGGCTGTCGGGCAGGAGGGGCGGGGGACGAGGGCGAGGCGCGACGCTGCCGTGCCAACCCGATGGACAGCGTGTGGAGAGCGCGAATGCACGCTACTGGCAAGCGGAGGATGCACCGCCGTTTTGGTAGAATACACGATGAAGCTTCTCAATGCCGTATGACAGGGGAAGAATGGCTACAACGTGCGCTCTGACCCAATCTGAATCTTATCCGTCCTGACGATTGAAGAACAAAATTGAAAGGAATTCTTCAACATGAAGAATCTTACTCGACACGGGTTGCTCAAGCTGGCTTTTGCCTGCATCACCCTGGCTTTGTCCGCCTGTGGCTTTGGCGCGCAGCCGACGCCGACGCCCGCACCGGTTACATTGCGCTACATCACCTTTGCCGGGCTGGATGCAGCCGAGCAGACGCTGGTCGAGCGCTTCCGCACCACCCATCCGTATGTGACACTGGCCGTCGAGCAGTACAATCGTGCGCCTGAGGAGTATCTCACCACGCTGCCGGTTCCCGATCTCATGCTAATCACCCCCGGTCAGTTTCTCGACAATGCAATGGCTCGTGACGCGTTGACCGATCTTACCGACCTGTGGGCGCAGTCCGGCGCGGGCCAGACGGTGGCGCCTGGTCTGCGCGCCCTGAGCGAGCGGGACGGTCGCCAATACTACCTGCCCACCGGCTACAACTGGAACGGCGTTTACTACAATAAACAGACCTTCGAGCAACTGGGGCTGGAGACGCCGAACACCTGGGATGAGTTTGTGCAACTAAGCGAAACCCTGTGGCTCAACGGCGTCACGCCTTTTGCCGTCAGCGGCGCCGACCCATTCATGGGGCTGCTCTGGTTTGACTATCTCAACCTGCGCCTCAATGGGCCGGCGTTTCATCAGGAGTTCCTCGCCGGCGACATTTCTTTCGACGACCCGCGCATCCGCCTTGC
>JACSRH010000017.1 GCA_014879855.1 Caldilineaceae bacterium | reverse complement strand
GGCCTATCTGCGCCCCATCCTGGAGATCCTGGTCGAGCTGGGTGGCAGTGGCGATGCCAATGTCGTGCTTGACCTGCTCTACGCAAAGATGGCGCCGGTGCTGAACGAGTACGACCATATGCCGCTGGCCTCCGATGGCGTCACCCCGCGCTGGCGCAACACCGCGCAGTGGGCGCGCAACAATTTGCGCGAGCAGGGGCTGATCCGGCCTGACTCGCCGCGCGGGGTGTGGATTATCAGCGAGACCGGGCGGGCGTGGCTGCGGCAGGGCTGACTGTGCAGTACCTTCGTAAGCTTCCTGCGGCGTTTGCCATAACTCCCCCGGGTGGGGAAAATCTGTCAAATGGCAGATGACGAACGATTCGCGGGTCTCATCCTCCCATTGGTTGAGCCGCGCCGGCGCCGCCGGCGCCTCTTCCCCTGGATTCCTACTTTGCCTCAACCCTGCTATAATCACGCCTAACTGTTGTTTCGCGTACCAGCTTTCTGCTGCGTACCTAACATAGCAAGGGACACCACCCCATGCCAGAGCGCGTTTACGTCGCGCTTGACCTGGAAACCACCGGCCTGGATGCGAACCAAGACGCCATTATCGAGATCGGCGCGGTCAAGTTTACTGCCAACCAGGTGCTCGCACGGTTTGCCACCCTGGTCAATCCGTCACGGCCCATTCCAGCGCGCATCACCCAGATCACCGGCATTCGTGACGCCGACGTCGCGGCCGCGCCGACGCTCGACCGCGTGTTGCCGGAGCTGCGCGCCTTTGTCGGCAGCGAAGTCAGCGCTGTGATCGCCCACAACGCCGCCTTCGACCTCGGCTTTTTGCGCGCGGCCGGCGTTCACTTTCAACGCGCCGCGTACGACACAGTGGAGCTGGCAACGATCCTGCTGCCCGAGGCGACGAGCTACAACCTGGGCGAGTTGTGTCTGCGGCTGGGCATCCCGCTGGTCGACGCACATCGCGCGCCCGACGACGCTGAAGCCACCGGGCATCTCTTCCGTCTGCTGCGCTGCCAGATGCTGGCATTGCCCGCGCCTGTCTTGCGTCTGATTGCCGACAGCGCGGAGGGCAGCACGTGGTCGCTGACCTCGTTCTTTGCGGATGGAGTCGCTCAGGCTGACGCAGGCGCTTCTGTCGCGGCCGCGGTCGCGCCCCCTGTCCCTTGGAGTGTTCCTGGAAGCCCGGCGTCTGAGTTTGGCGCGGCGGACGAGGACCAACGCACGGTCGCGGTGTCACCGCATCTCGTCGAGGAGATCTTTGCGCAAGGGGGGCCGCTGCAAGCCATGCTTGGCCCGACCTTCGAGCGACGCGCGGGGCAGCTTTCAATGGCGTTGCAGATCACGGATGCTTTCAACCACGGCGATCACCTGCTCGTCGAGGCCGGCACCGGCACCGGCAAGAGTCTGGCCTATCTGCTCCCCGCCGCGCTCTGGGCGATCGCCAACGATGCCCGTGTCGTCATTGCCACCAACACGATCAACCTGCAAGAGCAGTTGCTCGAAAAGGATATCCCGCAGGTGGCCGCGCTGCTGGCCGGACGCGGGTTGCCGCCGCTGCGCGCGGCGCTGCTCAAGGGTCGCCAGCACTATCTCTGCACGCGCCGCTTTTACGAGTGGCGCACCAGCCACCGCCTGACGCCGGTCGAGTTGACCGTGCTGGCCAAAGTGCTGGTCTGGCTGCCCACCACCCAGACTGGCGAAGACAGTGAGCTTACCTTTTTCAGCGACGCCGAACGCGCGATCTGGCGACGGTTCTGTTCGGATGGCGGCGCGTGCTCGCTCGAACGGTGTGGCCGCGCCTGGGGCGCGGCGCTCGGTCTGCCCGACGTCGACTTTTATCTGGAAGCGCGGCGACGCAGCGAACAGGCTCACCTGGTGGTCGTCAACCATGCGCTGCTGCTGGCCGATCTGGCCAGCGAAGGGCGCATCCTGCCGCCGTACACGCACCTGGTCGTCGATGAAACGCACCGGCTGGAAGAAGCCGCCACCGATCAACTGACTTTTCGCGTCACATGGCCGGAGTTGCGCTACACGCTTGCCCGTCTCAGCGCGGAGGGGGATCTGCTGGGGTTGCTGCATCGCGCCGCGGCGGATCGTCGCCATTATGCGCTGCTTGAATTGCTGCCTGAAGTGGCAG
>JACSRH010000199.1 GCA_014879855.1 Caldilineaceae bacterium | reverse complement strand
TCCAGAATCTCGGCGAAGTTGGTCGGATCGACGATCGAGGTCGGCGCGTAGGAGTTGGCGGCCGGCGCCTGGCCGTTGACCACGGCGTCGTTGAGCACGGTGGCGGCGGTCGCGCCGACATCCAACCCGGAGATGAAGAGCGCGGCCTTGAAGCCGGTCGGCTGTTCCGCGGCCCACGGCTTGCACGCCTCGTACGCGCCGAGGCCCACGCCGAGCACGTCGTCGGGGTTGACGCCGGCAGTGGCCAGCGCGTTGAGCGTACCCAGCACGCCTTCGTCGTTGCAGCCAAAGACGACCCAGTTGGTGACATCCGGGTTGGCGGTGATGATCGGGCCGGCCGCGTCCTGCGCGGCAAGTGCTTCGCCGGTGTAGGGCACCGGGTAGATGTTGGCTTCGGGCATGCCCGCGGCCAGCACCGCGGCCTTGGCATTGTCGGTGCGGTCGTTGCAGACGGAGAGGGTCTGGACTTCGACGGAGAGGACGCCAACCTTCTTGGCGCTGTCGTCGAGCCAGCCACTGTCGGCGAGCAGTTGTCCGGCCGCCTCGCCCACCTTCTTGCCCATGTCCTTGCCGTCAAAGCCGACGAAGGGCACCGGGTCGCCATTTTCGTCGAGAATGCTGTCGTCGGTGGCGATCAGCACGACGCCAGCGTCGCGCGCGGCCTTGGCAATGGCCGGCCCGATCGTCTGGTCGGGCACGGTGATGGCGATGCCCTTGGCGCCGGCCGAGATGGCGTCGTTAACCAGACTGACGCCAAGATTCGGGTCGAGCTTGGCGTCAAACTTCTTGGCTTCGGCGCCCAGTCCGGCCGCGGTCTCGACGAAAGAGTTCTGCAGGTCGATAAAGTATTGCTGGTCGGCGCTCTTGTTGATGACGACGTACAAGGGTGCGGCGGCGTCCGCGGCTGGCGCTTCGGCGGCTGGTGCATCGGCGGCGGGCGCATCGGCGGCGGGCGCATCGGCTGCCGGCGCGGCGGGCGTCGGGGCTGCCTGTGTGCAGCCGGCCAGCGCCAGGAGCGCCAGCAACAACAGGACCGTCCAAAGATACAGAGTGCGTTTCATTGGATCTTCTCCTCACTGACATGAAAGGCTATTGAAAGAATTTTGGTGGAAAAACATGCGAGCACGTCAAGTATATCATGGACACGCATACACTACCATAAATCCGCGCCGCCCATTTGCGCGGCGCGTCATGGATTGCGGATGCGTGCGAGGGGTCTGTCATGCGCGCGGATAGGGCGTCTGCGTGATCGTGTCAATCATGGCCCAGAAATTTTCCAGCGGCGTGTCGAGCTGGACATGATGCGTCGGCCCCAGGATGAGCCCGCCGCCTTTGCCGAGGGTGTCGAGCCGGTGCAGCACCTCGGCGCGCACGTCCGCCGGCGAGCCAAAGGGCAGCGTGTGCTGCACATCCATCGAACCCCAGAAGCAGAGCTGCTTGCCATACTTCTGCTTGAGCTGCGCCGGGTCCATGCAGGCTGGCTGGATCGGGTTGAGCACATCCAGGCCGATCTCGATCAGGTCTGGGATGATCGGGTCGATCACGCCATCCGAGTGATAGGCGACCTTGACCTGCGGGTTGATCGCCTTCAGCTCGGCGATAAAGGTTGCCATGCGCGGCTTGAAAAACGTGCGCCACGTCTTGGGTGCGATCAGCATCGAGCGCTGCGCGCCCATATCGTCGCCGATCCAGATCATGTCCACGCCCATCCGCGTCAGCGTCTTGGCCGCGGTCAGGTGATAGTGATAAGGAATGTCGAGCAGCCGTTCGGCCAGCTCCGGGTCGAGCAGGAAATCGGCCAGCATCTGCTCGTAGCCGCGCAGCGCCCACGCCGTCTCAAAGATCGTCGTGACCGTCACGCCGACGATCCAATACTCCTCCTGAAAGGTCTTGATCACCCAGGCGGCATCGTCGTAGAGTTCGGGACGGTTCGGGTCAGGGGGCGTGTAATGGTTGATGGCGTCATCCGCGGCCAGGGGAAAGTTGTGCATCTCGGTGTAGCGGCCTGTGCCAAAACGCGTCGCATACTCTGCCGATTTCCAGCCAACGCCCCACTCGTCGGTGTACTCCCAGGCGTCCTGGTAATAGCTGTTGGCCCAGCCGACCGAGGTCAACAGCAGGTCTTCCCCCAGCGCCCGTTCAAGTTCGTAGGTGTTGCCGCCGCCGTGCGGGTTGTGGAGCTTGTCGCCTCCCAGCTTCATCTCGGTGCGCAGCCGCGCGGCAAATTCCGGCGTAAAGGAAACCTGCAGGGGGCAGCGATCCGGAATTTCGTGGTTGAGCGCCAGTTGAACACGGTCACGGTGTTTCATGGGAGCCTTCCTCTACTTCTTCAAGATGGTTTGTTCCAGTGAGCGACGGCCACTGGTTGAGGCCGGCCGCGCCCACCACAGCGTCTGCCGCCATCAAGATAGCACTGATCTCTGCTGGCGCTGGCGTTGTGGCGGGCAGAGTCAGTGCTACGAAAGTTGGGACGGCGCTAGCGCGTCATCACAGCAGACAGCCCTTCTTGGCCGCAAACGCGCTAGCGCAAGGAGATGTGAACGTGATGGCTGCCCATCAGTCTAGGCCCACGCTATGCCGCTGTCAAACTTACCCCTCCCCCAACGCTCGGTCCTGCCTCAGTGTTTTAGGAGCGCCAAATGTTTAGGGCGCACTCCGTAGCAAGTCGGGCGATAGCCCGACGGTGTTCCGTCAACGCTCCGGGTGGCATCAACAGCAGCAGGCCGAACCGACGGAGGACGACGATTGCAGATATCAAAGCGTGCGACAAATCCCGTTTGTGGTAAAAGTTCAATAAAATCGGGAGAGGAAATGTTTCCTCTCCCGAAAAACTACATACATTTAGCCTTCGCCAAAGCCTAAGGACAAGCAGCCTTTCCAGCGCCAGCCATTGAGTCGGCGCTGGAAAGGTTGTCTGATCTATGGATTGGTACGGATGGGTAACGGGGTTGCGTTCAACCAGGCGGACGACAGAGCGCCGTTGTTTGCCCGGATGCGGAAGTAGTACTGGGTGTTGCGGTTCAGGCCATTCTGGGTGATGGTTGTGTTATTCGCCGCAACATTTACACTGTTAAGACCGTTGGTGAAGTTGGCGTTGGTTGCGCGCTGGATCGTGAAGCCAGTCACGTTGGCCGTGTTGGCGCTCCAGGTGAGGACCACACGGCGCGAGTTGCGCCCACTGTTCGGGCCGTTGGCTGCCGTGAACGTGCTGGGGACGGCCGGCGCGGCCGGCGCAACCACGGTCGCCGAGGTCGCATAGGCCGACTGTGCAGTAGCGTTGACTGCCGCCACCCGGTAGACATAGCTGTTGCCAGCCGCCACTGTGGTGTCGACGAAGGTCACATTGCCGGTGTTGTTGCGAGCAGGTGCAGTGGCGATCTGGGCGAATGCCCCACCGTTCGCAGCGCGCTCCACAATGAAACCGGTCTCATTGTTTGCATTGTCCCGCCAGGTCAGACCAATCTGTGGCCCGTTCTGATAGGTTGCGCTCAGGTTGGTCGGGGCCGCAGGCGGATTGCCCACAACCAGGGGCGCCGAGACCGATTGCACCGTCATACTGGGGAACTCAGCGCCGTAGCCCACGGTGTTCAAGGCAACGACCCGGTATTGATAGGTCGCGTTCCGTTGATAGGTCGCGTCCGTGTAGGTGCGGGGACCGCGGGTGTTCGGTTGATCGAGCGGCGACACGCTCACCCCCAGGTTGGTCCAGGTTGCGCCGTCGGTGGTGCGCTGCACCACAAACGATGTCTCGGCGATCGAGTTGTCGTTCCAGGTCAACGTCAGTGACTGATTGTTGCCGTTTCCGCTCAGCGAGTAGGCAAGCCCGCTCGGCGCGACTGGCGGCATCGCCACCGATACTGGCCGCATCATGTCCATCTCTTCATGGCTCAGGATGTGGCAGTGGTAGACATATTCCCACCCAAAGTTGACGAGCTGGTTCATGATGGGATTCGTCGGGTTGCCCGCCGGGTCAACGTTGTTGAAGCCCATCATCGAGCCAAGCGGGTCCATCGGGCTTAGCGACCGGATGGAGTTCGGCAACTCCCAGGGCAATTCCGGAATAATGGGTCGCAGCGCGACGATCGTGTCCTCCAGCGGGCTGACGCGGACGGTGTCCTTCCAGCCTAGCTCGTTTGGCTCGGTTGCCAGGATGATATTGTCCCAGGTGACTCGGTTCAGGACTTGCACGTCATACAAGTGGAAGTGAATCGGGTGCGTATCGACGCCGTTGTGCGTGATCCGCCAGATCTGAGAACCATCCGCCATATTCGAGATCGGCGAGATCTTGACATCGCTTACCGGCAGGCCGTTGGCGTCGTAGGTGACATCCATCCGAGGCAGATTGGTCGCATCGATCAGCTCGGTCTGCGGGTTGGTGTACGGGTAGAGTGTGACATTTTGCAACCCCGGCGTCGGCGGCTGCGCCTCAATGCCCAGGTTCGCCTGCATACGGCCGAACTCGTCAAAGGTCGTGGCGTTCATCTCATCGTGAATGGCCTTTGGCTGCAGCGGCATCGACTGCTTGGTATTCTGGGCGCGCAGTGTGTTGAAGCCGAACGTCTCCGTATCGCTCACGCGCACCAGGCCATCACAGCGTTGAAGCGTGCTGCCTGATGCATTGCAGTTGCTGCTGGCCGCGAAGTTGACGCCGTACGCCATGTTGTAAGCGGCCTGTCCGACGATGATCGGGTGTTGGCTGGACTCGAAAACACCGGAGCCAGCCGCGGTGTGGCGGAAAGCAGCCTGGAGTTTCGTCAGATTGAACGCTGCGGCCGGGGTGGTGGCCGCGATCTTGACCTGCATGATGGTGCGCGTGTTCGGCCCGTATCCCGGCAGGACAACGGACGCACCGTTCGGGCTCATGTCTGGGGCGCCCGTGTAATAGTCGTACGAGGGGACGCGGGCCGGGAAAGCCGCGGGCGCATCGTTGTACAGGATCAGCGTCTTGCCCGCAAACCGCGAGAAGTCCACGATCACATCGGCGCGTTCGGCTGGCGCCAGCAACAGTGAATGCTTGTCGACGTTGCCGA
Organism: Caldilineaceae bacterium; assembly: GCA_014879855.1. GTDB lineage: Bacteria > Chloroflexota > Anaerolineae > Caldilineales > Caldilineaceae > Caldilinea. Next base: position 39,809 of record JACSRH010000199.1, on the reverse strand, counting down.
CGTCGAACCGGGTGGGGTCGGTGACCCAGGTGGTCGGCTGCTGGCCGTCCACGACGACCGGGGTCGGCAGGAAGCCACCCTCGGTGCCGATCTGAATCCAATCCGGGCCAGCCGTCGCCGCGCCCTGGATCGGCGTCGGGGCGATGTTCGGGTCAGTCTGCGCCGCTGCCAACTCGGCAGGATTGAGCGCGACCTCGGTTGCACCGGTCTGTGCATTAGCGGTGGCGGGATCACCCACATACCACTGGAAGTTGAAGAAGCGGTCGTTAGCCACGCTCAGGATGCGCATGCGGTACGCTTTGGGTTCCAAGGTCAGCGTCGGGTAGGCCACGCCATTGACGATCGGCGTATCGTTGAATTGCTCCATGCCGGCCGAGACATTGGGCGTGCCTGGGATCTGCTGCGGTTCGCAGAACGGATCGGTCTGGTACTGCCAGGTAGCCGGATCGTCCAGGTTGCATGGCACGGCAAGCGGCGTAGTGAAATCGGTGGCCGGGTCCATATTGTAATAGGGGTTAGCAATCGGGCCGTACACAGTGTCGGCAGCCGGCGGCCAGAACCATGGCCCGTACATCCAACGTCCATAGGCGCTCATGCCGCCCGGATCGCCCGGATTTTGCGCCGGCATGTAGACATGGTGGTACCAGAAGCTGCCGTAACCACCCCAGCGGCTCTTGTCCCAAGAGGGGTCCTGCCCGTAGACGCCATTCGCCGGGTCACCGTCGATCAACTGCGCATCCTGCGGCACAAAGGTTCGATCCTGGACGAGCAGCGGGATTTGCTCGGTTGGGATCGTGCCGCTGGCGAGCAACGCCTGCTCTGTGCTGTCAGAGATGAGATATCCGGCTGCTTCGCCAGCATAGACGTTGAGGCGGGTAATGCCCCACGCGTGGTCGTGGTAGAACATCAGGCGCGCGCTCTGCTGGTTTGTGTAGTAGAAGGTCTGACAGCCATCATTGGCAGTGGTGCAAACGTCCATATCGGGGACGTTCCCAACACTGACGCCTTGTGGATAGGCCGTATTTTCGTTGGCGGGAGTGATCCACTGATGTGGCGTGCCATCGCTGATCCACGGCGTGATGCCACCATGCAGATGCAGCGTCGCCCGGTTGTCTTTGAAGCACTCTGCCGGCTTCGGCTCCTGGGTGCAGGTCGGGTTGCGCACGCCATCCATGACGCTGCCCTGGTCGGCCGGCATGTTCATGCTCATCGAACCTTCGCCGGAACCCATCATCGTGGAGTCGGTCGGCAGGAAGAGATCACCGGCGGCGCCATTGGGCAGAAGGTTGTAAAAGACGATCCGGACAGGCTTGTCCTTGGTGGCAAGGATGGTGGGGCCAAGCCACTGCGGCGGAGTCACGGCGAACCATGGCGTACCGTCGCCTTTCATGACCGGGACTTGTGTGCCGTCGAGCAGTTCATTGGTCACCGGGAAATGCTGGCTGATGGCTGCGTTCGCCGGCGTCTCAAGTTGTATATAGCCGCGGACAAGCGTCGGCGGGAGGCTGGACGAAAAGAGCGTCCGGTACTGGACAAGGCCGATGACATACTCATCGGCGGCGATGCCATTGTAGGTCTTGGCTTCGGGCACACCAACCGGAATGTATTTCGCGGTCGGATTCGTCGCGTAGGATGGGCAGTTCGGCGGCGCGCAGAGGGTCGGCAGCGGGTCGGTGAACTTCTTGATGCCGCCTGCGGTGATATAGCCGGCTCCTGGCGTGTTGACCGTGATCGCGGTGACGCCGCCAGCGCTGACTGAGGCTGTGGCGCTCGCACCGGAGCCAGTTCCGGTTGCGTCAGCGATGTTTACAACGGGCGCAGCGGTATAGCCGGAGCCATAGGCGTCAACGGTAATGGATTGGAGGGCAAGCGTGGCCGTCGCGGTGGCGCCGGTTCCGCCCATGATCGGGTCGTAGAGCGTGCCGTCGCGAATGACGACATTAGGCGCCTGTGTATATCCGGAACCCGATTGGTCTACTACGATGGCCGTGATGGCGCCGGTGGCAGAGTCAAACTCGGCATGCGCCTTGGCGATGACCCCGTTCGGATCGTCGGGAAGGTCAAAGTCGACCGTCGGGTTTGTGTAACCGTAGCCAGGCAGGCCAAGCGTGACCACATCCACCCCGCCGAATGCCGTGGCCGTGGCGCCTGTCAGCGCGGCAACTGCGGAAGTGTCAAGGACGCTTGCCGCAAACGAGTAGGTCCGGTTCTGCGGATAAATGGGGAATCCCCCCGCGCCCACGGTAATCGTGCTGTTTTGCAGCGGCGCAGCCGGGGCCGGATAGCTGAGAATATCGGTTCCTGCCGTGGAGTCGACTGGGATGCCCTCACCGTAAAAGGCGATGCGGTCTTCCGTAGTCACTGACACATTGGGCACAGGGATAGTCACGATGTCGCCGACAGGGTCCACCGCGGCCGGGACAGTCAATTCGCCGCTGTCCCACACCACGGTGTACTCATTCGGGAGACCGGTCGCCCTCAGCACGTAGGCGTGAAATAAGTTGCCAGCAGATGGCGTGGGACTTGACCCAGCCGTCGCCTGATTGAAATATTGGATCGATTGGACCGCGCCGGAGGTTGGCATGGCCGTCTGCACCACGACAAACACAGGGCCAAGCACACCCGGGTTCGTAGCATAATCGGTGGCGTAGGTGCGCGCAATGAGTTGGTTGCCAATCTGAACAAGGGTTCCGCTGCCGCCACCGCCGGCAAAGGAAACCAGCGGGCTGATGTAGCCGGCGCCTGTCGTGTCCAACCTGATGCTGGTGACGATGCCAGACGTAACCACGGTGGCGGTGGCCGTTGCGCCCGCACCGCTGACGCTTGCTAAGGTCACGTTGGCAGATGTGTAGCCGACGCCTGGATCGGTGATGGCAATCTCCGTGACCGCGCCATTGGCGCCGACCGAAGCCACGGCTGTGGCGCCGGAACCGTTGCCGATGATTTGCACCGTGACGTCAGGGAGCGCAAATGGACTGTTAGCCCAGTTCGGGTATGGGCCAAAGTAATGGGGCACCCGCGTGAGGTCTGTAGGCGAGCTAGGGGGAGAGGCTGCCTGCACGATGCCGGCCGACGTTTGGTCTTCAGGCTCAGGTTCGGCCGCACTTGGCGGCGCCGGTGCGGTGGGTTCGAGCGGTGCATTCAATTGCTCCGCCCCTAGATCACTTGAAATAAGTGGTAGAAAAATGTTTGGTGAAGCGGAGTCACCCGTAGTAGGTGGCTCCTGCGCCCATGCCGGCGACACCATGGTCACCAACAGGGCAGTGAGAATCAGCATGGACAGGAGTTTTCGTCTCATAATATTCCTCTTATTTCCCATCTCTTTGGCTACAGCCAAACGACAATTTACAGGCGAAATACCTACGCTCTGCATCGTCTATTGTAGAAATAGAGGAATATTGCCTGCTACATGCGGAGTAATGACTTGTTCTCACTCCTTCGAAGGAGGAGTGAATATCCTACTTTTGGAGGGGGTCGCTTGAAATGCTAGAGGATCAACGACACAGGTGGGGGGGCGCTCTTCAGGAGGTGGATTGCCTGGCGCAGAGCAAAACGCATATCTTCAGGTCTACCTTTTTCAACAAAGGCCCACGCGCCCGCGGCCAACGCTTGCAAGCGGATGTCGGGGCGGTTGTGGATGGTTAGAACGATCACCAGGCAATGCGGCCAGACGCGGGTCAACTGTTTTGTGGCAAAGATGCCGTCTCGATCCGGCAGATTGACATCCATGATGACGACATCAGGGCGCCAGGCATCTATCATCGCCAACGCTTCGGCGCTGTTGCCAGCTTCGCAAAACCGTAGCGGTTCGACTTCGAGCTGAAAAAGCAATTGTAGGCCAAAACGCACCGCCGGTTGATCGTCAACCAACAGAATAGTGATGCCTGGATGGGTCTTGCCGGACTTATGTGTATTCATCTCAATCATGGCAGCGGTTTTTGCATCATCTCCATAAGTAAAGATAATAATTCTCTACCGAAAAATACATCCTGCATTTGAAGGATATAGATTCACCCTTTTGAGATCAACCCAAACCAAAACCCAAACCCAAACCCAAACCAAACAGACGTCCTCATATCTGCAAGTAATTTGTCAGCTTCAGAGCAATCCTACACGCAAATTTTGAGGTAATGTTGTAAAGCGCTTATCAGGGCAGATCGCCATCTTACTAACATCGTAAAACCAGTGCAGGAACGGAATCCTTCATGTCCATTCGAGTTCTTGTCGTTGATGACCACGCAGTAGTGCGGCAAGGTTTGCGCATCTTCTTGGATATGGATGCAGACATCACAATCGTGGGTGAGGCCGCCGACGGCGCCGCCGCGGTCGAATTGGCGCGCAAGTTACGGCCCGATGTCGTGTTGATGGATCTTCTTCTCCCTGTGATGGACGGCGTCACCGCCACAAACTCTATTCGTCAGGAGCTACCTGACACGGAGGTGATTGCCCTCACCAGTGTGCTGGAAAGCGCCTCGGTATTCCGCGCGGTTCAAGCCGGAGCCATCGGCTATCTGCTCAAGGATACAGACGCGCCGCGCTTGCTGCAGGCAATCAAAGCAGCCGCGGCTGGGCAGGTGCAGTTGTCGCCGGAGGCTGCCGCCGTCCTGGTGCGTGAAGTCAGGACGCCGCACAATCCTCAATACCTCACCGAACGCGAAAATGACGTTTTAGGACTCTTGGCAGAAGGGCTGGCCAACAAAGAGATTGCTCACACTCTTCAAATCAGCGAGACGACTGTCAAGAGTCACGTCAAGAATATTATGCAGAAACTGGATGTGACCAGTCGCACGCAAGCTGCCCTGTACGCTGTACGACTGGGTCTCGTCCACCTTTCCAATCAAAAATTGTTACTGTAGTCATATTTCCAGCACAAGCGGCTTGCCGCAGGGCAAAAGTCCACCGCGAAGGATATGTCAGCATTGATCGCTTGCTGCGGAGGTCCTAAACTATGAGCAAATCCCCGACGCGGGGTGCACTGCAACTCTCGCTCGCGTTTGCACTACTGTCCGGCGCCTGGGTTATCTTCAACCATTACGGCCCCCACATCCTGATGGTGATCGATGAAAACCTGGTTCATCACGATGAGCCGGCGGATATGCTGTTTGCGGCAGTTTCTTCCCTCATGCTGTTTTTTGTCGTGCGACGTTATCTTGCTGCGCAGGAACAGGTGCAAGCTACATTAAGTCACTCCCGCAATGAATTAGAAGTCCGTGTGCAGGAACGCACCTATGACCTTCACACAGAGCGGAACAAACTGCGCCGCATCCTCGACGCCATGCCAGATGGCGTCTGCATTATCAGCCAGAATTACGAACTAAATTATGTCAACCCGGCTGTGGAACAAACGTGGGGGCCAGTGGCAGAGCGCAAGTGTTATGCGTACTTTGCGGATCGCCAATTGCCATGTCCTGATTGTCGTTTAGCCCAAATTGGGGCGAAGCAGACCCTCCGTTGGGAATGGCATGTAGAACAAAGCCAGAAGATCTACGAAGTCGTCGGCGCAGCTCTAAACGAACTGGACAGCGATACCGCCACCCTCTACATTTTTCACGATGTCACCGAACAGGCGCTTGCCCGTAGAAAAATTGAAGAGATGGGAAAGGAAAGCGCACACCAGGCGGAAGCCTTGCGCCTGGCTCACGTCGAGTTGAGCGAGCGCGCCCACCAACTGGCGGCGCTGCTCGAAATCTCCCACACGATGGCCTCGACGCTTGAATTGCAACCGCTGCTCGAGGTCATTCTCGATCAGATGAAAACGATGCTCGACTACACCTCTGCCATTCTTTATGTGCTCGACGACGACGGTATCACAGCGGTGGCCTATCGCGGCGCGCTTCCCAATGAGCGGGTGATCGGGACGCACGTGCCGCTAGAGGGCGCGCCAGGCTGCCGCATTCTGCTAGAGCGCCGTCGGCCACTCATTGTTGATGACATTCAGGAAGATACTTCGCTGGCGCGCTCGATCTTGGCAGCGTCCAACGCCTACTTTCCCCACACAATGGAAATCACGCGCGCATGGATGGGCGTGCCGTTGATGGTGAATGACCGCGTGATCGGCATGTTGCGCCTCAACCATCCGCAGGCCGGTTTTTTCTCGCAGCACGAAGCAGACCTTGCTCTTGCCATTGCCAATCAAGCGGCTGTCGCCCTGGAGAACGCAAGATTATTTGAGGAAGCGCACAAAGTCGCCGTGCTTGAGGAGCGCCAACGCATGGCACGCGACCTGCACGATTCAGTGTCGCAGGCGCTGTACGGCATCGCGCTAGGGACACATGCCGCTCGCGAACAACTGGAGCGGGCGCCTGCAAAACTGGGTGGAACGCTCGACTATATATTGTCGATGTCGGCAACCGCCGTGGCTGAGATGCGGGCGCTGATCTTTGAACTGCGCCCCGACTCGCTGGAGCAAGAGGGGCTAAGCGCAGCCCTGATCAAACAGGCCGACGCCTTGCGGGCGCGCACCGGCGTTACAGTGAACGTCGAACTCGGTGAGGAGCCGGCGCTAGCGCCGGCCAGCAAGGAGGCGCTCTATCGCGTTGCCCAGGAATCTCTGCAAAATATCGCAAAACATGCGCAGGCTAGCAACGTCAACCTCCGCTTGCGCCGGCAAGACGCATGGATCGTGCTGGAAGTATATGACGATGGGATCGGATTCGAGCCAACCGTTCGTTTCCCCGGCCATTATGGACTCAAAACGATGCATGAACGAATGCTGCGTCTGAACGGTTCACTCGAAGTGAATAGCAAACCGCAAGCCGGCGCCGTGGTGCGTGCACGCGTTCCAGTGGCTTAGGCTGCAACATGAATACGCATTTGAACTCCGTTCCTCCCATTCGTTTTATTCGTTGCAAGCCTGAGGAACAGATGTGCTACAATACACACCTTGCTTCATGCAGATTATCCTTGCTTTGATTGGAAAAGGTGCGCCCTGGAATTTTGGCGAGAACGTCGCTGACAGGGACGGAACAAACATCTGGAACGCACCTGCTCGTAACAAAGCCATGTATTGTAACCATCGATTGGCGCTATGATGAACAACTATGTCGTAATCAGCGCGTGGCGAGAGCTGTTGGCGCGCATCTTTGCGGGTTTTACCGAACAAGATAACATCAGCCCAGACTGGCTGGTCAACCCATCCACCAACCGCAAGCTCAAGCTGGACAAGGTCTATCCTGATGCAGCCATCGCTATCCGCTTTGTGGGGCTGACCGCCAAAGGGCAGGCGCGTCAGAGCGACCTTCAGGTGCTGGAAAACGAGGAACGCGAACGCGCCCGCGCTGAACTCTGTCGCGCCCATGGGGTTCATCTCGCCTCCGTCGATCCAGCCGAAGACATGGTCAAGCAGCTAGATGCACTGCTCAGTGTGCTGGCGCGCGCCAGCCGCGCTTTGGCGCAGAGTGAACGTCCCGCACAAGAAAAATCATCAGGAATGACGGCGCTGGCAGCAGCGCGTACGCGCGCCGAACAACTGCGCAGCCGGATAGTTCAGAACCCGGGACAGATGATGGAAAATCTGGCAGCAGGCTGGCGCGACCGCGAAGCGAATCTTGCCGTGCAGTTGAGTGTGCCGGCGCCGGCTGCCAACCCGTCAGTTGCTATCGTGCTTGCGTCGGGCCAGCGCGTGCGGCACGTGCGCTTTGGCGAAGGCGTCGTCACGCGTATCGACGGCAGCGGGCCAGAAGCCATGGTGTCGATTTTCTTCGACGCAGCGCAGGAGCGCACCTTCCGCGCGGACCTGCTGGGAGATAAGGTGGAGTTGCTATGAACCAGCCGAGTTTAATTCTCTTCAACGGCCACATTCATACGATGGATCGCTTGCGACCGCTCGCCTCCGCGCTGGCCGTGACCGGCGACCGCATCACGGCTGTCGGCGACAACAGCCTGCGCACAGCAGCCGGCGCCGCGACGCGCTTGCTCGATCTCGGCGGGCGCACCCTCGTGCCTGGCTTCATTGATGCGCATCTGCATTTTCTCGCCTATGGGTTGAGCCTACGCGAGATCGACCTGATGAATGCACCCTCGCGCGCGGTGGCGCTGGAGCGCGTCGCGGCGCGCGCAGCCACTACACCGACCGGGCGCTGGCTCACCGGCCGCGGCTGGGATCAGATGCTCTGGCCCGAATCCGTTTTTCCGACTGCCGCCCAGCTCGACGCGGTCACGCCGGATCACCCGGCTTTTCTACGGCGCAAATGCGGCCACGCCGGGTGGGCCAACTCGCTGGCGTTGAAGCTGGCCAGCATCACACGCGACACGCCCGACCCGGACGGCGGCGCAATCGAACGCGATCCCGCTACAGGCGAACCGACCGGCATCCTGCTCGAACGCGCCATGGACCTCGTGGCGCAATTGCAGGCGCTCCCCACCGACGCCGCCGCGATCGACGCGGTGCGTACAGCAATGCAGCACGCGCATCGCCTGGGCATTACCAGCATTCACAACATGGAAGGAGCGCCCGCGCTGCATGCGTTTCAGGAATTGCGCCGTCGCGGCGAATGGAAGTTGCGCGTGCTGCAACAGATTCCCGAAGTGGACCTGGACGCAGCAGTTGCGCTCGGCATCCAATCCGGCTTTGGGGATGAATGGATTCGTTTTGGGGCGGTCAAGATTTTTGCAGATGGTTCGCTGGGAGCACGCTCGGCCCTGATGGTGGAGCCTTATGAGGGCGAGCCACACAATCGCGGCATCGCGGTCTCGACGGCTGAACACCTCAAGCAGCAGGTGGCAAAAGCAGCGCGTGCGGGGCTGGCTGTGCACATCCACGCCATCGGCGACCAGGCCAATCGCAACGTGCTTGATGCCATCGAGGCGACGCGGCGCGCGGGCATCGGTTTGCATTTGCGCCACCGCATCGAGCATGCCCAGGTGCTGCACCCGGCTGACCTCCCGCGTTTTGCCGAGTTGCAAGTCATCGCCTCTATGCAGCCGATCCATTGCACGCAGGACATTGTCCTCGCCGACCGACACTGGGGTGAGCGCAGTCGCCTGGCCTATGCGTGGAGCAGCTTGCTGAGCAGCGGCGCCATGCTGGCCTTTGGCTCCGACGCACCGGTGGAAACGCCCGACGTGATGCAAGGCATCTACGCGGCGGTCACCCGCCGCCGTGCTGACGGCTATCCTGGGGCGGAAGGATGGCGCCCGGAAGAGTGCATGAGTGTAGAAGAGGCGCTTTACGCCTATACGTTGGGCGCAGCTTACGCCGGCGGCGAGGAGGCCAGCAAAGGCTCATTGACGCCGGGCAAGCTGGCCGACTTTGCGGTGCTGGACAGAGACATCCTTACGATTACGGCGGAGGAAATTCTAACGACGCCTGTTTCTGCGACGATGGTGGCGGGAGAATTTGTGCACGAAGCGTTTTGAAGCTGAGCTGTCAGCGAGCCAAATGGCGATGCGTCAAGAGGTGGTTAGCCTCAATTGATCGCCAACCTCGGTGTGCGTGCGTTCGATTGTGCCGGCCGGCACTTCCACGACATATCGGCTGTCACGGTAGATCTTGCCGATGGCCCAGGGTTTCATTGCTTTGTCGAGCGCCACGACCTGATGTTGTTTATTGACATAGATAACGTCAATGGGGATTGACATGAACATACAGTGCACGCCACGACACGGCTCAATCACGATGCCCTGTCCCTCCGGCAGATCGTGCACGCCGATCAGCCCACGCAGGCGCGTCCAGCTATTGTTGGCCATCTTTCCCTCGGCGATCAGATGTGACTGCCGGTTTACATTTTCAACGTGCACCATGGTTTTATCTCCTATGTAAAATTTATTACATCATCCATATTGCGAAAATTGCGCCAAATGCCAAGTAGGGCGCGTAGGCAATTGCTGTCTTGCGCGTGGCCTTGCGACTGATGAGCAGGAAAAGCGCCGCCAGGCCGCCCAATAGTGCACCGATGATCAGCGCTGTCATTACACTCGGATAGCCGACCATCATCCCGATCACGCCGGCCAGTTTGACATCGCCCATTCCCAGCGCGCCGCGCCCGATGATCGCCAACAGCAGAAACACGCCAAAACCAACCAAACCGCCCAACAGCATTTCCCACGGCGCGGGCGTCACCGCTAACAGGCTGAATAAAGCGACGATAACAGCCGCGGGCGCCAACATGACGTTAAGGACACGATGATGCTCGAAGTCGATCACAGCAACAGCTAGTAAAAACAATCCATAGAGCCAAGCAATCCCTAATGCCATGCTCCAGCCCCAATGCCAGGCCATCAGCACGGACAGTGCAATGCTAGCAAAAATAACTGTGGGATAGGGTCCGGTAAGTGTTTCCTCGCCGTGCGGGCAACGCCTTTGGTGAAGCCACTGTCCTGTTGGCGTCCAATAACGCGCTCGGTTGCGCCACAGCGCCTGTCGGGCTGCCTCCCAGGAGGGTGCGCCTGGCAGAAGATCGGCGGCCCAGTTGACCAGGCCGCCGCCAATCCAGCCGAAGATGATTGCCGTTCCATACAACCAGAAAGACGCATCCGTCATGGCACCAGGCTCGCTGCTCGCATTTCCCAGGGTTTTGGAGGTTCTCCTGTGGTCGAGCCACAGAAGGTCATACAGTTTCCGCTGCAATCCTTCGTGACAAGCACCGCCTTGCTCGAAATCTTCTTGATCGATTTTGGCATGCCTGGTTTGGGATTCAGTACAAAGTTCTGAATCCAGCCAGTCACCGAAGCGCAGCCAAAGTTCGTCACATAGTAGCTTTCTGCGTCAGAACCGGAGCAATTGCTGCCTGAAGCGCAGTTGATGCTGGTGAACAGAGGAAGACCAACGGTTTGGCCGGCGCGCGCATTGACGTCGTCTTTGACGCCGGCTTTAATGCCGCGCAGCCCCGCGATACAGGCGGGCAGTGTGACGCGACCGCCATAATCGCTGCGCAGCCGGCACGCCAGTTCGCTGGCGCCGCAGCCATTGGACTTGCATGGGTCGGTGTACACACTGTCATTCGGTGTATCGGGAAAATCCATCCAGCCGCGTGAGTAAGTTGTGGCAATGACAAAGTCATTGGAGCCATCATCGTCAAGGTCACAATCATAGCAGTCGCAGACGTCTCTCACGCCGCCCCCGATTGTGCAACTGGCGGAGATTTTGTCGTTGTCTGCATCCCAGACGACTATTGACTGGCCACATTGTGCGTTCTCAAAGGTGTTGAGATCCACTGCTACCGGCCACAGGCCACAGGCGCTTGCCCCATTGCCGTTGACGCCCCCACAGGCCGCTTTTGCGGATGCGCCCACCGTGACTTCGTTCCAGTTGATCGCACGCGCCATGATCGTGTCGGCAAGCATGCGCGCCGTCACTTTAACGCGGTGACCATTGATAGTGACCTCGCTCAGGGCAAGCGCATCGGCGTTAAGCCCGTTGCGGACCATGTAATCTTTGGCTTTGGCAGTGGCTGCCTGTTCGCTGTGATTCAGACAAAGCTCACGCGCTGCTGCCAGCGCCCCAGCGTCGGCGGCGTTTTGCAGTTGTCGCCGCACGCTATAGACATTTCCAGCTTCAATGGTGAGCGCTACGAACGCAAGCAGCCCTAGAAAGATCACTGCGAATTGAATCAGGACTTGCCCACGCTCGCCGCGCAGAGGATGCAGCTTGTTCATGATCCACTCTGCGAGGTATCTGTGCCGTAGTATATCATGCTTGTCGAAGCGCTGATTGGGATATCACCCAACCCGATCAGTTCTCCAAATTGCGACTCGTACAACACGCTCACCTTGACATTGATGGCTGTCCCTTCCGCAGGACACCCGTTGGCCGTTGGATCTGGTGAGAGCTTTACGTTTTGCCCTAACACAACGATGCGGCCGCCGCCGCCGGAGATCGCACCTTGTCCACCACCTCCATTACTTTCCGCCACAGCTGCGTTGATGATTGCGTTGCGCAGAATGGTGCGGTTACTACCGGTGCAGGGTAGACGGGAATAGAGCCGTGCACTTTCACGGGACGAGTTGAGCACGACGCCATAGTGCTGATAGGCAAATCCTAGATCGACCGCGCCTACCACCAGAGAAAGCATAATGGTCACAATGAACGCCATTTCAAGCATGCTGGCGCCGCGTTCACTGCCCATACATCCGAACAGACGACGTTTGACGGGGGTGGAGCTATTCGAGCGTAAACTGGTTGTTGATAAATCTTTCGTGCTCATAACCACCTCTCAGAGCCTTACAAAATTGGACGCCTAATGAAGAAACTCCAGGTCACACCACCTCAGTTAAATCAGGCCACATGACCCTTCTAAATTGTAAGCCCATGTAGTCTGCTCTGCTATCGCCAAAATACGGATTCCTGCGTGGGAAGCTAGTTCTTTTAGCCCCTATGCTTGATACGTCGTTCCTTCGTTTTATAGAGAGGACGGGCTGATGCCACTGGGTCTACGCTCACCGCTTTATACGTCCCGGATCTGTCGGCATGAAAGTTGAGGGTTGGATGAAAAGGCCAGCCGCTTCCAGCCGCCCATAAAACTTTGGTCTGACGCCGGTAGGGGTGAAGTAGCCTTGCACCTTCCCATTCTCGACAGTAGTCTGGACAAATTGGAAAATATCCTGCATCACTACGGTATCGCCTTCCATTCCCTGCACTTCAGAGATTTGGACGATTTTGCGTGAACCGTCAGCCAGACGACCCAGATGCACGATCAGGTCAAACGCGGAGGCGATCTGCTCACGGATCGCACGCAACGGCAGATCCATGCCAGCCATCAAGACCATCGTTTCTACGCGACGGAGTGTGTCACGAGCACTGTTGGAATGGACAGTGGTGAGCGACCCTTCATGGCCGGTGTTCATCGCCTGCAGCATGTCTAATGTTTCGCCGCCGCGCACCTCACCGACCACAATGCGATCAGGACGCATACGCAACGCATTGATCACCAGTTGCCGGATGCTGATCAAGCCTTTGCCTTCAACATTGGCCGGCCTTGCCTCCAGACGGACAACATGCTGCTGCTGCAAGCGCAGCTCAGCCGCATCCTCAATGGTCAGGATGCGCTCGCCTTCGGGAATGAAGGAGGAGAGCGCGTTCAACACTGTGGTCTTGCCAGTGCCAGTGCCGCCCGAGACGACAATGTTAAGCGCGGCCTTGACGCAGCCGCGCAGAAAATCAGCGATGCCTGGCGTCATAGCGCCCTTCTTGATCAATTCATCCGGCGTCAACGCATGTTTAGGAAATTTGCGGATGCTGATCGTTGGTCCAATGAGCGAAAGTGGGGGAATAATCACGTTGACGCGTGAACCGTCGGGCAGCCGGGCGTCCACCATGGGGCTACTCTCGTCCACGCGGCGTCCCAATGGCGCCACGATCCGCTCAACCACGCGCATGACATCTTCATTATCGCGAAACTTGACGCCGCATAATTCGAGCTTGCCGCTGCGCTCGATATAGACCATATTCGGCCCATTCACCAGAATTTCAGTGATCAAGTCGTCGGCCAGCAGCGCCTCGAGCGGGCCAAGCCCAAGCAGGTCGGCCAGTAGCTGCTCGAAAATGTCGGTGCGTTCTAGACGGCTCATGGGCAGGCCATATTCGGCCAGCGTTTCGTTGAAGAGTCGTTCGACTGCCTGGCGCACCTCGGTGCTGTCCCCGCGCGCTGCCGACGGGTTGATCTCGGCCAAGAGTCGCTGTTGGACGCGGTCGCGCAATTGAATATAGGCAGCGTTGCCACTCGCCCGTTCTCCGGGCAGTCGCGACGAACGCAAACGTCCATCTACATCGGCTGAATTTTTAAGATTGAACATAGCTCACTTCACCCAAATCGGATCATATTCTGGCCACGGCACGCGGCTGATATTGGTCGGGTACCGCCCATGCTCGTCCATAATAAAGATCTGCAGAACGCCTTCGCGGTTAGAGAAGAATGCAATGCGCTTGCTATCCGGCGACCACGAAGGGTGTTTATCCCACTCCCAGTCGTTGCGCATCAAAGAGACCTGCTCGGAGCTGTCCGGCCGCGACTTCCAGATGTCGTCGGTGCCATGCTCCGTCGTGACAAATGCAATCCACGCTCCATCCGGCGACCAGACTGGATCGTACGAGATCGCCGTTGAGAAGCGCGTGACTGGCTTCGGCGGCAACTGCCCAAACTGTGTGGTGTAGGGGACGTGCAGAATGATCTGTGCGCGGCCATCCACATCAGCCGTGGACACGCGGTATTGGCTGTCAGGTGAATAGCGTTCTGACTCGTGCAGTTCGTCAAACGCCCTCTCATATTGGTCAAAACTTCCTAGATATTCGCGATTTGAGCCATCCGGGTCAATCACGTAGACCCCTGGCAGGTCTGGATGATCTGACTTGAAGACAATACGATTGCGGAACATGCGCAGCGGCAGCGGCGTCGCCGTGGGCGTCGCTGTTGCGGTGGGAGGCGTCGGCCCTGGGGTCGGCGTCATCGTCGGCGTCGGCGTCGGCGTCAACAGCGGGATAATCGTGCTGGCCTTGATGCAGGCGCTGCTGGTGTCTGGCAGAGCAAGCTGGCACGCCTGACTGTACATTTCATAGGCATTGATCAGATCGCCGCTGTTAAGGTATGTATCGCCGGCGCCGATAAAGGCCACAAAAAGCATCGATGCTGTAGCGTCACCCAGATAAGTGGGTCGTTCATTGTAAATAGAGCGCAGCAGGTTGACGGCTTCCGGCCAGTGCTGCTGGTCGAACGCCTCTCGACTACGCAGAAAATTGACGACCAGGCGCGCCTCCGTGATCGCATCGGGCGCGTTAGGCTTCTGCTTCAAAGCCGCGTTGAAGAAATCTCTCGCCTGCGACGCCTCGTCCGGTTTGGGCGGGGTTTGGTCTAGAATGCGCCTCCCCTGGCGCAGGTTAAGGCTGTAGAGCAAATCGGCCACTTCATCGTGGCGGTAGTTGACGTCCATTGACTGAATCTGCATAAGGGCGCTGGTGGCGTCTGTATCAAAGCCAAGCAAGTGGAGCTTGCGCGCCTGTTCCATCAATGAATCCAGGTCCTGAAGATGGCGAATCTTCAGGAGGCGGTTATTGACATCGCGGTAACCAGGAGCCTTGATCTGCAACTCGCTGTACATGGAAAGCGCCAATTCGTATCTTTTGGCGTCGTCAGCCACAACGGCTTCATTGTAAAGAGCAGAGAGTTGGCGCTGCTTGCCAACTTCGAGCAGGCCATCGGCTGCCCCTGGATAATCGGGCGCCAGTGCCAGTAGTGCGTTGAAACGCTGTTCTGCGGCGTCAAAATCATTGGCGGCCAGCGCGGCTTGCGCTTGATTCAGCAATTGCATCTGTTGACGTTGCATCTGGGCGTTGGCTAACATCGGCATCAACTGCGCCCGAACCATCCAGACGCCCACAATGACGATCACCAGCATAGTGACAATCACCCCAACACGCCCCAGGATGGCATTCCAAGGAATGATCCAACGTTTCTCCTTGATCTGCGTGTTTGCCTCGAGCTGCGCCTTAAAGCGGGCATCTTGCAACATTTGCCCAACGCGTGCGTCCCCAGGGTAACGCCCTTGCAGCATTTCCAGGACGCGGATCGCCTTGTCCCATTGCCCCATGTGCAGATGCGTGGCCGCTTCATGGAATTGCGGATCGTCATACTCTGTGGAATTTGCATCAAATGTAGCTGCCATGTCTTTTTCCTCCGCCGGAGCACCTGGACGGTGTTGGCCGTGCGTTATCGCGCCATTGCCTGAAATGATTCCATCATCTTTGGCACCACTGGCCCCAAGACGACGATAAAGAGCGCTGGAAAGATAAACAAAACCAACACAATTACAATCTTGACCGTGGCGCTGTGCGCCACTTCTTCAGCCATCTGGCGCCGCTTCAACCGCATCTGATCCGCCTGGGTGTGCAGCACCTGGGCAATACTCATCCCCAGCATGTTGGATTGGATCAGCACGGCAATAAAAGTGCTAAGTTCACTGACCTGGTTGCGTTCAGCCATGTGGCGCAGCGCGTCGTTGCGAGGAACGCCAATACGCAGTTCACTGACCGCGCGGCGAAACTCCTGCGTCAACGCGTTTTCCCATTGCTCACCCACGCGCAGCAACGCAGATTCAAACGCCAACCCGGCCTCGACGCCAATGGTCAGCATGTCGAGCGCATCGGGCAGCGAGCGGCGGATCTCTATTTTGCGCTTCTTAATGCGTTGGCTGACCCAAAACTTAGGCGCCATAAACCCGATAAAAAGGGCAATAAACGCGTTGCGCGCTGCCACAAAGAGCGAGTCTGCGTGACCAAGCAACAAAAAATAGGCGGCGCCGATCCCCACCCCAAGCACGATACGCAGGCCAACAAACTCGATAGCAGTCAAATTACCCGGGCTGCCCGCTTGGATCAGCGACATATTGATCTTTTCAAGATTTTGTTGCGGCAACAACCCAGCAACTGTGGTGCTAACGCGGCGGAAGAACGGCAGAAGGATGCGCTCCGCAAAGGAGCTCTGGATTTCATCGCCAGTCGCCAGCCGGGAAGGCTCGACCATCCCCGACATGCGTTCGGCCACCGCACCTGCTGCCTTGGAAGGCGCAAGCGTCATCCAGATTGCTATGATGGTCCCTGCCACCAACACGCCAAACAGCACAGGCGCCAATGCACCGCTCACCAATTCAAGCACCATGATGCCCTTGTCCCTTCACCTACACCTTGATATCCACAATTTTGCGAATGATCATGAAGCCGATTCCGATCATAACAAGCGCTGCCCCTGGCAGTAAACGCGGCCAGCCAGGTTCAAAGAAGGGTTCAAAATAACCGGGGCTGATAAAAGAGAGCGCCACTGCCAGAAAGATAGGCATACCAGCCAGCACATTGCCCGTCATGCGCTGCTGCGCCGTCAGCACCTGCACCTCGCGCAGGATGCGCACGCGTTCGCGAATGGTCGTGCTGATGTTTTCAAGCACGCTGGAAAGGTTGCCACCCATTTCGAACTGGATGCTGATCGCCGTCGATACCAGGTCAAAGTCATCACTCTCTACGCGTTCTGCCATTGCCTCCAGTGCTCGCTGCAGAGGCAGCCCCAGACTCATGGAGTGAATCACACGCTTGAATTCCTTGGAGGCCGGTTCTGGCACCTCGCGCGCCAACAGTTCGATGGCCTGCGACATCCCATAGCCGGCGCGCAAGGAACCAACCAGCAACGTCAGCACGTCCGGCAATTGATCGGTGAAGGCGCTGCGTCGCTTTGTCTCTCGCTGCTTCATATAGAGAATCGGCAATACGCATAATACACCCGCCACCATCAGCCCCACCACCGCGCCACCGCGCAGCGCGCCCACTACAAAGCCGCCGCCAGCCAACAAGACAAAGATGGCCGTGAGTTCGCCAACCTTGAGCTGGAGATCGGCGCGCAACAGCATGGTCTTCAATTTGTCGCCGATTCCCAAGCGATCGGCCAGCCGCGCCAACCCGCCAAAACGGTCGGCGGACGCATTTTCCTGTTGCGAGCGGCTGCCGAGACGAATGTATTCGGTCAATCCGTATTCGCGCAGCCGATCTTCCACTGGATCCTTGCTCGGCATAATCTGCCGGATCGCGATGAAGAGGCTTAATACCGAAAGCCCCACCAGGATCGCCGCTATGACTTCACCGGACATTACTCACCTCGCTGCGCTGGTCGAACTAATGCGTCGAAATATCCGGCTGAAAGGGTTGGAAGCCGGCGCTGGCGGCTCCGGCATACTTTCGGCCACAACCGGCTGCCGCGCTGTACCCGCCACAAACATGGCGGCAAATTCTTCCACGGCGCGCGCCACCGCGCTGCGTCGATGGCTCAAATAAAGTGGAACACCGCGATTGACGCTCAGGCTGACCAACGGCTGGTCGTCAGGAATTGTGTGGCGGACGCGCACGTGCAAGCGCTCCTCGATGTCGTTTTTGGTGACGCCGCCATTGATGCCAGCGCGATTGAGCACGATCCAGACGCGGTCTTCCAGACAACCGCGCGCCACCAACTGGTCAAGCAGCAGCCGTGCATTGCGCAGGCAGACTAGTTCAGGCAGCACGGTCATCACGATGTAATCAGCGCTGTCCAGGAACGCATACCCACTTTCATCAACCAGCGCCCCCAAATCGACGATCACCCAATCGAACATCAGCCGGAGCTGCGATATAATCTGCTCGACCTGCGGCATGCTGATTTCCATCACCCCGTAAATCGGCGCGGGCGCCAGCAGCACAGCAAGCCCTGCGGTGTGATTGGCCAGTACGCTCGACACCAGGTCTTTATCGAGCCGCGAGGCGCGCGCCAGCAGGGTGTTGATATCGCGTTCCCCTTCCAGGTTCAGTACAACATCCAACGCGGGCGCCACATAGTCGGCATCGACCATCACAACCCCTTGCCCCGTTTGCTCCAGGATCGCCAGCGCGGTATTGGTTGCCATCATCGTGCGCCCGGTGCCGCCCTTTGGCCCGACAAAGACGACGACTTTGCCAATTCTGGTCGTCGCGTGCCCAGCCTGCTGATCGGGCAAACGGTTTTCGGTCAACAGTTGATGGATGGCAGACCAGAACTCCTCTGCCATCAATGGTTTGGTGATAAAGCCGCGCGCGCCGCTCAGAACAGCCTGCCGCGCCACGGCCATGCCGCGCTCGTCCACCATTACCATCGACACGGCATTGGGTGACGACACGGTCATTTGGCGGATCACGGCCGGCGCTGACATACCGTTGAGATCATCGTCTACGAGGACGAGGTGGGGGAGCAGATCCTCGGCGCGACGCGGCGCCAACTCCGGCTGTGCAATCCAGAAGAGGCGATGCTCGCCCGCGTACTGGGCAAGAATCGCACCGATCTGTTCGCGCAGTCCTTCTGATTCGGCGACCAGTAGCACGCGTAGAGTGTCGCCTGGGCCTAATCTTGCCAAGATGCCCCCTCTTCCTTGTCTGATCTATTGTTCCGCTGATTGGTTATCGGCTGGCGCCCGTTGGGATGCTGTAGCGGTTGATCAAGTAGTCAACATCCACCGGATCAATATCGAACGGACGCTCGACGCCCGGCGCACGCATCACAAAATCGACAATGCCGCCGGCATCCATCGCATACTTGAGCGTCAAAGCATCCTGCGGCGCCAGCGTCACCAAAACAGAATCCGGGCGCACAGCCGCAGGCGCGGTTTGCGCCGCGGCCTCAGCCGTGTCGGTCTCCATGGGCCGGATGCTGCCGATCATCTCGACGATGGTTACATTCTGCAACAGGGCAAAGGTGCTCTGCGCCTCGTCTTCGTTCTCTGCGGCCGCGCCAATGCCCCGGTTTTCCGGGAATGACAGGGAATAGAGAATGTCGACGCGGTCGCCTGGCTTTAATACGCCAACTCGGCTCAACAAATCCTGCGCCGGGACCGCCATCAAGACCTGATCCTGGTTGAGAAAGATCGCGCTGCGTCCATCCGCGCCAATCACGTTCGGATCGACCAGCTTCTGCTCGAGCACCGGTTCGCCGCCATAGAGCGGAAGCAACGTCAACTTACCGACGGCCGCATCCAGCGCGTCGATCTGACCATCGGGCGCCGCACCTGCTGGCAGCTCGACCAGGGTCAGGTCTTCCTGCGTCAACAACGTGCGCGCCGGCAGCGCGCGGTTTGCCGCGACCACGGTGACGGTCGGCCCGCTCATAGTGGTTTCCGGCGCAGTCTCGACCACGCGCGTCAGACTGGAGTAGGCGACAAACCCGGCCAATAACGCCAGAATGATGCCTGCCAAAAACCAGATAAATCCCCTCATACGTGACATGGTAACTGCCTTTCAGTGACCCGATGCATCTTTACTGCTCGCGCGCCATGGTGGACGCAGCCGACAGATCCAAATGACCTGCGCCGTTAAGCGCTTCGATCACCATGTGGGTCAGCAACTTTGCGCGATACCGCACCTCAACCTGGATGACGGGCTCTTCCCCGCGGTTGAAGCGCGACGTGATGACCTGAACATTTTCATTCACGAGACCAGTCGTCAGGCCGCGTGCAGCATTCTCTGCCAACGTATCGACGCAGCCCGAGTCGCAGGTGCTGGACAGGGCGGACGCGGCGGTGCGGGCGCCTTCTCGTGCGGCGTTCGACACCGTGACATAGGCAAAAAACAGCATGCTTAATTCGATGATCGTGAAGACCAGAAATAGAAAGAGAGGCAGGATCAGGGCGTATTCCACCAAATCCTGTCCTCTTTCCTGGCCAAAGCGAGGTTTCATAAGTTCCCTCGTGGCTTTGACTTGCCGGGGGCCAGGGTTGCCCTGGCCCCGACCTGTCAAGAAAATCGTTCTCCCTAGTGAGGTAGGTATTGTCTGACTTGTACAATCGTTATGGCATAGCGTCTTCTACTGCTGCTGCCAATGCATCCCACATCGACTGGATCGAGCCGCCCAAGGCGCCCAAAGCCACCACTGCAGCCAATGCCAGCAATCCGGCGATCAGCGCATACTCGATGAGGTCCTGGCCTTCTTCGCGCTCGATGTAAGACTTAAGAATCAAATAGTAGTACGTAATCATGGTGCTCCTCCTGTTTGAGCAAATTCACTGGACTGACGGTTTTGACCAACTGACTGACTGTGTTGATCTGACTGGTGCTGACTGTTTCGACCAACTGACTGATACTGACTGACTGATACTGACTGACTGTATTCTGCAAACGCCTTTTGCCGTGTGGCGTATACATTCATATTGGGATGGGTTTCGGTGTGACTTTGCAATGAGACGCTGCGTTGAACTGTTCTATGCCTGGGGGAATTTCTTGTCTTACTTCCCGAAACACTAACCTTCTTTCTAGTAAATATAGTACCGGTCTTCTCTTGAAATCCCATCGGTCGATTGGTAGAACACGCTGGACTGCTCGATAGTACATTTGATGGTCAGGAAGGCGGCGGTGAAATCGGCAATCTGGCGCGAAGTACGCCCCTTGTCGTGATATAACAGTGCTATCCAAGGTTCTGATGAAAAGCTGCTGCATCGCCCCAATTGGTTGATGCTCCTGTGATCAACGATAATTACAATCATACACTTCTCTGTAGAGGTGGAACATTACGTTTCTGTCTATGCGAATCAAATCTATAAAGGCGCGTTGCCATGTTCGAGCAGAAAGCTCGCCAACAAGATGTAGACTCAAAACAAACACGTGTACAGACGCTGTGGCGGGTTGGGGTGACAGTACTGGTGTTTTCCACCCTTTTCCTGATCCTGTTGCGCACCTACGCCGACCCGGACCTGTGGGGACATCTTCGCTTTGGACTTGACACGGTCGCAGCGCGCAAACTTGCCTTTATCGATCCCTATTCCTATTTATCGGCAGGTCAAACGTGGATCAATCACGAGTGGCTGGCCGAAGTGCTTATGGCCATAGCCTGGCTCGGCGGGCAGAGCGCCGGTCTGGTCGCGCTCAGGATGGTGGTTCTAGCCTTGACCTTGGGGTTGATTTACCTGCATCTCACCCGATTGCTGCATCTTTCCTGGATGCCTTCGCTGGCAGTGCTCGTCTTGACTGTGCCGGGGCTGGTCGTCTCGATCAACGTGGTGCGTCCCCAGTTGTTTACATTTCTGCTGTTCGCCATCACGCTCCTTGTCATCTATCGGGCAGATTGTGGGCGTTATCGTTGGCTTTGGGTGATGCCGGTTGTCGTTGCGGCATGGGTGAATCTGCATGGCGGTTTTCTGGCCGGAGGCGGACTGCTGGGATTGTGGGCGTTATTGCATCTTGCTACGCATCGCGCCCAGTGGCGCGCCGTGCTGCCACCGCTGCTGTTGAGCGCCGCTGCTCTGTTGGTCAATCCTTATGGGTTTACACTGGTTGCTTTTCTGCTGGAGACAGGCACGGTTGCGCGCCCGGGCATTGCGGATTGGCAGCCCGTTCAGATGATCAGTTGGATGGGGGCAGTTTATCTGGGGCTCCTTGGCCTGTCGTTTGTCGCGATTGGCAATAGCCGGCGGCCAAAACGGTGGGTATTGCTAACACTGTTCCTGTTTACAGCGCTTCTCCCGCTTACAGCCGTGCGTCACCTGCCGTTGATGGCCATTGCGTTCGCCATGTTTGTTGGCGAACACGTGACCGACCTCTGGGACAGGCAAATCAGCCAGCGGCAGCGTTCAACGTCGCTGCGCCCGTGGCTGGCCGGTTTGCCTCTGCTGGTTGCGCTGATCATTCCTTTGGCGGCGCTTTCTATCGACCGCGGGCGCATCTTGATCGGCGACGCCGTCCCCTATCCTCATGCTGCCCTCGCGCTGCTGAAGACCAGCGGCTTTACGGGCAATCTAGCGACATTCTTTGACTGGGGTGAATACATCATCTGGCACGCCGGCCCGCAGATCAGGGTTTCCATCGACGGCAGGCGCGAGACAGTCTATCCACCCGATATCTATCAAAAACATTTCAATTTATGGTATGGCAGTAATCAATGGGATGCACTCCTGACGGAGTATCCTACGGATGCAGTCTTAATCGTCAGTAGGACAGCGACCGACAACTTGCTGCGGCTGTCGCCAGGCTGGCGCTTGGTCTACACAGACAACATAAGCGCACTGTTCATCAACGAGCAATCATCCGCCGGTCAAATGATCGAGTCTGCTGTGGTCGATTTCGCGCCACCTCCGCCGCAAGTGTATTTTCCCTAGGTAGGGCGAATGCTTTTCTGGATTTTCTCTGCGCACCTCTGCGTCTCCGCGTCAGAAATAAAGATTTCTCAACAGAATTCTCACGCTGTGCTGGGGCGCAGATCCTGCACGTTGAGTTGCAGCCGCCGATTCCCTTGCCATTCGTTGACTTCAACCTGAAAAGCCAGGTCAATGCGGTTGCCTTCGCGCAAGTGGGTCGCCCATTCGCCCTGTTGGAAGGCGATCGCGTCGAAGACGACGCCGTGCGTCCCCTCATCCACCACCAGGCGCAGATGTTTGCCGTTGCCCACAGTGCGCACGCCGCGCACGCTCACGTTGCGCGCCAGCAATGTGGGCGGCGGGTTCTCCTGCCCGGTCGGTTCAAGGCGCGCAAATTGCTCGACAAGCCCCCAGTTGATCGACCCCAGCGGCGTCACCGCGTCGATCACGATCGTCGGACGCAGCGCCGTGCGATCGGGGAGCGTGCGCGCCGCCAGCGCGTGCAGCGCCTCACGAAACGCCGGCAGATTTGCCCGCGCCACCGTAAAACCGGCCGCCAAATGGTGGCCGCCGTGTCGCACCAGCAGATGGCTGACCTCGTCCAACGCCTGGCTGATGTTGAACTCTGGAATGCTGCGTGCGCTGCCGCGCGCCTCATCGACATCGTGGTGCATCACCACCGCGGGGCGATAGTAGCGGTCGGTCAGCCGGCCCGCGACCAGCCCAACGATGCCATGCTCAAAGTGTTCGCTGCCCACAATAAAAATCGCCGGATCGTCGGCCATGACCGCGGCGAGCTGGCTCTCCGCCTCGCTCTGCGCGGCTTCCGTCAGCGTGCGCCGGCGGTCGTTGAAACTGTTGAGCGCGCTGGCCAGGGTATGCGCCTCGGTGGCATCGTGGGTGCGCAACAGGCGATACGCCAGTTTCGCATCGCCCAGCCGCCCGGCCGCGTTGAGCCGCGGCGCCAGCCGGAAGGAAATCGCGGTTGCGTCCACCAGGCCGGCGCGCAAATCGGATTGCAACATCAGCGCCTCCAGGCCGACGCGCGGGGTGTGGTTGATCGCGGCCAGGCCGCGGCGCACCAGGCTGCGGTTCTCACCCAGCAGCGGCATCATATCCGCCACCGTGCCCAGCGCCACCAGATCAAGCAGGCTGGCTTCCACCTCCGCGGCCTGGTCCGGCTTGAGCGGGCACCAGCGCTCCTGAGAGGCGGCCCGCAACACCGCCTGCGCCAGCCGAAAGGTGACGCCCACCCCGGCCAGCCGGTCAAACTTGCTCGGACAATCGGGCCGACGCGGGTTGATCACTGCCAGCGCGGGCGGCAACGCCTTTCCCACCGAGTGATGGTCGGTGACGATGACGTCCAGATGGTGCTCCACTGCACAGGCCACCTCATGCAATGAACGAATGCCACAGTCCACGGTGATCAGCAATTGCGCCTGCCCGGCAATGCGCACCACAGCATCGACGTTAAGGCCATACCCTTCATCGACGCGGTCGGGGATATAAGGGCCTACATGGCCGCCAAGCGCCTGCAACGCGATGACGAGCAGCGCGGTCGAAGAGACGCCATCGACGTCAAAGTCGCCGTAGACGCAGATAGTCTCCTGCTTTTGCAGCGCCTTGAGAATGCGCCGCACCGCCTGCGTCATGTCGCGCAATTTGTACGGGTTTTCAACGGCCGCGTGTTCACCATCCAAAAAGGCGCGCACCTGCTGCGGGGTAGCGACGCCGCGATTATACAGAACTTGCGCCAACAGCGGATGTTCGGGAACCGCGTGCAGAAACGCTTCCGGTGCAACAGGCTTGATCGACCAATGGGCTTGACGGTGTGGCATGGTATGATTATACCGGTGTAGCGAGCTTGCCCCAATCGACAAAAGGCGAATCCAGCACAATGACCATTCTAGCCACCGACCCGGCCTATCTTGCCCATCAATACAGCACTGCCGAGAAGCTGCGCATCCGGCAAGAGGCGCATAGCGCCTACAGCGTGCGCGCCAACGACTTCTTTGCATGGGCCGTGGCGCTGCTCGACCTGGCGCCTGGTTTGCTGGCGGCGGATGTTGGCTGTGGGCCGGGCGTTTACCATCCGTTTTTGCACGCGGCCGGCTGTCGCGTGGTTGGCATCGACGCCTCGTGGGGCATGGTTACGGAGACGCAGCGTCAGGCGCGGCGCACACACCTCGCCGTCCATGCTGTGCAGGCCAGCGCCGAAGATCTGCCGCTTGCCGCGGCGCGTGTGGATCGGCTGCTGGCGAATCACATGCTCTACCACGTTGCGGATCAGCGCGCGGCGTTGCGCGAAATGTGGCGCGTGCTCAGACCCGGCGGCGTCGTGCTGCTGGCGACCAATGCGCCCGACGCCGGCGATGTGCTCTATCGGGCGCATTGCGACGCCGCGCGGACGCTCGGCTACACACCGGCCCCGCGCGTGACGGATCGTTTCCATCTCGGCCACCAAGCGCTTGTGCAGGAATTCTTTCCGGACGTTGCGGTCCACGTGCGCCGCGACGCGTTTGTCTTCCCCACGCTTGACACCGCGTTACGCTATTATCTGAGCGGCATCGCCGAGCTGATCGAAGCCGCGCCCGCGGATGGCAGCCATGTGCGCCGCCTGACGCCGCTGGTGCGCGAACGATTGTCCGCCCTGCTGAATGGCGAAGGCAAATTGCACGTGCCCAAAGACGCAGGTTGTTTCGTGGCGCGCAAGCAGTAGAATGGGTTGACATGTCAGAAACTCTTGATCGGATGCGCCGGCTGCACAATCTGCGCCCGCGCCAGAGTCAGCCAGAGCTGACCTACATTCCCATCGACGAATCAGGCGATCCGCTGCCGCCGCGGCGCGCGCCATCGCGCGGGCGGCTGGAAGAGCTGCTCCCCGGCCTCGAGATCGAGAATGCCGCAGGCAAATGTTATGTCACTACCATCGCCACGCCATTGAACGCTGCGCGTGGCGGCGCCCCATTGTCGCGCGCGCTCGACGCCCCGCCCGCGGCGCTGGCCCCTTTTCACCCGGATTTCCGGCTGGAGCACGGGGGCGACTTTGCCAGCGCCGCGTTTGTCGACACCGAAACCACCGGGTTGGGCGCCGGCGCCGGCGTCTATGCGTTCCTGGTTGGCGTCGGCACATTTGAGACATGGCCGCCGGCTGCCGATGCACCCGCTCGCGGCTCGCCCCTCGCCCCTTCTCACTTTGTCGTTCGTCAATTCTTTATGCGACATCCAGGCGAAGAGGCAGCGTTGCTTGCCGCGGTCGCTGAAGCCGTAGGGCGATGTACGCTGATGGTCACCTTCAACGGCCGCGGGTTTGACCTGCCGCTGCTGCGCGCCCGTTATCGGCAGAATCGGTCGCTTTTGCCCGCGCCCCACCGCAGCGTCGATCTGTTCGAAGAGGGTCGTCCGCACCTCGATCTGCTGCTGCCCGCGCGGCGGCTGTGGCGACGGCGGCTGCAAAGCTGCCGGCTGATCCATCTTGAGCAGCAGATCCTGGGCATGCAACGCACGGAGGAGGATGTGCCAGGCGCGCTGATCCCGCAGCTCTATCTCGACTACCTGCGCACCCAACAGGCCGGCGCAATGCGTCACGTCTTCTATCACAACCGTGAAGATATCATTTCAATGGTGGCGCTTGGCAACCATCTGGTGCGCGCCTATCAGTCATCGCTGGATCAGATCGATGTGCTGCCTGCCGCCGATCTGCTCTCTCTGGCCACCTGTTATGTGCGGCAAGGGGAGGCGGAGCTGGCCGAGCGCGCCTATCGCGCGGCCGCGGCAATGGCGGGAGATGACCGGCTGCGCGCCGATGTTTTTGCGCAGTGGGCCTCGTTGCTCAAGCGGCAAGAACGCTGGGCGGAGGCAGCCGAACTCTGGCAACGCTGGTTGAGTTCGGTGGCCGGCGCTAACGTGCTTCCCTTTATCGAGCTGGCCAAGTACCATGAATGGCGCACAGGCGATCTCGAACAGGCGGAAATGTGGGCGGCGTGGGGATTGCATACGGTGGAGTCGGCGCTGGCCCACCAGCGGCTGCCCGGTCAGATGGCCGATCTGCGCCATCGCCTGGCGCGCCTTCAGCGCAAACGCAGCGGTCGTCGACAAGAGGATGAAGGAGCATCAGGCGCATAAAAAAGACAGCCTGACAACATCATCAACACATGATGTGTACAAAATAGGTATTCATCACATTTCAGGCGTCCATGCAAGCATCTCTGTCGAGTCACTTTCATGCAGAGAAAATTACGGGACGCCGCCAATTTACGCATAAACCATTGAACATGGAGGAAAAAGCAATGAGCTACAAATTCCCCAGCCCGGAATGGGTCGAGTCCTTCTACGAACAGATCAACGGCAGCGATGCTTACGCCAATGCCGCCAAGACCTGGGAAGGTGACATCACGCTGGTGATCGAAGGCAGCGCCGGCATCTATCTGGATCTCTGGCACGGCAAATGCCGCGCGGCGGAGTTCATGGCCGACCCTGACGCCAAAAGCCCTGAATTCAAAATCACGGCGGACATGGAGAAGTGGAAAAAAGTATTAGCGGGCAAACTCGACCCCGTGCAAGGCATGGTGACGCGCCAGATCAAGCTTGACGGCAACTTGGTGAAGATCATGAAGAACGTCAAAGCCGCGCAGGAGTTGGTGCGCTGCGCCACGCGTGTGCCCACTGTCTACGAGTAGACTCTATCTAGGCATTTTCTTCTAGAGGGAGGGAGTATGTGGTACTTTTCTTCACCCTTCGTCGTCTTTGGCGATGAAGCACTCAGCCATCTGGAACAATTGACGGGCGCGCGCGCCCTGATCGTCACCGACGCGACGCTGGCCAAGCTAGGCATTGCCGCGCGCATCGAAGCGGCCTTCCATAAGGCGGGCATCGAAACGCGCGTCTTTGCCGAAGTCGAGCCGGAGCCTAGTCTGCAAACAGCGCAGCGGGGCGCCCAAGTCGCGATCGAATTTGCGCCGGACTGGATCGTTGGTCTGGGCGGCGGCAGTCCAATGGATGCGTCGAAGGCCATCTGGGCGATGTACGAGCATCCCGGCCTCGATGCGACCGAGATCAACCCGATGGTGACGCTTGGTTTGAGCAAGGCAAAGCTGATCGCCATTCCTACGACCAGCGGCACCGGCAGCGAGGCCACCTGGGCGCTGGTGCTCACCGACGCCGAGGAAAAACGCAAGTTCAGCACCGGCAGCCGCGAGCTGGTGCCGACGCTCGCCATCATCGACCCCACGCTGACGCAGGGCTTGCCCGCACGCATCACCGCGGACACGGGTCTCGACGCGCTGACGCACGCCATCGAAGGGTATGTGGCGACGTGGCACAATGACTTCTCTGACGGGCTTTGTCTCAAGGCAACGCAACTGGTCTTCGACTATCTGGCGCGCGCGGTGCGCGACGGCAACGACCTCGAAGCGCGCGAGCACATGGGCAACGCGGCGACGATCGCGGGGCTGGGCTTTGGGAACGCCAATCTGGGGCTGGCTCACGCCATGGGGCACAGCTTTGGCTCGCTCTTCAAGCAGCCGCACGGCCGCGCGGTGGCGCTCTATCTGCCCTACACCATCGACTTCACGACCAATGCGGTCATGGGGCGCTACGCTGACATCGCTCGCTTTGTCGGCTTCACCGACGGCCGCGACGAAGCAGAAGGGGGCCGTTTGCTGGCCGAAAAAGTGCGCGAGTTGGCGCGCGCCGTGCAACAGCCCATGCGCATCGCCGATTTTGGCATCGACCGCGCGGATTTCCGCGAAATGCTGCCAAAACTGGTCGAATACGCCGAGCAGGACACGCAATTCTTCACCGCGCCGCGCATCCCCGAATCCGAGGAGTTGGCGCAGATGTTTGAATATGTTTACGAAGGCAAGCCGATCGACTTTTAAGATCTGTCTGAAGAGGGACAAACTCGACGCAGAGGCGCGGGGCGGCAGAGGTTCGCAGAGAAGAAAGCGTAGGTCTCATTCGTTTTTTTTTGCATTTCTCTCTGCGTTCCTCTGCCTCTTTGCGCCTCTGCGTCAAAGAGACGTTTTTTCAAGTCAGTTTTTAAAGGAAGCTGGGGACCGAGCAATGAAGATGCTTCTCTCTGCGAGCCTCTGCACCTAAGCGCCTCTGCGCCAAAGGCAATTTTCAAAGTAAGGAGAAGGTTTATGCAGATTACAGCGATTACGCCGATGGTGCTTGGCACCCAGTGGCGGAATCTGGTTATCGTCAAAGTTGAAACGGATGAAGGCATCGTCGGCGTCGGCGAGAGCCGCCCGATCAACAAGGTGGAGGCGGCCATCGGCTATGTGCGCGACGTGGCCGATCGCTTCGTCATTGGGTTGGATCCCTTTGACATCGAGCTGTTGGTGCGCCGGCTGACGGTCGAAGATTACGGCCGGCCTGGCGAGCTTGCCATGACCGGGCTGGCAATGATCGAAATGGCCTGCTGGGACATCATCGGCAAGGCGCTCAACCAGCCGGTCTATCGGCTGCTGGGCGGCGCGGTGCGCAACCGCATCAAGGCGTATGGCAACGGCTGGTACACGGTTGAGCGCACGCCGGAAGAGTTCGCCGCGGCGGCCAGGCGTGCGGTCGCCAAAGGCTATCACGCGCTCAAGTTCGATCCGTTTGGCGCCGGCTACTATGAAGCGGAGCGCGCCGAAAAATTGAAGACCATCAGCCTGGTCGAAGCGGTGCGCGATGCGGTCGGGCCGGATGTCGAGCTGCTGATCGAGATGCATGGTCGCTTCAACCCGGTGACAGCCGTCGAGATGACGCGTGCGTTGGCGCCTTTCCAGCCTAGTTGGGTCGAGGAGCCAGTGCCGCCCGCCAACCTGCCCGCGCTCAAGAAGGTGGCCGATGCAGTGGCGCCGCTAGGCATTCCGGTAGCGACGGGCGAGCGCATCCACACGCTGCATGAATACCGCGAGTTGCTCGAACTACATGCCGCCGACGTCATCCAGCCCGACATTGCCCACTTTGGCGGCATCTTGAACACCAGGAAATTGGCGGCATGGGCGGACACTTACTACGTGCTGATGGCGCCGCACAACGTGGGCGGGCCGATTGCCACCGCGGCCGCACTGCATTTCGCCGCGTGTACGCCCAACTTCAAGATCCAGGAGAATTTCAACGACTTCGACGAGTCGTATGTGCTTGCCTCTGCACCGGGGTTGCCCAGCGTGGTGGATGGTTATTTCCCGCTGCCCACTGGCCCGGGGCTGGGCGTCACCTTAGACGAGGAGGTCGTGCGCGCCAATCCAGAGCAGCGCATCAACTTCAATTTATTCAAGGATGATTGGCACAAACGCAAGGCGCGCATGGAATAAGGAGATCGGACTATCAGTCCGGCGTTCTGCGCCAACAACCCGCGTCACGCTGGTAGCGTGACCTGCGTGACTTGCGCTGCTGTGTTTGCACATGGTTTCGGCTATGCTATGATTGAATTGTCCGCATCTCACCCAGTCTTGACGCTATCAACCGATCCATTCTGCCAGCCTGGAGGCGCCGATGTCTCAACCTGCCAAGCCTGACAATGCGCCCATCACCTGGCTAACGCTGCCCGATCCGTCTGCGCTGGACGCCGATGCCATCGCCTTGCTCGAAAAGGCGCGCGCCAATGTCGGTTTTCTGCCCAACGTATTCACAGCATACACGCTCCGTCCCGACCACATGATGCGCTGGATCAGACTCTTCAACGCCATTCTGCGCGGCGAGTCGGGGTTGACGCCCGCCGAACGAGAGATGATCGGCGTCGTTGTGTCCGCCGAGAACCGCTGTCTCTACTGTCTCGTCAGTCACGGCGCCGAGTTGCGACAGTTGACCGGCGACCCGGTGCTGGCCGCGCAGATCAGCTACGATTACCGCCGCGCGCCGCTCGATGCACGGCAACGCGCCATGCTCGACTATGCGGTGAAGCTGACGCGCACACCAGTCGAATGCAGCGCAACCGATCTCGATCATCTGCGTGCGCTCGGCCTCTCAGACCGTGATATTTTCGATATTGCCGAAACCGCGGCCATGTTCAATTTCACCAATCGTCTGGCTTCGGCCACGGGGATGCAACCAAACCACGAGTACTACGCCCATGCCTGACATCGCCGCCTTTTTCGACCGTTGTGGCTGGGCCTACGCAATGCCGGAGGCCAATCTTTGGCATAGCACGTTCTTCACCGAAAATGAAGACGAATTCGATCTCTATGTAATGGTGGTGGAGGATTGGGTGCACTTTGCTGTCACGCCATTTATCCCGCCAATCCCTGCTGCCCAGACGCCGCGACTCTATGCGGCCCTGCTCAAGCTCAACCAGCAGTTGCATAGTGTGCGTTTTGCCCTGGACGGTGACAACGATGTGACGCTTATTGCCGATGCCGCGGCCCAATCCCTGGACGCCGCCACCTTCACCCACACTCTCGAAGCGATCGTTTTCTACACAGATCGATTGGCAACGGAATTGTGGCGCATGGCCGACGAGCCAACCTATTTCTCGCCGCTGGTGCAGGAGTGAGAGAGCAAAAAATGACGAAAACCAACCAGCAGTTCACTTTTCGGGGCGCGGACGGCGTTGAACTTTTTGGTCAATGTTGGATGCCCGCGCAGCCACCGCGCGGCGTTATCCTGCTTGTGCATGGCTTTGGCGAACACAGCGACCGCTACGGCTATCTGGTGACCGCACTGGCTGCCAGCAGTTATGCCGTCTATGCCTTCGACCATCGTGGGCATGGACGTTCGCCGGGCAAGCGGGGTCACGTCGATCACTTTGATGATTTTCTTGAAGATGTTGGGCAATTGTCGGCGCGCATCCAAGCGGAACAGCCAGCCGCGCCGCGCTTCCTGTTTGGCCACAGCGTGGGCGGCCTGGTGGCGCTTGCCTACGCGCTGCGCCATCCGGCTGGCCTGGCTGGAGTGATTGCGTCGGCGCCGTTGCTGGCGAAGCCCAACGTCTCTCCGCTGGTGCTGACTGTGGCGGGTCTGCTTTCGCGCCTGGCCCCCACGTTTGCGCTGGATACGAAGCTCGACCCCACCACGATCTCGCGCGATCCCGCTGAGGTGCAGCGATACGCTTCTGATCCGATGGTGCACGCCAAGACAAGTGCGCGCGCCGGCAGCGAAGCGATGCGCGGCATCGCGTGGGTGCAGGCACATGCGGGCGCATTGCACACGCCGCTTCTGCTGTATCATGGCGATGGTGATCAGCTAGTCCCGATTGCAGGCAGCCGCACCTTTTTTGCCAACGCGGGCAGCGCGGATAAGACCTTCCTGGAGTTGCCGGGAGGATATCACGAGTCGCATAACGACAACGGACGTGACGAATTGTTTCGCCAGGTGTGCGCATGGCTGGATGCGCACACGCCCTGATGCAGACCAATCGAAAAGTGGAGAGCAATCTGTGCTCTCCACTTTGATTTTACCTGGCTGAGGTTGGTTGACCTGTCGCTGAGATGCGTCGCCCCTCGCAACTCGCCCCTCCTATGCGTGCACCGTCTCCTGTCGCGCCAATTCTTCGTCGAGTTTGATGTTGAGTCGGTCGATCTCCTGGTTGAGCCGTTCCAGCCGATCGCGCGTAGGAATGCCAAGGTTCATCAGCACACGTTCCACCCGCTTCTCTAGTTGATCCTCGAGGCTTTCGCTTGTCTCGACCACTGTGCGCGCCACTTTCTCCACATTGTCGCCAAAGCGGTGCTGAAGTGTAGTGAATTGCTGCGAGGCGCGGCGCTCAACTGGGGCAGTGTGGTGGCTGAATGCTTTTTCCATCTCCTCGCCGCGCCGGATCGCGTCTTCCAGCAAAGTGGCCCCATCCTGGTATAAATCGGCGGCCCGGTCATAAGTGCTCCCCCACACCCCTAGATACACCCGCATCAGTTTACGCCCCGTCTTATTCACGGCGGCGAAACCGTCAGTTACTTGACTTTGCACGCGGTGCACGTCAAGACGTGTAGGCGCTTCAGGTTTCAACCCATCAACTTTCATCGTATTGCTCCTATAGCCGATTGGCTTAAATTGACCGTATGTCGTCGATAGAGCGACGGCAGGTTTATGACGCAATGCGTTATGAAATAATAACACGGTGCGTCATAAAAGTCAATCATTGGCCGGCTTCGGAAATGCGCGCCAGGCGATTGCCAGATCTCCGGCTTTCTCCACTTTCCGGCGTTAGACGCCTGCCCCAAGCAATGGTAGACTGCTGTCGATCATCTTTTATCCACCAAAGCCTTTGAGGCAATAAATCAAAATGACCACATCAACTTCTGGACTTGGACCAGGCTCCTTTCCTTCGCAACCGGCGCGCACTTTCGAGGAAGCTCAGGCGCGCCTTGTAAAGGTGCAAGCGCTTGACAATGACGCAATCCGCCCTGGCAGTGGCACGCACTTTCGTTCACAGGGGAAAAAAGCCGAGCGTGCGATTGTCTTCTACCACGGTTATACCAACGCCCCGCCGCAATACGATCGGCTGGGCGAAGAGCTTTTCCAGCGCGGCTATAACGTGCTGACGCCGCGCATTCCCTATCACGGGGTGCACGATCCACTGACGGATGAGCAGGAGAAGTTGACGGGTGAAGATTTGGTGAAGACGATCCAGGAGAGTGTTGATATTGCGCAAGGGCTAGGCGACCACGTCACCGTCTGCGGCATCTCCTGCGGCGGCGTGATGACTTTGTGGGCTGCTCAATACCGCTCCGACGTGGATCTGGCGTTGTGCATTGCGCCGTCCGCGGGATTGCCCTTTGCACCCATGTGGATCAGCTCTCTCTTTCGGAAAGTTCTCCCCCGCATCAAGAATCGGTACATCTGGTGGGATCCGCGGGTGAAAGCGGAGATCGTCGGCCCGCCGTACGCTTACCCGCGCTTCAGCACACACGGTCTGGCGCAGATCTTCCGGCTGGCAAGGCTCGTTTACGATGTCAGTGAGAACATGCCAGCGCGGGCAAAGTGCATCAAGGTGCTGACGAGTGACTTCGACACTGCCGTCAAGAATTCCATCACCTATGACATCCTTGACCACTGGGAGCGCCACGGCCAGACAATCGAACATTACGCTTTCCCTGCTGCACAGAAAGTCTGGCACGACATGATCGATCCCAACCAGACTTTCCAGCAGGTGGACCTGACTTACCCCGTCATCATTCGCATGTTGACTGAGTCAGAACAGTCCATGCAAGAACAGTCCACCTAAAAATAGACTACGTAAAAATAGACTACGCAAAAATAGAACACGAAAAACAGAATACGGATTTGACGGATGAGACGGATTTGCACAGATGGAAATCTGTAGAATCCGCCAAATCCGTCTCATCCATGGTCTATTATTCTTTGGACAATCACTCCTCAGTTACGCCCGCCATCAACAAGCCCAATTGCTCCGCCGTTGCCTCTTCGCGCGGGACAATGTCCATGATGCGCCCCTCATAGATCACGGCGATGCGGTCGGCGAGTGCGAGAATTTCATCCAAATCTTCGGAAATGAGCAAGGTCGCGGCGCCATGGCCGCGTTGGTCGAGCAGACGCTGGTGGATGTACTCGGTGGCGCCGATGTCGACGCCGCGCGTGGGCTGGGCAGCGACCAGCACCTTGGGGTCGCGTGATAACTCGCGCGCCAGGATCAGCTTTTGGATGTTGCCGCCGGAAAGGCTGCGCGTCGCCGTGTCGATCGAAGGCGTGCGGATGTTGAAGTCGCGCACCAGCTCGCGGCCGCGCTTGGCGATCTCCCCAAAATTCAGGAGGATGCCGTTGCTCATCGGTGCATGGTCGTAATCCTGGAGCATCAGGTTTTCCGACACGGAGAACTCCTGCACGATGCCGTCGTGCATCCGCTCTTCCGGGATGTAGGCCAGGCCGGCGTCAGTACGCTTGCCCGGCGACCACGCGCTGACATCGTGGCCGTCGAATTCGACGCGCCCGCTCGTCATGCCGCGCAGCCCCGCCACAACCTCTGCCAGTTCGCGTTGCCCGTTCCCCGACACGCCCGCCACGCCGAGAATCTCGCTGGCGTGGATTTCCAACGTCACGTTGCGCAGCGCGGGCTGGCCGGTGACGTTGGCGGCGCTGACGCCACGCAGCGCCAATCGCACCGCGCCACGGGGCAGCGGCTTGTGCGTGCGCTCCAGCAACACATCGCGGCCAACCATCATGCGCGCCAGCATGGCGCGGGTGACGCCTTGATTGGGCGTCGTGTCGATGAGGCGTCCGCCGCGCAACACGCTGATGCGGTCGCTGATCGCCACCACTTCGCGCAGTTTGTGGGTGATAAAGATCAGCGCGTGGCCGTCGCGCTTCATCTGGTGCAGCGTGGCGAACAGATCGTCAGCCTCCTGCGGGGTGAGCACGGCGGTTGGCTCGTCGAGGATGAGCAGCGCTGCCCCGCGGTAAAGCGCCTTGATGATCTCCACGCGTTGGCATTCGCCGACGGCCAGCGTCCACACCGGCGCTTTGGGATCCACCTGCAGCCCATACGCCTGGGAAAGCTCCCGGATGCGCGCCTCCACCTTGTCGAGATCAAGGAAAGGGCCGCGACTCGACCGCATGCCCAGCGCCACATTTTCGGTCACGGTCAACTCGTCCACCAGCATAAAGTGCTGATGGATCATGCCGATGCCGTGCTCGATGGCGTCGGTCGGTGAATGGAACGTCACCGCCTCGCCGTTGATGAAAATCTCCCCCGCGTCAGGATGGTAGAGGCCATACAACTGGCGCATCAGCGTAGATTTGCCGGCGCCATTTTCGCCCAGCAGCGCGTGGATTTCCCCAGCGCGCACGTCAAAATCAACATGATCGCAGGCAATCACGCCAGGAAAACGCTTAACGATCTGGCGCATTTCCAGGTGGTCGATGCGCGGCCGGCCGGTAGGAAGAAGGGTTGTGGTCATTGGGTGTGAGAAGGAACTGGCGATTGAGAGATAGCGAGATTGGAGATTAAGAGACTGTAGATTAAGAGATTGAGAGATTGAGAGATTGAGAGATTAGAGATTGGAGATGGGCGCTTGGGAAGCAAGTTTTCCAAAGCACAGCCACTTTCCATTCGCTAATCTCAAATCTCCAAATCTCTAATCTCCAAATCCCTAATCTCAATTTATATTGTTATTTCAACGGCGTGATGACGCCGGATTTGATATCCTCAATCGCCTTTTCTGCCGCGGCCTTGACCTCAGCCGGGACTGGGGCTTGATCGTTGAATTGAATGACCAGACCGTCATTTAGCGTCAGCGAATACGCGGCGCCGCCCACAGCACCCGCCTCACGCTTGGCAATCATATCCTTGATGACGCCCGTCCAGTCGTACAGTTGATTGGCCACGACCCACTCCGGCGCCAACGGGCTTTGGTCCGACTGCGTGCCCAGCCAGTAGACGCCATTCTCCGCGGCCACACCGATGGCGCCCACCACCTGCTGCGCCGAGCCGGTCAGCACTTTGGCGCCCGCCTTGATGTGCGTGTTGGCTGCTTCGGCAGCCAGCGCTGTGTCACCAAAGGAGCCGGTATAGCTGACGTTGACCTGCATGTCAGGTTTGGTCGCCTTGACGCCCTCGACAAAACCGTCGATGTAGAGCTTGGCGTCGCCGGCTTCCACCGGGCCGACCACACCGATCGTGTCGGAGTCGCCCATCAGCGCCGCAATGACGCCGTTGACGTAGCCGCCTTCCTGCGCCTGCGCTTCATACGCAAAGACATTGCTGAGTCCTTTATCCGCGCCGGTGTCGATGGCCGTGCCCCAGGCAAAGGTGGTCTCCGGGAATTCCACCGCGACATCGAACATGGCGTTGCCATATTGCGTGCCGTGGGCGATCACGATGTCGTTGCCATCAACGGCATAGTCGCGGATGGCCGTGGCAGCGTCCGCCACATTGAACATGTTTTCTGTGTACGAAATCTGCATGGCTGCTTCGCCGCCCATCTCTGCCTGCACCGCTTTGAGGCCGGTGTACATGGATTGGCTCCACGCCACGTCGGTGATGCTGCTGGGCATGATAATCGCGATCCGCAAGGGCGCGGCCGCGTCACCGCCAGCCGCGTCACCGCCAGCCGTCTCAGCGCCAGGCGCGGTGGCCGCAACTTCGCCGCCGGCCGGCGCAGCCACCGGCGCGGCGCAGGCTGAAAACACGAGACCTGCCAGCAACACGAGCACTAAACTCCACGAAAATTTACGCATACGTTTGATCTCCTGAAAAACAAAGGTAGAGGAACGAGCACATGGGTGAAGCCAAGTAAAAATTACTCGCCGCGTTCATAGGGTTTGGTCAGGGCTGCCGGCTGGCGAATCTGTTTCACGCCGACGGCCAACACCACGATGGTCAGAATGTAAGGCAGCATGACCGCCAGGTCGGACGGAATCGGCGCGCCGAGCACCTGCATCCACAACTGGAAGGCGTTGATGGTGCTGAAAAGCAAGGCGCCGGCCAACACGCCGAGCGGTCGCCAGCTGCCAAAATAGACCAGCGCCACGGCAATAAAGCCAATGCCATTGGTAATATTCTCCTGAAAGATACTCAACAAACCGATGCTCAACGAGGCGCCGGCCAACCCTGCCAGTGAACTCCCCAAGATCACCGTTGCATAGCGCACTGCATTGACGCGCACGCCCAGCGAATCCGCAGCTTCGGGGTTCTGGCCCACCGCGCGAATTTTCAGGCCAAAGGTGGTGCGATTGAGCACGTAGATGCTGGCAGGCGCCAGCAGATAGGCCAGGTACACCAAAACATTGTGGTCAAAGAAGATCGGGCCAATCACAGGGATGGCGCTCAAGCCGGGGATTTCCCAGACTGAGAAACCCTTGACGCTCACCGGCGCGCCAACCAGCACCTTGAGCAACAAACTGCTGAGGCCAAGCCCAAACAACGTCAATCCAATGCCGCTGATGCCTTGCTCCGCCTGCATGGTCACGCTGATGACCGCCATCAGCAACCCCATCAGCGCGCCGGTGGCCAGCGCGGCCAGCACGCCAAGCCAGGGGTCGCCGCCCAGGTAAACGGCGTAATAGGCGGTGAACGCGCCCATCAACATCACACCTTCGACGCCGAGGTTGAGCACGCCAGAGCGCTGGCCAAACATTTCGCCAAGTGCAGCGTACAGATAAGGCGTCGCCAGCCGCACGCCGCTGTGTGCAATTCCGATCAGGGTGGCTAGAGTCAAGAATTCGTCTGACATCAGGGCGCCGTAGTCTGGACTGAATGAACGTTCGGTTCGATTTTAAGGGAAGCCTCCGCGGCCTCACGCCCGGCGCGCCGGCGCGCGCGGCGCACATAGACCTCGCTGGCGACGACGAACATGACGACCAGCCCGTTGATGGCGGTGATCAGCGCGCTCGGCACCTGCACCGCCCGTTGCATCTTGTCGGCGCCGACGAGCAGCCCGCCAAAGAGAAAGGAGGCGGGAATTGCACCCAGCGGATGCAACTTGCCAAAGAGCGCGGCCACAATGCCGCTAAAGCCGTAGCCGCCGGAGAGACCTTCCAACATGCGATGCTGCACACCCGTCACTTCGACGGCGCCGGCAAGCCCGGCAAACGCCCCCGCCAATGTCAGCGACAGCGCAATGTAGAACGGCGCCGGCATCCCGGCATAGCGCGCCGCCGATGGGTTGAGGCCGACGGTGCGGATGCGATAGCCGATGGTCGTGCGCCACAAGAGAAAATAGACAAGCACCGCCAGGATCAACGCCAGGATCACGCCGCTGTGCAGGAGCGTGGGCGGGGCAAGTCGCAGCAGCCAGACGCTCTTTGGCAACGTTTCACTCTGTGCGACGTTGGTGCCGGCCGCAATCTGGGCCGGATCAAGCATCGGCCCGCGCAGCAGGAAATTCATCAGTTGCAGCGCGATGGCGTTGAGCATCACCGTACTGAGGATCTCATTGACGTTGAGCCGCGCCTTGAGGATGCCTGCAATCGCGCCCCAGATCCCGCCTGCCACCGCCCCGATCAGCAATGTCAGCGGCAACAACAGCCAGCCAGGCAGATCGCGCAACCAGAGCGCAAACGCGGTGGCGGCCAGTGCGCCCATCATGATCTGTCCCTCGCCGCCGATGTTGATCACACCACCGCGAAAGGAGATGCAAATGCCCAATGCTACGAGCAACAGCGGCGTCATCTTGATGAGCGTCGATGTCAGGCCGTTCAGATTGCCAAACGCGCCGCTGATCAGCACCCAGTAGGCTTCGAGCGGGTTGGCGCCGAGCAGCCACAGCAGCACGCCGCCGATGGCAAACGCAATGAACACCGCAGCAAGTGGCAGCGCAATCTCAAGAAGGCGTGGTGATCGAAAGAAACGTTGCATGTTGGCGACCGCGGTCGATGATAGATCCGGTTTTCAGCCGTGACGCGTGAACATTCAATGTGCTGAATCAGAATCTGGAGGGATTGCACTGTTGTCTATCATGCGTAAGAATAACAGATAAAGCGTAATTGCGTCAATTGGGGTATTCAGAATAAGTTTTCGGCGGCTACGTTGAACTTCTCTGGCTGCGAACTGTTTTCCCAGACGTTGCACCCTGTCATCTGTTCGATGGCGGCGCGGCGTGGAAGATAGCAAAATACGCCGACTTTCTGCGCCAACGCCAGCGCCGGATGCATGCACCGCAGCGATTAACCATGCGCACAGGAGGGCTTTGTCTTGCAAGTTGACGGCTGGGCTTGTTCCAGGTATGGTGGCGTGGTTGTTTCTGCATCGAACGAAGCAGCGTGTTCATTCATTGATCAACCTCTACGCATTACTCATCAGGAGGAAAGTTATGTGGAACGAATTCAAGGAATTCATCAGCCGCGGCAATGTGCTTGATCTGGCAGTCGCCGTAGTCATGGGCACTGCTTTCAGCGCCATTGTCAATTCGATGGTCAACGATGTCATTATGCCGCTGGTGGGGGTGGCGTTGGGAGGCCTGGATTTTAGCGGGTTGATGGTCAAGATCGGCGCAGCGGAGATTCTCTATGGCAATTTTATCCAGGCCGTGATTAATTTCCTGATCATTGCCACATCGATGTTTCTGGTGGTCAAGGCCGCCAATTCGATGATGAAAGCCAAAAAAGATGAGCCGGCAGCGCCGCCCGCGCCCACCACGGAAGAGAAGCTGCTCATGGAAATCCGCGACCTGCTGAAGGAACAGCATCAGCCCAGCTGAATTTTTCGAGCCGTGCCACACCAGCAAAACGAGCAGCTCAGCCAAACTCAGTACTTCACAAACTCACACAAGGCCGCTAAGAAACTGCTTGAAAGGCCTACCTTTTTGACGCAGAGGCGCAAGGAGGCAGAGGTTCGCAGAGAGAAATGCAAAAAATTGAGTGAGACCTGCTCTTTCTTCTCTGCGGGACTC
>JACSRH010000018.1 GCA_014879855.1 Caldilineaceae bacterium | reverse complement strand
TGCAATCTTCCCGGAAGCTTTGGAGCTTCCGGGAAGATGTTCCGCAAAAATACTTAACCTAGCGGTCAGCAATCTCCAATCTCTGCTCTCATTGGAGGCCGCCAATGCAGCAGATTCGCAAAAGCCGTTTCACCCTGGCGCAGAAGGAAGATCTGTGGGCGCTCTTTTTTATCGCGCCGTGGCTGATCGGTTTCCTGATTTTCACCGCGGGGCCGATGATCCTTTCCTTCTACTTCTCGCTGACGCGCTACAACATCGTTGACCCGCCGATCTTCACCGGCTTTGCGAACTACGTGCGCGCCTTCACGCGCGACCCGCTCTTCTGGCATTCGCTGCGCGTGACGATCTATTACGGTGCGCTGGCGCTGCCGCTGGGGCTGATCGCCGGTTTCAGCCTGTCGCTGCTGCTCAACCAGAAGGCGCCGGGCCTCAGCCTCTGGCGCACGATCTACTTTCTGCCCTCGGTGATCGCGGGCGTGGCGGTTGCCATTGTCTGGTCGCGCATCTTCAGCCCGCAGATCGGCATCCTCAACCCCTTTCTGGAGCGCACCTTTGGCATCAAGGGGCCGGGCTGGTTCACCGACCCCGACTGGGCGGTGCCGGGGCTGGTGATCATGAGCCTGTGGGCCGTGGGCGGCGGCATCATCATCTACCTGGCCGGGCTGCAGGGCATCCCGACCTCGCTTTACGATGCGGCCAAGGTGGATGGCGCCAGCGCGCTGCAGCGTTTCCGCCACGTCACCATCCCAATGATGACGCCGGTGATCTTCTACACACTGGTGCTGGGGCTGATCGGCGCGTTCCAATATTTTACCGAGGTCTACGTGATCAGCGGCGGCAGCGGCGGCCCGCAGCGCGCCACCCTCTTTTACAACCTCTACCTCTACCAGAACGCCTTCAAGTACAACGAGATGGGCTACGCCTCCGCGCTGGCGTGGGTGCTCTTTCTCGTCGTACT
The DNA here is from genome assembly GCA_014879855.1 of Caldilineaceae bacterium. Taxonomy (GTDB): domain Bacteria; phylum Chloroflexota; class Anaerolineae; order Caldilineales; family Caldilineaceae; genus Caldilinea. The sequence goes on along the minus strand of JACSRH010000018.1, from coordinate 1,197 downwards.
GGCGCTGACGCTGCTGGTCTTTCGCTCGTCGGTGCTGTGGGTTTATTACGAGGGCGAGGTGCGCAAGCGGTGAGGAGGGGCGAGTTGCGAGTTGCGAGGGGCGAATTGAGGAGATAGGGAATGGCATCGATTGACGTGCAGCAGGTGCAGAAGCCGGTGGTGACGTCCGGCAGTCGCTGGCAGAGCGTGCGGCTCAGTTCGCTCGTCGGGCGCACGGCAGCCACCGTAGTGATCGCGGCCGGCGCGGTGATCATCCTGATTCCCTTTCTCTTTATGATCTCGACCTCGCTGAAGAGCAAGAACCAGTTGCGCGCGGCGCCGCCCCCGCTCATCCCCTGGGAATCGACGATGGTGGAGGTCGACGGGGTGATGGAGCCGCTCTACCGCGCCAGCAGCGACGGCCAGGTGCGCGAGTTGGCGCTGGTCAAGAACCAGCCTGGCGGCATGGGCATCTTTGTCGACCCCGCCCACCCCGCCGAGCCGGTGACGCTCAAGATCGCCGAGCAGACGCCCATCCGCCACCTGGAGATTCACCCGGAAAATTATGTGGAGGCGATGACCAGCGTGCCCTTCCCGCGCTATCTGCTCAACACGCTGATCGTCACCTTTCTGGGCATGGCCGGGGTGCTCATCTCCTGCACGATGGTCGCCTACGGCTTTTCACGCTTCCGCGCGCCCTGGCTCAACTGGCTCTTTCTCGTGCTGCTCAGCACGATCATGCTGCCGCGGCAGGTGACGCTGATCCCGGTCTACGTGCTCTTTCAGCGGCTGGGCTGGGTCGATACGCTGCTGCCGCTGATCGTGCCCGCCTTCTTTGCCAACGCCTACGACGTCTTCTTGCTGCGCCAGTTCTTCATGACCATCCCGCTGGAGATGGACGACGCGGCCAAGATCGACGGCGCGTCGCCCATCCAGACGCTCTGGCATGTGCTCGTGCCGCAAGCGATGCCGGTGATCGTCACCGTCGCCATCTTCCACTTTCTCTACGCCTGGAACGATTTCTACGAGCCGCTGATCTTTCTGCACAGCCGCGACAACTGGACCATGGCCGTGGGCTTGCAGACCTTCAACGCGCTCTACTCGGTCAACACGCACCTGATCATGGCGGCCAGCGTGGTCATGGTGATCCCGCCGGTGCTGCTCTTCTTCTTTGCGCAGCGCCAGTTCATCCAGGGCGTGGTCATTTCGGGCGTGAAG
>JACSRH010000054.1 GCA_014879855.1 Caldilineaceae bacterium | reverse complement strand
GGCGAATTGGGCGCTGCCGCGGCAGCGCCCAATTCGCCACCAATGCAAACCCCTACGGTTCGATCACAATTTCAATCGTCTCGTACATCCCGATTTGTTGCTGCAGCCTCTGCAATTGCGCAATCACCGCTTCCAGTTGTGCCGCGTTGGTCACAATCGCCGGAATCTGCACAACCTTGGTGCGCCCATCCTTGATGATTCGTTCGTCGTCACCGGCCCGCTGGCGCGCGATGCGGCGGTCATGGGCGCGCTGCGCAATCTCTTTTTTCAGAATACTCACCTGCGACCACAGTTCAGCTTCCTGCGTCAACAAGAACTCCAGCCCGGCAAGGTCGTGCGTTGCTGCGGTGGCGATGCTGTCAAGCTGCGCCTGCGCCTGAATCTGCTCCTCCTGGGTCAGTTCCGGCCAGTCAGACAGCCGCGCCAGGTCTTGGTGCGCCTCCCGCACGCTCTCAGCCAGCGAGCACTGCATAGCCTCGGCTGCGACGCGCACACGCGCCTTGATGGCCGTGAGCGCCGTCGCAAAGTCCGCAGCATGCTGGTAGAAGGTCGCCTGCCCTAGCCGCTGCCCCACCTGCGCCAGGTCGTTGGCAAGATCGGTGCGCAGCTCGCCCGGCACACCGTTGCTGCGCAGCGACTCGATGGCGCTGCGGTGGCGCTGCAACTCCTGGATCGTGCGCTCCAGCCCCGCCTTGCGCGCCAGATCGACTTCACGCGCCCACTTCAGCCCGTTGTAGAGGGGCGACTCCTCAGCCCCCAGTTGCTTCGGCGCGTCGGACGCGTCGCTCCGCAAAAGTTCAGCGATCTGCTGGTTGACCTCGCGCACCCGCTCCGCACTGCCGACACCCAGCGCAGACAGGCGCTCGGCCAGCGGCCCAAAGCGGAACTGAAACTGCGGGAAATGTTTGATGGCCGCCTTGCTGATCTCATCCTCCGGGAAGGGCAGCACCGTCTCGCCCACCAGTTCCGTCATGCGCTCGGCCGCGCGCGCCAGCACCTCCATGGATGGCGCGTCACCGTCGCGCAGCGCGACGCCGGCGGTCTTGAAGGCATTGTTCGTGCGCAGCGCCTCGACCGCCTGTTGCCCGCTGACGGTAATCTCCCGCCCGGCTATCTTCAACTTGATCTGCCCGCCCAGCAGCAGGCAGGCCACCAGGTAGCGCACGGTGTCTGGGGACCAGCCAAAGGGCGCGCTGCTGAAATGGTCGGTCAGCCGCTTGCCCTCCACCGCACCGTTGCGCGCTAGATAGTCGCGGATGCTGACCAACGCTTTGGCGTCCACGTCGACTGACGGCGCGCCGGCATTGGTGCGCACCAGCCCGAGCGGATCCAGCGCCGCGGTGACGCCGCGCAGGCTGCCCAGGCGCAGCAGCTTCTCGGCGACGTCGGTGTCGACGCGCACGGGCGCCTCACCGTAGCGTTCAAAGACCTGCTCCGCCACGCCGGCCAGGTACTTCTTGAGCGCATCCACCACGTCCGAGCCCAGGCTGTCCACCGCGGTCGTCTCGCCGCGGAAGATGAGCGACCCCTGGCTCAGCGACCGGCGCAGCTTGTGCTCCAACTCGCCTGCCAGGCGCGTGGCGCGGTCCAGTTGACCGGTGCGATACTCCTTCACTTCCGAGTCCAGATCGTTGCGATAGCGCTGGGCAATCTCGCGGCTGCGGTAGATCTCGCCCACCAGCGCCTCGATCTCGCCATCTGTGCGGCCCAGCAGGAAGATCGTGTGCTGCGCGGTGCGTTGGCGCGAGTCGTCCAGCAGACGCTCGCGGGCGCGGGCAAACTCGGTGGGGCCGACAAACTCGACCACGCTCTGGATTGTCTCGCGCTCGCCGGCCAGACCCACCACACTCATGCCGCTGTTGACGCCCAGCCCCGTCGTCACCAGCAGCGACCCCTGCAAACGCGTCGAGGGCAGCGGCGCAAAAGCATCGCGCAGCGCCTCATTGTGAATGCGGCTCGTCTCCATCGCGCGCAGCGGAATGGTGGCGCGCTCCTGGTCGATGTTGTTGACCTTCTCGCTGAAGAAACAGAGCGCGTTGTCCTTTTCGCCAAAGGGCGCCAGCGGGTCGGCAATCAGGGCGGCGACGGCGGCGTCCACCGCGGCGCGCGGCGACGGCGCATCCACCGACGGCTGCAGCAAACTCGCCACATTGTGCGCCGTAACCGGCAGGTTGCCCATGATTTGCAGCACGGCCACCGTCTTGGCCACGGCCGCGTGCATGGGCTCATCCGGGAAGCGCTTCAACGCCCGCTCGACTGACTGGTAGACCGATGGATTGGCGCGGCGAATGTCCTTCTCCAGCGCGTCGTAGAGCGTCACCGTTGTCGCCAGCCAGCCCACGGGCCGGTCGGCCGCCGCGGGCTCGCCGTCGGCGCCCTCGACCAGAATATCCTGGATTACCTTGATGGCCGAGCGCAGGCCAAAGCCGCCGGTAGACTTGGCCAGCACGCCCAGCAGGTGCAGCAGGATGTCAAAATGGGCGGGCAGGAAGGGATAGAGATTGGTGAAGGTCGTCTTGTCGAAGGCTGTGTCGTAGGCACGCGCATCCTCGAGGCGGGTGTTGTGGCGCAGCGCCGGCCCGTGCCGGTCGAAGAGCTCGCCCAGCACCGTCTCGCCCGCGGTCGACTTGCGCAGCAGGCGCTTGTAGCAGATCTCCTTGATGTCGCGCGACTCCAGGTCGATCTGGATCGGGAAGCGGTCCTTCAGCTTGTACAGCTCGGGCGAGTTGAGCGCGGCCTTCGGGTCGTCCTCGGTCAGCGTCTGCTGCGCCGTACCAATGAGCCACGCCTTGCCGTCGCCCACATTCTTGAGGTTTTCGGCCAGCCCTTGCAGGTTGAGGATCAGGTGCTTGCGGTCCGCCACATACTGCCCCACCTCGTCCACGACGAAGAGCACATAGGCGCGGCCGGACTTTCGGCGCACAATGTCGAGGATCTCGCTCACCTGGTCGGTCACCGAGCGCACGAACTCGGCCGTCTCGGTCGTAAATGCCGTCGGCGTGCGGAAGAGTTCAGGGTAGAGATCGTGGGCGATCTCGGGCAGCAGGCTGTCGATGACCAGCGGGTCGTTCTGCACCTCGCGCCAGCTCATGCCCAGTTCACGCTCGATGCGCGCGGTCAGCTCATTATAGCGCCCGTCTTTCTGCAGGCGGCGCTCCAGGGCAGCCACCTTCAGGTTGCGCGAGAAGCCCGCCCACTGCAGCACCTTGTAGTAGAGGACGGTGGAGACATCCTCCATCTGCGCGCCCGCCAGCATATCGCTCGCCAGATCCACCAGGATAACGGCCGCGGGGAACTGCCGCGCCATGGCGCGCAACTGCGCCTTGGTCTGCGCCTTGCCCAGACGGTCAATCAGGTGTTCAAGAAAGCGCACGCCGTCCACGACCACCGCATCGTCGAAGCCCAACGCCAGGTACTTGGTGAAGGAACTCTTGCCGGAGCCGTAGAAGCCGGAGACCCACACGCCGACCTCGTTGTGCCCGCCATCTTCCATGGCAGCCTGCATCTTGGTCAGCAGGCGCTCAAGCTGGTCGTCGATGCTGTCCGTTACAATGTACTCGCCAATTTCGGCGCGCAGCCGCGCCTCCTGCGCCGCATTGTAGGTGATGACCTTCTCAATCGTCCGGTAGATATCCTTGGACGGGTCAAAGAGTGTCTTGATCAGCATGGCCATTTCTTTCCCTTCGGGTACAGGTTATCCAACCGAGGGCCTCCACTTCTCGCCCCTCGCTCCTCCCAACTCATCCCCCCACATGTACAGAGCGATAGTTGCCATCCTCGGGATAGAAACCGAGAAACTTCAGCCGCGTCTTGCCGGTGCGCTTGCCGGGATAGAAAATGATGGTGGTCGCGCAAAAGCTGCCGGCGAGCAGGCTTTCCAGTGATCCAATGCGCAGATAGGGGTGCAGCGCTTCCAGGTCGGTGACCAGCAGGATCGCGTTGCGCCGCTCGCGCAGCGCTTCGAGGCTGGCCTTTAGTCGCTCCAATAACACGCCCGACATCAACACATTCGCCATGGCCTGGTTGGTCTTCTCCCACGCCAGCGGCGCCCGGCGGTCGGCCGCCAGCCACAGCGTGCGCAGCTTCGACGGCGCCTGCAGGATGTCCGCAATCTGTTCGGTCATGGAAAAGCGATGGACGTCAAAGCCATCGTTCTGGAGCCGCGCCATCCAAGCCGGCATCTCGCGCTTGACCTCAAGGATCTCCTGCGGCGAGAAGATCAGGTAGTAGACCGGCTCAAAGCTGGCGTCCTGCAGCTCGCGACCATAGCGAATCCGCGTGAGCAGCTCCTCAAAGTTGGCCTTGAGTGATGCCATCGGCCAGTTCCTCCATTGACTTGAACGTCCAACTGATGCGGGTGATGCCGGCCGCCGCCTGCACAATCAGGGCGCGGTTGAGCGAGGTGCGCCGCACTTCGGCCAGCACATCGTCGCGTTCCAGGCCGAACAGGCCCCAATCCGGATGTACCAGGAGCTGATTGTCGCCCAACCCCGCGTCGTGCAGGTCGTAGGCCAGCACCGTGACGGCAAGCGGTTCAATGCGGAAGGGCAGAATCTTGCGCACGCGCCGCGCGCCGCGCTCCAGCAGTCCGAAGTCGGCGCAGCAACTGGTCAAGTTGCTCGCCATGCGCTTGACCATGGTGGGCGACCACACCGTCGTCGTCTTGCCGTCGCGCACGGCCTGTTCAATAAAGTGCAGCGATTCGTCGTTGCCAATCGCCGGCTTGCCCGCGGCATACGCCGGCCAGTACACCTCGCGCACGAAGTCGGCGAGCACAGAATGCGCGCGTGCGGTGTAGAGAAAAAGCAGTTGCTCGAAGGCAGCCCTGGGCACGACATGCTGGATGGGTTTGAGCAGCCGCGCCGGCGCCGCCTCATCGGTCAGGTAGCGCATGCCGAAGCCGACGGTGATCATGTCATGCAGACGCCGCGCCGAAAGGGTGCCGAAGTAGCCCGACTGGAGCGCCGACCGGTGCAACTCGGCAGCATTCATCCCCGGCTGCCAGAGATCGAGCAGCGTCTTGGTTGCGTCGATCAGGCCGAGACCGTGGCTCAACTGTACCGTATACTGCCCACTCATGGCGACCTGTCCGAAAAGTAGGGGTAGACGCGCTCCCCGCTGCGAAACCCATATAGATACAGCGCGGCCACTCGCCCCCACGCATCACTGCCGTAGACCCCCTGCGTCGCCGCCACCCAGGTCGGGCCAACGATGCCTTCTGCATCCTGCTGCACCGCCACATCGTTGGCCGCGGTTGCCAGGTAGCCCGTTGCCGCTTCACGATCTGCGATGAGAGGCATAAGCTGTGCGACCAGTTCGGCATTGTGCATGGCCCGCACGGCGGCCTGTTCCAGCGCCTCCGGCAGGCGAAAGAGGTGGTAAACGTGCTGCCCCACGCCAATGCGCTCGTCGTGGGCGCGCGCGGCCGCGGCCGTCGCACCGCTGTACTGCGCCAGCGGCAGCGTCTTTACAAAGGCGTAGGAGAGGAAACTACGACCTGCTGGCGACAAAAATGTAGAGTGCCACCAGCCAGCTTGGCGCGCTTCTCCAAGAAAACCCACAGCCAGACGCAAGCCCAAAAGAAAGTCGATCAAAATCACATTTCTATTCCCCAGATTCAGTTGGTTGCCTTGCGTAGGTTGAAGATGTAAGGAAATTACTGCTATCAGAAATAGATCAGCCAGCACACTTATTCGGCTACAGCCCAGCCATTGCCGCGTCTGCCTGCGCGAGCCACCTGACAAAATTGTTAATCGCCAAGACGACAGCTTAGTATAGCATAGAACACAGCTCCAAATGCTTTCAAAAAGCTTGTGACTCGGTTAAGACAGTAAGCCACCTTCGGCCTCCGCTCTCACCCATCCGTCTGCCCGCTCTCTGCCCATCGTCACGCTTTACCCGGCGCACTGCCTGACCAAACGTAGCGCAAGATACCCCTTGCCTCGCCCGCACAGTTGTATCGCGGCCGCGCACTGTTATAGTGCGCGCCCACACAGTCGCGTCGCGGCCTCGCACTATCGCATCACGGCATCACACTGTCGTGTTGCGGTTTCACACTATCGCGTCGCGGCCTCACCCTGTCGTGTCACAGCTTTGCGCTGTAAGGTCACGGTCTCGCACTGTCGCGTCGTGTGCTCACACTATCCCGTCGCAGCCTCACACTGTCGCGTCGTGTGCTCACACTATCCCGTCGCAGCCTCACACTGTCGCGTCGTGTGCGCCCGCAAAAGTGTTGTGGACTTCCGCAAACGCGTCGCGAATTTCGCTGTCCTCTGCGCTGCAAGCAACGGTGGTGTTTCTTGCACCGGACGCAGCAGCGCGGAGAAATGTTTGCCGAAGTTGCCTGTGTTTCCTCTGCGAACCTCTGCGCCTTTGCGCCTCCGCGTCAGGTTTATCCCCTTTCAAACAGCTTCTGAGTGAATCGAAATGAAGCGGTGCATGGCATGTTTTTGCATTGCGCTGAAATATGATTGACAATTTACACAGCGCGAACCGCTGGTCCGCACCAGCCATTTGTTGACAAGGAAAGAAACCATGATTGACACCGTTGTCGCACCCAATGAGCAGGTCGCTCATCCCCCCGCTCCCTGGCAGGACACACCCTGGGAGAAATGGAACGACTGGCGCTGGCAGTTGAGCAACCGCCTCAACACCGTCGAAGAGTTTGGCCGCTTTATGCGCCTCACCGAGGACGAGATCGTCGGCCTCTCCGCGCCCGACCACTTCCGCGTCGACGTCACCCCCTACTTCGCCAGCCTGATGGACCCGGACGACCCGCACTGCCCCGTGCGCCTGCAGATCCTGCCGACCGCGGCCGAGCTAGCCCCCTTTCTCGCGGAGATGGAAGACTCGCTGAGCGAGGACGCGCATTCGCCCGTGCCAGGGCTGGTGCATCGCTACCCCGACCGCGTGCTCATGCTGGTGACGACGCAGTGCGCCAGCTACTGCCGCTACTGCACGCGCAGCCGCATCGTCGGCGACCCCACCGCCACCTTCAGCCGCGCCGCGCACGACGCGCAGATCGACTACATCGCGCGCACGCCGCAGGTGCGCGATGTGCTGCTCTCCGGCGGCGACCCGCTGACGATCCCGCAGAAGGTGCTCGAAGACATCCTGCGCCGGCTGCGCGCCATCCCGCACGTGGAGATCATCCGCATCGGCTCGCGCGTGCCGGTCTTCCTGCCGCAGCGCATCACGCCCGACCTGGTGGAGATGCTGCGCCAGTTTCACCCGCTGTGGATGAACGTGCACTTCAACCATCCCAAGGAGATCACACCGGACGCGTCTGCCGCACTGGCGCGGCTGGCCGACGCCGGCATCCCGCTCGGCTGCCAGAGCGTGCTGCTCGCCGGCGTCAACGACTGTCCCAACGTGATGAAGGAGCTGGTGCACAAGCTGGTCATGAACCGGGTGCGCCCCTACTACGTCTACCAGTGCGACCTGGTGCATGGCGCCGGCCACTTCCGCACGCCGGTCGCCACAGGGCTGGAGATCATGGAGGCGCTGCGCGGCCACACGTCAGGCTATGCGGTGCCGACCTACGTGATCGACGCGCCGGGCGGCGGCGGCAAGATCCCGGTGATGCCCAACTACGTCATCAGCCAGTCGGCCGAGCGGGTGGTGGTGCGCAACTACGAGGGCTACATGAGCGCCTACACCCAGCCCGACGCGTACACCCGCCACGACCCCGCCACCTGCCCCGCGTGCCAGCGCCGCGCCGGCGAGAGCGACCTGCAGGCGGGCGTCAGCGGTCTGCTCTCTGGCCAGAGCCTGGCGATCAAGCCCGAAGGCTTCGAGCAGACGCATCAGCGGCTGACGCGGATCGACTGGGACGCGGTTGAGCAAAGGTAAAGAGAGATTGCGAGATTGGAGATTGGAGATTCGGTAGGGCGCTCCTCCCAATCTCCCAATCTCCAATCTCCAATCTCCAATCTTCTCTTTCACTCAGAAAGGTTCTCTACCTATGCGCGTGGCGCTGCTGGCAAATCTCAAAAAGAATGCACCAACGTGGGACGGCATGTCGCCGGACCAGTGGGACGATCTGGATTCGGAAAAGACGATTGAGTCGATCATGGGCGCGCTGCGCTCGCGCGGGCATGAAGTGACCTTTCTGGAAGGCGACATCGGGCTGGTTGAGCAGTTGCCAAAGGTCAAGCCCGACATCTGCTTTAACATCTGCGAGGGTCACTTTGGCGACGCGCGCGAGGCGCAGGCTCCGGCCATTCTGGAGATGCTGCGCATTCCCTACACCGGCTCGCGCGTGATGACGCTGGCCCTGGCCCTCGACAAACCGATGACCAAGCGCGTGCTCACTTACCACGACCTGCCCACGCCGGCCTTTCAGGTCTTCGAGCGCATGGGCGAGCCGCTCGACCCGTCGCTGCACTTCCCGCTCTTTGTCAAGCCCAGCCGCGAGGGCACGGGCATGGGCGTCGGCCCGGAGTCAGTGGTGCAGGACGAGGCGCAACTGCGCAGGCAACTGGAACGCATTTTTACGCGTTACGATCAGCCGGCGCTGGCCGAACGTTTCATCGAAGGCCGCGAAGTAACCATGGGCATTGTCGGCAACCTTGTTTCGCCCACTGCACGCCGTATGCCAGAGGACGAGAACGCGCCGCGCATCTTCAAGGGGCTGCACATCTTTCCCGCGCTGGAAGTGGACATGGGCAAGTATCCGATCGAGGAGGCGGGCATCTACACCAATCGCATCAAGGTCGAGCTGGCCGAGGATTTTCACTACCTCTGCCCCGCGCCGCTGCCAGAGTCACTGGTCGAGGATTTGCGCTGGTACACAGCCGCGGTCTTCCGCGTCACCGGCTGTTTGGATGTGGCGCGCGTCGACTTCCGCCTCGATATGCACGACAACAACAAGCCCTACATCCTCGAAGTCAACCCGCTGCCGGGGCTTAATCCTGGCTACTCGGACCTGTGCATCGAGGCCGCGGCCGCGGGCTGGACCTACGAAGGGCTGATCAACCGCATTTTGGACGAAGCCGCGGGGCGGTATGGGTTGGAGCAGGGGTGAACATTGCACAGGAGCTTGAACTGATAAAACTAAAGTTGGCGCGCCTGGCAGTTCGTCGCATTTTCTCTGAATTCAAGCACCAAGGCAACACCGCTGAGCAGAAGCACCTGCCCGGCGTCAACCGCACGTAGAATGGCAGCGCGCGCCCCTCGGTAGGGCTACGCTCCGACGCGCAAGCGCGCATCTACGCAATGCACTGCATCAAATGCACAAGCAGTCGCCTGCTGAGGCAAAAGGTTTGTTGGGATCTGCCTACACTGCGGCCAATGCTTGTTCCAGATCCGCGATCAGATCCTCCGGATGCTCTACGCCGATCGAAAGCCGCACCATGTTGGCGGTGATGCCCATTTCGATGCGCTCCTCCGGGTCGACATCCGAATGGGTCATGCTGGCAGGGTGTTCGGCCAGCGACTCGGTGCCGCCCAGGCTCACGGCCAGACGAAAGAGTTGCAGCGCATTCAGGAAGCGGAAGGCTTCGCGCTCGCCGCCCACCAATTCAAAGCTGATCATGCTGCCGGGCGCCACGCATTGCCGGCGGTAGAGCGCATGTTCGGGCGAATCCGGTGACAGGTGGCCGAGGTAATGGACGCGCTCGATTTTGGGATGATCCGCCAGAAAATCGGCGACATAGCGCGCGTTTTTCATCTGCGAAGTCATGCGCAGCTTGAGCGTCTCCAAACTGCGCAGCAACATCCAGCCGGTCATCGGACTCGCCATCGTGCCCAGGATGGTGCGAAAGCCTTTGATCTGATTGACGAAAGACTTTGACCCCAGCGCGACGCCGGCGATCAAGTCGCTGTGGCCGCCAATATATTTGGTGGCGGAATAGATGACGATGTCGGCGCCATGCTGAAGCGGATGCTGCCAGAGTGGGCCGAGAAAAGTATTGTCGACGGCCACCACTACCTGTCGATCGGGTTGTGACAAACGGCGGGCCAATTCAGCGCAAGCTGCGATGTCCACCAGCGCATTGGTGGGATTGGCCGGTGTTTCGATGTAGATCATGCGGACATGCTGGCGAACGGTGCTATCCATGACCGCCTGCTCAAAAGCCGCTGCGCCGCCGTTGGCTAATACGCCCACAGGACGAATGCCGAAGCGCGGCAAAATGTGTTTGAGCAAATAATCGGTGCCGCCATAGACCGGTTCACTGAAGAGTATGACATCGCCCGGCGTCAGAAAAGTCAGCAGCGTTGTGCTGATTGCGGCCATCCCGCTTTCAAAGACAGCAGCGGCGGCCGCGCCATCCCACAAAGTCAGGCGATCCTCTAGTATCTCCAGGTCAGGATTGTTGAGCCGGCTGTAGATCAGCCCCATTTCCTCGCCAGGATCTTTTTTGCGCAGCCCATACGCCAACTCGAAAAAGGCTTTGCCTTCCTCGGCTGTATTAAAGACAAAGGTTGAGGTCAAAAAAAGCGGCGGCTTGATGGAGCCTTCGGAGAGTTCGGGCCGGTAGCCATAACCCATCATCAGGCTTTCGGGGCGAAGTGGTTTGTCGCCGATGGTGCGGCTGTGGGAATCGTGTTTCGTAGTGCTCATGTGCTTGTCTCCATTGACAGATAAATTTTTCTCTATTATAGCCTGTAGTCCTGCCGGCTATATCAGCCAACTAGCCAGGAGCCGGGCGTCCCATGGTGGAGTTTGTATAAAGCATAGCCCATCTGTAGCGCCGGTAATCAGTACAGTATGCATGAGGAGCCGTTCGAATCTGCATAAATTGACAGCGAGGAGCATTTCCGCTAAGGTAGCATAACCGACGAATAGATCATAACAGAGGACTTCCGCAATGAAAATCGCCTTATTTGGTGCAACCGGACGTACAGGCCGCCATATTTTGCACGCTGCACTGCTGGACGGGCAGCAAGTCTCGGTGCTGGTGCGCAATCCGGCCAAGCTGACGCCAGACCGCGACCAGGTGACGCTCTTCCTGGGCGACGCGCTCGATGCGGAAATGGTGGCGTACAGTATGCGCGAGTGCGATGTCGTCGGCAGCGCGCTGGGGTTGGCCGACAATGTGGAGCCAGACGCGCTCTCGCTCGCCACTGCCAACATCGTCAACGCCATGCAGGATAATGGCATCCAGCGGCTGGTCGTCGTCGCCGGGGCCGGGATTCTGCAAGATCGCCAGGGCGAGCGCCTGCGCATGGAGGCGCCTGATTTCAACCCCTCCTATCTACCTTACGCAGTCGAACACCGGCGCGTCTACGATTGTTTGCGGCAGTCGCGGTTGGATTGGACGCTGGTCTGTCCCGGCGTGATGCATGACGAGCCTTCTGGCGGCGCGCTGCGCGTCGAGGTGGATTATCTGCCGACGCCCGCGGCTAAAGTCGCTTACGCGGACGTCGGCCATTTTGTTTATCAATTGCTGGCAACCACGGAATATCCGCGCCAGCGCATCGGTGTTGCCGGGCAGGTCAGTGGCGCCGGGCAGGTCAGTGACGCCAAGTAAACCAGCATGGCTGGATAGATAACATGCCAACTCATTTTGCAGGACGCGCAGACGAAATTCTAGCGCTGGATACATTGATCAAATTGAGCCGCGCCGCCAATTCGCTGCTGGCGCGCATCGCCCTTCACAACACGCACCCCGATCTCACTGTCAGCCAGTTTGGCACGCTGGAGGCGCTCTATCATCTGGGTACGATGTCACAGAGCGGCATCTGCGACAAGCTGCTCAAGAGCGGCGGCAACACCACCCTGGTGATCGACAACCTGGAGAAACGTGACCTGGTGCGGCGCAAGCGCGATCCAAACGATCGCCGCGTGGTCCTGGTCGAGCTGACTGACGATGGGCTTGAGTTGATCCGTTCGATCTTTCCGCGCCACGCACAGGTTGTCGCCGAAGAGATGTCGATTCTCACGCCCGAAGAGCTGCGCCAGCTTGGCGAGCTATGCAAGAAGTTAGGCAAAGGGAGATCAGCAACCGTGAGTAACAGCTCTGAGTAGAGGTTTCATGCGCCTGGAGCGTCCACTCGGTATGGGTAAAGATAGTTGCCTGTTGTTCCTCTGCGAGCCCCTGCGCCTCTGCGTCAAATTTGTCCCTGTTCAAACAGTTGCTTAACGCAAAGGCGCAGAGAAGCAGATTTTTGCATTTCTCTCTGCGCTCCTCTGCCTCTTGGCGCCTCTGCGTCAAAGGGCGCCTTTTTAAGCAGTGTCTCAGTGTCGTTATGCACCAATGCCGGGGAACAGGCCCGCGTCGGGCAGCAACACCGCGTGCGCGCCGGCGTCATCCTGCAACGTAGCGAGCAGCAACCAAGCAAGAATGCGGTCAAGACAATGGTGAATCAGGTCTGCTGCACTGCTTCGCTGGCGCTGTTGCGCGCCACCAGGATCACCACGTTGCCCTTCTTGCGCCCGGTGTCGACGTAGCGATGCGCGTCGGCGACTTCTTCGAGCGGGTAGCAGCGGTCGATCACCGCTTTCAGTTCGCCGCTTTCCATCAGCGTTTTGAGGAAGCGGATGTCCTCGATCTTCTCGCTGGCTGGCCGCAGTCCGGAAGCGGC
>JACSRH010000019.1 GCA_014879855.1 Caldilineaceae bacterium | reverse complement strand
AGATTTGCCTATGCGCTGAGTTAGCGTTTTGGCAGCAAGGTCATACCACGAAATATTGAGAAGATACCCGCGACCTCTATCAGGCGCTCGGCGGCCTTGATGAGCAGTTCTTTATGTACATCGAGGATGTAGATCTCTGTTTGCGAACAATACGTCATGGCTGGCGCATTGTCTATTTGCCTGGGGCCCAGGTGGTTCACGCCGGTGGGCACAGTGCAGCCGAGCGGATGCAGCCCATGCTCAACGGCATGATCGCGTCCTATGTGGTAAGCTCGCGTTATCACTATGTCGCCAAGCATTTCGGTCGCGTATGGCAGTGGTTGCTGCGCGGCGCCTACGTTCTAGGCGGAGTTTGCTGGATTGGCATGGGGATCTGCACCGGTTTGCCACGCCACCGCAAGGAGAAGATCGCGGTGGGGCGCACGTTGCTGACGACATTGGCGACGAACCATCCAAAGAGAAAGAGTGTAATCCACCAAAGGGAGCGCCCTTGAAACCAGATTTCATCGTAATCGGTGGGCAACGCTGCGGCACGACCGCGCTTTTCACTGCCCTGCGCCAACACCCAGAGATATTCATGCCATCCCGCAAGGAGCCGCGGTTCTTTGCATTTGTTGATCAGCCATTCCTGTTTGTTGGGCCAGGCGCTGAACATTTTCGCCAGGGAGTGGTGAGCGACAGAGCGGATTACCAGGCGATGTTTGCTACAGCCGCACCATTACAGCGCTGTGGCGAGGCGTCACCCGTCTATCTCAGCGCGGCGCAAGCGTCGGCCAGTGCTGTCGCCATGCACCAACTGGCGCCCGACGTTCGGCTCATTGCCATTCTGCGCCAGCCCGCGGAGCGCACCTATTCCGCCTATTGGCATCACCGCCGGTTGGGAATCGAGCCGCTGGCCGACTTTCGTGCGGCGTTGGCGGCAGAAGACAGTCGCCGGGATGCGGGCTGGCTGCCCGGCTTCGACTATCGCGCCAACAGCCGCTACGCGGCCAACTTGCGTCCCTATTTGAGTTTGTTTCCGCGCCATCAGGTGTGCATCGTGCTTTACGAGTCTTGGCGTCAGACCCCAGCGGCTGTGCTCAAGCAAATAGTGAGCTTTATCGGGGTGAGTGAGCGTGAGCTGCCAAAAGTGGAGAGCAGCATCAACCGCGCCACGGCGCCACGCAATGCCAGCCTTGCACATTGGCTGGATCGGCCTCACCCCCTCAAACAATGGGGAAGTCGCCTGCTGCCGAAGATCTGGCGTGATCGAATAGTGGGCTGGGTGCGCCGGGCCAACGTCACGAACCCGCCGCCGCTGCCGTGCGATCTGCACGCCGAACTGACCGCGTCGTTCCGCGACGATATTTTGGAATTGCAAGCACTGCTCAACTGGGATCTCAGCCATTGGCTCGCTGCGCCCACTCCCAAGTCGCGCAAAATCGCCGACAGGAGGCAAGATTGACCCACACGCCTTTCATCGTCACCGGCATGCACCGTTCGGGGACTTCGATGACTGCCATGTTCCTGGCCCAACATGGCGTAAACATGGGATCGCGCCTCATCTCAGGCAACCGTCATAACGCCCGTGGCTATTTTGAGGACGCTGATTTCGTCGAATTACAGCGGAGCATGTTGGCTGCGGCGACGGCGGGGGGCGTCGGCGGTTGGCCCGATTGGGGCTGGACCGAAGATGAGTGCTTCGACACCACCAGGCTGGCGGCCTTTGCGCCCCAAGTGCAGCGCCTGCTTGAATCGCGCTCAGCAAGCGCTGGACTTTGGGGATGGAAAGATCCGCGCAGCACGCTCCTGCTCGAATTCTGGGCGGAACGATTGCCGGAGGCACGGTTTTTGCTGATTTACCGGTATCCCTGGAATGTGGCCGATTCGATCCAGCGGTTGAGCGCACCGGTTTTCAACGAACATCCTGCGTATGCCTGGGCAATCTGGCAGTTCTATAATCGGCGGCTGCTGGCGTTTCACCAGCGCTTGCGCGAACGCAGCCTGCTCGTCAGCGCCGACCGGCTCTTCGCTGAGCCGGAACACCTGCCGCGCCTGCTTCAACAGCGCTGGGGCATCCGCCTGGCGCCGGGGCGACGATCACGCGCCGTCGATCAGCGCCTGTTCACGACGCGTTCGTCTGGCGACCCGCTGATTCCGCTGGCGGCGGCGATCTACCCC
>JACSRH010000020.1 GCA_014879855.1 Caldilineaceae bacterium | reverse complement strand
GCTCAGACGGTTAGAGCGAGGGCTTCATAATCCCTAGGTCTCGTGTTCAAGTCACGACATCGCCACTAATCGTATACTTCCCACGCCTGACCCACTGCTGATAGTGCTTTAAGCAACTATTGGAAGTGGGTCTTTTTATGTCTGACAAAAAGCCATCCCCCACGCAAGAGAAAAAGCCTACGCCCGTTCACGATGCGTATGCGGCTTTCGTTGCTGATCGGCAAGCGGCGAACGTCACTGCCAGCACGCTGGCTTACTACCGCGGTAAGCTACGTCCTTTTATTGTGTGGTGCGAAGCCAACGGCGCGCCCCGCATCGCCGCCATTGCGAATCTGCCGGCGGCGAAAGAGGCCGGGTTGACCAAGTCTGCCGTGACTGCGTTCACCGACAGCTTCTGCGGCGTCTACCTGCCGTGGGCGCTGAACGCGGTGCGTGGGATCCATTTCGCCAAATACGATCGCTGCGGGTTGGCTCAGCAGTCGGTCGACCAGGGTGCATATCGGTCTGCCCTCGCCCAAGGCGCCCATGTTCTATGCGCTTGGTCTGCGCTCACACGAGACGGCCGTGCAGCAGAAGACAGCATGTTCAAACCGTGCGTACACCGTGACGGGGACGCGCCGGGCGCCTCCAACCTGAGTTACCCCCGACCGCTAGTAGCCACATCGACAATCGTGCGCGCAACCGTCATTGCCGGCAGGTCGGTAACGACGGTTGCATCAATAGGCTTTGGCCGACTGGTCTGCAGGCGTAGACCGGGGTGACGCCGGGGAGCAGTACGCAGTACAGTAATACCTGCTGCTTTGTTAGCCGTAGCCTCCAGCGCTAGAGCGTCATATGGCGATAGCTGGATGAACAGTAATCTCGCGCACAATCCGGCCACCAACTTTGGCCTCGGCCAAGCGCAAGTCATAATAGCTTTGCAGATTCATCCAGAACTGTGGCGTTGTACCAAAATAGCGAGCAAACCGTAAAGCGGTGTCCGCCGTTATCCCACGCGTGCCGGCCAGGATGCCTGTGATCCGGTTTGCCGGAACGTGGAGCGCGGTAGCCAGCGCGTTGGCCGTCAAGCCTAAGGGTTCCATAAAATCGTGCAGCAAAATGTCGCCTGGACTCACCGGTTCAAGTGGCTGGCCGGTGGCGACATCTGAGAAATCAAGCGTAGCAAGCTCTTCGATACGGATGGGCATACGTACTGTTCTCCTAATGGTAATCGACAATCTCTACGTGAAACACATCGCCGTCGGCGAACGTGAAGCAAATGCGCCATTGATTGTTCACACGGATACTCCACTGCCCAGAACGATCATCGCTTAGTTTTTCCAGTTGATTGCCCGGCGGCACACATAGATCATCAATCGTTTGAGCAGCGTTCAACAGCGCCAACTTTTCTGCTGCGCGCTGCTGAATCTCACGTGGGATACTGCGCACTTCTCTGCCGGCGAAAATCGCGGCAGTGCTTTTGTTGGCAAACGATCGAATCATGGAAGGTAGGTTATTACGTTTTCCGTAAAACGTCAAAGGAGCCAAAACGTGTTGTGTGGCTGTCAACGGGATCTATCGGCGCCTGATCCGCCGCGCCGAACAACCGGCCGGACAGTGGAAGATGAGCTCGCCATCGGCCGGCGAGATCGATCTGGGGCGCGGGCGGTAAACCAGCTTGGGCATACTGGCAGCACGCGCCGAAGCTCTGCGCAAGATTCCGCCACCGCTGCGCCGCGCCTGCTGCCACAGCGGGCTGCCGCTGACGGACTGTCGAGCGCGGGAGCGCAGTGCCCTGCCCGCATGTGCAGAGGAAATCCTGCGTGGCTGGCTAGAAGGCATGCGCATCGACGCCATTGCGCCAAAATCGGTGGCCGATGGCTGGCTGAGCAGTTGGTCAGCGATGGTGCATACCGGTCTGCCCTCGCCCAAGGCAGCCATGTTCTATGCGCTTGGTCTACGCTCTCGGGAGGCAGCCATCCGCTGTGCCGAGCATTGCCCGGAACCGGCAGAATCGATATGGTTGGCGCGCTGGCTGCCAACCTGGCCGATGATGAGATACGGTATTGGCAGGTTACGGACATCGTGAGGCGAGAGGTAATGGAATATCGCGATTACCTGAGAGACTGACTTGAAAATAGTTTCTTAACGCAAAGGCGCGGAGAAGCAGAGGCGCAAAGGCATTTTCATGTTC
>JACSRH010000022.1 GCA_014879855.1 Caldilineaceae bacterium | reverse complement strand
CCACCGGCCAGCCAGGCCAGCATCATGCGCAGTTGAGCGGCATGGCCGGCGATGCGGTACTGGTCGTGAACGTCCGCCCAGAGATCGGTGTGCGGGGTGATGTCGGCGTAGTGACAGCCGACGCGCGCGATCAGACCGGCGTCATCGCCAAGGTCGGCGGGCAGCCCGCGCGCCAGGGCCGCGCGGCAGGCGCGCTCCAGCGCGGCGAAGTAGGCGAGGTTGTCGTGCAGCAGCGGCGGCCCGGCCGTCACCGGCGCATGACAGTAGAGCACCTGCCGGGCATCGAACGCGGCCAGCTTTTCCAGCGACGCACGCAGCAGCGGCAGCTCTGCTGCCGTACGCGCCGCCGGATAGGGCAACTCGGCCGCGTCGCCGGCCAGCAGCGTCGCGATCTCGGGCAGGTAGATCGAGAGATGATCGGGCGTGTGGCCCGGCGTGGCAAAGAGGTGCAGCGTCAGGTCGCCGCCGTCGATCATGAGTTCCTGGTCAAAGAACAGGGTGGGCGCAGTCAGCCGCACATCGCCAAAAATGGCGGGTTCGGCTCTCTGCATCGCGTCGAGCAGTTCGTGCGACGCTGTCCCAGCCAGCAGCGCCGCGCACTGCCTCGCGCCCAGGATCGGCGCGGGATAGCGGGCGTCTGGCCCCCCAAAAAGCTGGTTGCCCCAGGCGTGGTCGTAGTCGGCGTGGGTGTTGACGACCAGCAGCGTGCGTCCGCCGGTAAGATATGGCTGTGCATACTCGACCAGCTGCTGCGCGGTCGCCGAGTTGATCAGCGTATCGACCAGCACGACGTAGCGCTGGGTCACGACGATGAAGACCTGCACCAGCGCATCGTTGCGACAGATGAGGATGCGCGCGTCCCAGCCCTGGTTGGGCAGCAGCGTGAGGTGATTGGTGTGTGGCATGCGTGATGCACCTGGTGCGTTAGGGGATCAGGCGATGAGATAGAAGGTTGGCTGCTATTTTTCGCCGCTCAATTTCTTGATGATCGATTTTGCAGATTTTCGTTAATCTCATTGTGGCGCGGCACTGGCTGACTCTGCTTTGTTTCAGGATTTGTGTACCAATCGTGCGCCGCCCCGTGTTGTACCAGCACACAGCCTAACGTTTCGAGGCGCTTGATCAGGTCGCGCCGCTTCATGTTGCTACAACCAGTTCTTCCACCTTGCGTACAAAAGGAACCTGATCGGAGCGGATGTCGCGCAACAAATCGCGCAAGTTTTCGATCAGCTCTTCCTTGGTCAGCCCCTGGGTTTCATAATCTGGGTAATCGTTGAGAAAGCCGATGTAGTGATCGCCGTCTTTCCAGTAGGTAAATTTCAATGTTTCCATAGGGTGCTCCCTCACACCGTAGCTGCCGCTCCGCACGCGATTATAGCACAGCCGGCCCAGGGTGAGCGCGCCTTTGCCGCGCATCCAGCCAGCTTTCGATCTCTGCAAAGGAGGCGCACACAGCATCGGCGCCGGCCGCGGCAAGCTCGGCAGCCGGGTAGGTGGTCGTCAGACCGAGCACCTGGCAGCCCGCGCCCTTGCCAGACAAGATGCCGTTGACGGAGTCCTCGATGACAATACATGCTGCGGTCGGCAACCCCAACCGCGCCGCCGCCTGCTGGTAAGGCTCCGGGGCGGGTTTGGGATGCGAGACATCCTCTGCGGTCACCACCACGTCAAAGTAGCGGTGCAGGTCGAAGCGGTCAAAAACGAGCGCCTGGTTGGCGCGCAGCGAGGAAGTTGCCAGGCCAAAGACTCGAAAGCGCGGGCGCGCCGTGCGGATAAACGCCAGCGCGCCCGGCACCGCCCGCACCTGATCGGCCACCTGGAGAAAGGCCGTCTGTTTCTCTGCCAGCAGATCGGCCACCGCCAGCCGCCCGCCCAGCCAGGTGCGGTTGATGTGGTCGAGCAGCACCGCGTCGGGAATGCCCATAAATTCGTCGAAGAGCGCGTCCGGCACAGCTACGCCGTGCGCCGCCGCGACTGTGGCCACCGCGGCATTGTGCAGCGCCTCAGAATCGACGATCACGCCGTCGAGGTCGAAGAGAATTGCGTGGATGTGGTTCATGATAGTTCCTGGAGAGATTAAGAGATTAAGAGATTAAGAGATTAAGAGATTGGAGATTAGGAGATTAGGAGATTAGGAGATTAGGAGATTAGGAGATTAGGAGATTAGGAGATTAGGAGA
>JACSRH010000288.1 GCA_014879855.1 Caldilineaceae bacterium | reverse complement strand
GGCAGCAAGCAGCGCACGCTGCGCCTGAATGCCGGCGCGGTCACGCAGGCCACGCTCGACCTGGCGCTGGGCGGCAGCGGGCAGCAGGCCATCAGCACCGCCGTCGATGTCGGCGCGGATGGTTCGCTGGATTGGACAAGCAGCCTCAGCACGACGCTGCCGGTGCGCCTGACGACGGGCAACCTGGCCGCGGCCCTCACCAGCTATCTGGCCGGCAAGAGCGGGCTGGTCGATGCGCCGATCCGCATCTACGTGGCGCCGGACGTGCCGGTGGCGCTCTATGACGCGTCGATCACGACGCAGCCGGCGGTCGATCTGGCTGCGGGCGGGCTGGGCGTGGGCGGCGGCGTGGCGGCGAGCGGTGCGGAGCGAATTGAGAATTCGCTCTACCTGGAAGGCGAGCGCGTGCCGGTGCAGGCCACGCTGAGCAACGCCAGCAGCCGGGCCAGCGGGCCGGTCACGGCGGCCTTTTTCGCCACGGCCGCGGGCTGGGGAGACTGGTACATCGGCAGCGCGTTCGTGGCGAACATCCCGGCCAACGGCAGCGCGCCGGTCAGCATTCTTTGGGACACGACCGGCTTCAGCGGCAACGTGCCGGTCAAGGTGGTGGTCAATCCCTACGGCCGCACGGGCGAGACCAGCACCACCAACAACATGGCGACGACGCAGGTCAACATCACGCCGCTCAACCCGCCGCCAGCGGTCGACTTCAGCGCCACGCCTACGCTCGGCGGCGCGCCGCTCAGCGTGCAGTTTAGCAGCGTGGTGACGAACAGCGTCACCAGCTACGCCTGGAACTTCGGCGACGGCCAGACGAGCAGCGCGGCGCAGCCATCACACAGCTACGCGGCCAGCGGCGTCTACACCGTCACACTCACCGTCAGCGGGCCGGGCGGCAGCGTCACCCAGCGCAAATCCAGCTATATCACAGTCACCAACACGCCGACGCCGCCGATCGCGGCTTTCAGCGCGACGCCACTCATGGGTGTCGCGCCCTTGGCAGTCACTTTTGTAAGCCAGTCAACTGGCACAGTTACTGCGTGGGAATGGAACTTCGGCGACGGCGTGACGAGCACCGCAAGCAACCCGAGCCATCAATACAGTGCAGCCGGCGTCTATACTGTCTCGCTGAAGGTGAGCGGGCCGAGTGGCGAGCATACGGCAATCAAAACCGCCTACATCCAGGTTACAGCCCCACCGGCGGCGCCGGTGGCAGCCTTTAACGCCACTCCCACGACGGGCATCGCGCCAGTCACCGTGCAGTTCAGCGATGCGTCGACCGGGAGCATTACTGGCTGGACATGGGAGTTTGGGGATGGCGCAACAAGCAACGTTCAGCACCCAGTGCATTTGTATGAAGCTCCAGGCGTCTATACGGTTCGCCTGACTGTCAGCGGACCGGGCGGCAGCAACAGCGTCTCAAAGAGTGCACTGATCCAAGTCAGTCCTGATGCGGGTCCGGCTGCACCGCTGGCGCAGTTCACCTTCACGCCGGCGCAAGCTACTGCCGGGCAGCCGGTGCAGTTCACCGACCAGTCGAGCGGCACGATTTCGACGTGGCTGTGGAACTTTGGCGACGGCCAGAGCAGCCGCGAGCAGAACCCGCTGCACACCTACGCGTCGGCTGGCGTCTACACGGTGACGCTCACCGTTTATGCGAAGGACGAGCTGAGTTCGCGGAGCGAGACGACCGTCGTGGTTGGAACTAACGAGGCGCTGCCCCATCGTCTCTTTTTGCCAGCCCTTTCACGTTGACGGCAAAATGTAGCGTTTTTTGCGATGTCCACAGGGCAGTGAATTTACTATCCTGTGGACATCGCCGCGAAAGAAGCTCGTGCCGGCGCCAGCGATCGCTCAGCGCGCACCATGCATCAGAGTTGACA
The DNA here is from genome assembly GCA_014879855.1 of Caldilineaceae bacterium. Classification (GTDB taxonomy): domain Bacteria; phylum Chloroflexota; class Anaerolineae; order Caldilineales; family Caldilineaceae; genus Caldilinea. Next base: position 10,751 of record JACSRH010000288.1, on the reverse strand, counting down.
GGCAACCTCGCTGGCAGTAGGCTGCACTTCATCTCCCCGCTGGTGTTGGCGGACAAGCTGTTTGTCGAAAATCGGCGATCGCTGTGCTTGCCAGGAGTGCATCATGATTGTGCAACGCCATACGCACATCAACGAGTGGCTGGTCTACGGGCTGCTGGCGGCGCTGCTGATCCTGCTGGCGCTGCTCGGCATGCTGCTTGTGCGCTTCCTCTGGCCCGCGCCCGCCCGTTACGACCTGGGCACAGTGGCGGCGCTGCGCGCACGTGCGCCGCAGCGCCGCGATCTGGCCGACGGCCTGGTCGTCTATCTTGTCGATCTCGACGGCGAGCTGGTGGCGTGGGATGCTTTGCCGCCCCTGCCCAACGGCTGTGGCCCGCTGCGCTGGGTAGCCTCCAACAACCGCTTCGAGGAACCCTGCGTGGGCGGCAAGTGGTGCGCGGACGGCAGCATCGCCGACGTGCGTTTTCCGGATGCGCGCACGCTGACCCGCTATGCGCTCGCAATCGAGGACGGTCACGTCTACCTCAACCCGCAGCGCAGAGAGGAAGGCGAGCCGTTGGCGGCGGCGTGGCGGCGAAGCTGGCCGCCTGACTGGATGCCGCCAGATGAGCTTTACTACTGCCGGCAGCTTCGCCAGTAACCGGCCAAAAGAGATGCTTGGCGGCTTGACGCTTCCTACATGCAGATGCACCGGCAACCGCCACTTAAAAAAGGAGACTTTCTATGAACAAGCCGCGCCAGCCTGAAGCCAGCGCAATCTCTGCAACCACCAAAACGCATTCGACCGTTTTGCGCACCGAACAGGGCATCCCCTGCCGCGACCTCAACCACAACGGCAAGTTGGATATTTACGAGGACCCGCGCCAGCCATTAGACGCCCGCGTCGAGGACCTGCTGAGCCAGATGACGCTGGAGGAAAAGACCGGGCTGCTCTTCATCAACGGCGCGGCCGTCAACGAAGATGGCTCGCTTGAGGAAAGGGAAGGCTACCCGCGCGCCGCCACAAGCCAGATCACGGCGCATCAGATGAACCACTTCAACCTCTGGCAGATTCCCGACGCGCCGGTCGTCGCCGCCTGGTGCAACCGGCTGCAGCGCTTTGCCGAAGCGACACGGCTGGGCATCCCCGTCACGATCGCCTCTGACCCGCGCAACCATTTCAGCCAGAACATCTTCGCCATGCGCGCCGCCGGTTTTTCGCAGTGGTGCGAGACGCTGGGCTTTGGCGCCATCGGCGATGCGGCGTTGGTGCGCACCTTTGCCGATCTTGTGCGCCGCGAATATCTCGCCGTGGGCATCCGCATGGCGCTGCATCCGCAGATCGATCTGCCCACCGAGCCGCGCTGGCCGCGCATCAGCGGCTCCTTCAGCGAAGACGCCGAACTGACCGCGCGGCTGGCCGTGGCCTACATCGCCGGTTTTCAGGGCGAGACGCTGGGCGCGGCCAGCGTGGCCTGCATGACCAAGCACTTCCCCGGCGGCGGCCCGCAGAACGAGGGGTTGGATCCCCATTTTGAGTTCCAGCAGGGGCAGATTTACCCCGGCGACAACTTTGCCTACCACCTCATCCCCTTTGAAGCCGCCATCGCCGCCGGCACTGCGGCCATCATGCCCTACTACGGCATCCCCGTCGGGCAGACCGATGAGGAGGTCGCCATGGCCTTCAACCGGGCGATCGTCACCGGCCTGCTGCGCCAGCGCTACCAGTACGATGGCGTCATCTGCACCGACTGGGGGCTGATCACCGATGCCCAGATGGGAGGTGTGGTCTGGCCGGCGCGGGCGTGGGGCGTCGAGCATCTGAGTGAGATCGAGCGCGTGCACAAGGCGCTCGATGCCGGCGTCGATCAGTTCGGCGGCGAAAGCTGCCCGCACCTGGTGGTGGAGCTGGTGCGCAGCGGCCGCGTGCGCGAGGCGCGCCTCGACCAGTCGGTGCGGCGGCTGCTGCGGCTCAAGTTCCAGCTTGGCCTCTTCGACGACCCCTTCGTGGACGAAACTCAGGTCGCGCAGGTGATGGGCGACCCAGCCGCGCAGGCCGCGGGCTTTGACTCGCAACGCCGCGCCATCACCCTATTGAAGAACGACCACGGTGCACTTCCGCTGGCAGGCCGCCCCAGGCTCTACCTCAAGAATGTCGATGCCGCGGTCGCCGCGGCGTATGCCGAAGTCGTGACCACGCCGGAGGAAGCCGACTTCGTGCTCGTGCGCGTGCAGACGCCGTGGGTCCCGGTCGAGACGGACAACCCTTTCGCGCGCGGCTTTCATCACGGCGACCTCGACTTCAAGGCGGATGCGCTGGCGGAGCTGCTGCCGCTGCTGCGCGCCGCGCCCTCGATTGTGGTGATCTATCTGGACCGTCCCGCGGTGATTCCGGAGATCAGCGCGGCGGCCACCGCGCTGCTTGCCGACTATGGCGCCAGCGACGCCGCGGTGCTGGACGTGCTCTTTGGCAAACGCAAGCCGGAAGGCAAACTGCCTTTTGAACTGCCCGCGTCGATGGACGCGGTGCGCCATCAGAAGCCCGACCTGCCCCACGATTCGGAGCACCCGCTCTATCCCTTTGGCTTTGGGCTGTCGTTGTAGCGCGCTCTACCGTCCCCGGCACACCGCACCGAACCGCTTCTTTATAGGGTCCATCTGCGGTGTGCGGGGACGTTCTGCGGTGTGCCGGGGACGGTATTCGATTCTGCCCTACCCTTCCGCCGGTGCGAGGCGCTCTTCACCCGCGGCGCCGCGTTCTTCCTCCACGCCGATTCGCGCCGGCAGCGCGTTCTTGTGCGGGGCGGGTCGCTTCTGCACCCGTTCGGCCAGGAAGTAACTGCCAATCACAAAGAGCGCGGCCGCGGCTTGCAGGCCAATCCCCTCCCACGTCGGGTAGAGGCCGAACCACAGACCGCTCCAGTAGGGGAAGGTCAGCCAGCGGATCGGGTGGATCGGCAGCCAGCCCACCACCTGCATCACATGCGCGGTGTTGCCGACCATCACCAGCAGCACCGCACCGATCAGCACGCCGGTGACGACGAGCATGCGTTTGTAGGGCAGCCGCGACTGCAACTTGAAGGTGACCCAACCCACGGCCAGCACGCCCGCCATGCCCAGCGCCGTCCCTTGCAGCACAGTCCACGCGCCCGCTTCGAGCACCAGCGCCTGCAAAAAGAGCACCGTCTCAAAGCCCTCGCGGTAGACGCTGGTGAAGCCCAGCATCACAAAGCCCAGCATCTGTCCGGCAACCGCGCTGCCCAGCAGCGTCTTCTTGCGCCCGTGCAGATCGGCCATCCAGTCCGTCCAGTAGACGCGATGGAAGAACCAGTTGGTGATCAGCAGCAGCACGCCGATCGCCACCAGCGAGACCACCGCCTCCAGCCGCTCGCCGTAGGCGCGGAACGAGGCGAGGATCGTCTGCATCAGCCACCAGGTCAGGCCGGACGCGACAAACGCCACCAACACGCCCAGCGCCACGGGCCGCCGGTAAATGCGCCGTGCGCCCACCATGCTGGCCAGCAGCGCGGCGAGGATCACCACCGCCTCCAGCCCCTCGCGGAAGACGATGATCGAGGCGTTGAGCAGGATCGCCGCGGGCGCGGACTCGCCGCCCAGCGCATCCTGCGCCGCGGCCAGTGTGGCGTCGAGCGCGGCGCGGCTGGCCTGCATCTCCGGCAGCGGCGCGCGGTGGTCGATCAGGTAGGCCAGCCCCTTGGCCTCGCCCTGGCCGTACCAAAAGAGTTCTTCCAGCGGCGCGATGTACTGCGGCGCAAACGCGATCAGCCGCGCCTCGGGGCCACTCTCCAGAATGGCGTAGGCGTCGAGCTGAGCAGATGCGGCCAAGTCGTACTGCTGCTCGGCCACTGCCCGCTCCAACTGGTCGAGCGCGGTCTGAATGGCGTCGAAGTCAGCGTTGCTGTCCTGCTTCTGCCACGTCGCGGGCAGCAGTTGGCGAAGCTGAGCGTCCAGTTCTGCAACCTGCGCGTCGATGGCGGCAGGCGCGGCCACGCGTTCGTGCTGCGCCGCCGCGGCCAACTGGCCGTTCAGCGCAGTGAACTGCTCGCGGGACTGCGCGGCGGCGCTGCCGTGCAGTCCCGCCAGGTCTGGGTAGAGATCGACGAACGCGGCCTGCGCGCCCTCGCCAAAGGTCACCGCCTCGCGCAGCTCCAGATCGACCGCGACTTCCCCGTTGCGCACCCCGCGGCCATACTCCACCGGCACGAGCTTGAGAAAGCGCAGCATCTGGCTGGCGCGGCGCTGCTGCTGCGCGGGGCTGAGCGGCGCAGCCTGGAAACCATCCAGCACCGCCGCGGCTGCATCCACCTGCGCGGCGACCGGCTTCCCCGCCGCGGCCGTTGCCAGCAGCGCGTCAAACGGTTCCTGCGCCGCGCGGAGCGCTGCGGCGCCGCCCTGTTCGGCATAGGCGGGCGCCAGGATGGCAAAGTAGCCGGCGGCCAGCCCGGCCAGCTCCGCGCGGCGCAGCACGTGCTCCTGCGCGTCGGCGCTGCGCAGGTCGGCCAGCGCTTCGTGCAGCCGCGCCTGGTAGGCGCCCAGCAGTTCGGCGTCGACGGCCTGCCGCGCGTTCTGTGCTGCGGCGCGGCTGCCGTCAAGCTGGCTCAGCGCCAGCGTGGCGTCCGCCTCTGGCCGCGAATAGCGCGTGGCGTGGCGAAACTCGCGCAGCAGCAGCCAACTGCGCGCCGCGGTCGCGTCCCCCTGCGCCACAGCCGCCAGCACTGCTTCGCGCGCGCCTTGCAGCAGCCCCGTCCAGATCAGCGCACGCGCCGCGGCCAGCGCGGGACCGTCGCCCGCGGCCACCGCGGCCTGGCTGCGCGCAAAGGCGTCGTGCAGCGCCTGGCCGCTTTCAGGTGCGGCCGCGGCAATCGGCGCGGCCAGCGTGGCGGTGTAAAGGGCGTGGGCCTCGGTTTGCAGGGCCGCAGCTTCCGCCGGATCATGCGCCAGCGCCATCTGCGCCTGCAGCAGCAGGGTGCGCACCTGCTCCGCCTGCGCCGCCGGACCGCCCTCCTGCGCCCGCGCCGACGCGGGCAGCAGACCGGCCAGCAGCGCCAGGCTCAGCAGCGCGCAGCAAAGTGAGTGAAGCAACCGGGTCTGCATCAGTTTGCCACCTCCACCGCAAGCTGGGCTGCCAACTGGCTGATCTGCCCGGTGATGGCGGTGGCGCGGTTCTGCGCCTCTGCGCCATAGATGTCCGCCTCCTCCGGCGTAAAGCGCCGCCCTGCCTGCTCCTGCTGGTGAATCTCGGCGACAAAGCTGCGCAGCGCTGCCAGGTTGCCCGCCACCGCCGCAGCCTGCTCCGCGTCGACTGCGCGCGCCAGCGGCTGCACCTGGGTATAGACCACCTGTAGCCCGCTGAGGATGTCGAGGATGTCGGCCAGCCGCGAAATGGCGACAAAATCGCGCTGCGTCGAAGCCGCGCCGCTGACAAAGCGTGAGTCGCGCCACGAAGCAAAGTATTCGCCCATGGTCGGCGTCATCACCACCAGCGCGGTGAAGGCGTCGGTGAGCGAGGGCTGCCACGCTTCGGCGCTTGTCTTCAGCGCCGCCGCGTAGCTGTCCAGCGCATCGACCGCGGCCTTGAGCACGCTGGCGTCGGGCAGCGCCTCGCCCAAGCTGACGACGCCGTCGCCGTCGAGATCCGCGGCCACGCCCGCGATCACATAGGCTGGCTCCGTTCCCCAGAGCGCGCTTTCGGTGACGCCAAAGAGATTGCCTGGCTTGGGCAGCACGCGGCCGTCGGGCAGCGTCAGGTCGAAAGGCACGGCGTTTTCCGCGCCCGCCGCGCCGCCGGCGTCGAGGATGACGTCATACTCGGCCAGCCGCGGCGTGCCCGCAACGATGCCTTCCATCTGCTCGTAGAGCGGGCTGGCCGCCATCCATGCCGCGCGCGCCTGTTGCAGCGTGTCGATCACCGGCGCACGCTGCGTTGTCCAGAGCTGTTCATAGTCGAATGCGCTCGCCTCGGCCAGCGCATAGTAGCGGTCGCTGTGTGTTTTCAGCGCGGCGGTGGCATCGTGCAGCGCCTGGCTGCGGTCGAGCAGGTACTGCTTGATCTCGCCAAGTTCGGGCGCGACTTCCGGTGCGGCTGGTGCGGCTGGCTGTGCCTGGCAGCCGCTCAACGCCAGCAGCGCGATCACCAGCCAGAGTTCGATTCGCTTGATTACAGACACAACTGACTCCTTCATCTCACTTGCAATAATTCCCAACTTATAAATTGCAAACACGCCGCAGAGGGCAGGGACTTATTCTTTCATGAAAACAGCGAGAATCAAGAGGGAATTGCGCGCAATTTTTGGGAGAATCGCTTTGGTGCAGCAGCAGCAGCCGGTTAACCGCCGCTGGTGCACTGCGGTAAGGGCGCTGGCGCATGGGGTTAAGGGCAGTTAACGCTGAGCGGCTGTTTGAAATGAAACAAACTTGGCATACGGTGGGGCATCAACTGCTTAACGCAAAGGCGCCAAGGCGCAAAGAAGAAAAACTTTGCGTCTTGGCGTTAAAAAACAGCGCAGCGGCGCAAAGAAAAACTCAGCTCGACTTTGTACGATTAAGCAGCATAACAGAGTAAATTGACCAGACGGTCAAAGAGCGGCCTGGGGACTTTAACCATCTCGGGTGGCGCGTCCGCTGCAATCCCTTGTTCGACGACGTTATATACTCGAAATACCGTTTTTCACTAGAAGCTCGGTTACACCTGTCACATCGGCTAGCGGAGCGTTAGCGGCAAGTAGACAAATGCTGCTTGCGATTCCGAGAGTATTGTCACAAAGGCATCTTGACGACCACGCAATGAATCCTGATACGGTTGACGGGTAGGAAAGTTAGGATCATTCGTCAAGCCCGCCACAGCCACGCGCTCGCCCTGCACCACGACACCCAAGCCGCTGCCTCCCGCTAGAATGTTGGAAGTTAGGATCGTGCTACGGTCATGGGCAAAGCGGGTCACGAAGACTTTATTGCCAAACAAGGTGGGACGGGGAAAGACGGGGTGAACAACGGGGAAGCTATCAGAAAAGATAGAGCCTGTCACATAGACCTCATTCATGCTGTTCACGGCTACAGCCTCTGCATCATCGGCTTGTTCGCCGCCGAGATAGGTAGAGGAGGCTAGTTCGCCATTGGCATACAAACGGACAAGAAAACCATCTCTGAGACCACCGCCAAAGGTGGGCTGATAGGCATTGAGTACAGGAAAATCTTCCGATCGTGTCTCGCCAACAATATAAGCAGCACCATCATCACCAATAGCCACGCCTGATCCACTGTCTACGCCACTGCCGCCCAAGTAGGTCCAGTAGACCAAGGCTGTGGCTGTGGCATTAAGTCGCGCTGCGAAGCTATCCTCACCACCACCGTAGGTGGGCTGCGCGGCGTTAACTGTATCGATATCATCAGACCTGGTTTTACCCGTCACGACGACCTCGCCGTTGGCAGCAACTGCAATAGCCCCTTCGTCCAAATTTTCAAAGTTACTGCCGCCCAAGTAGGTGGAATAGACAAGCGATAGTCCGTCGGGGCTGAGCTTTGTAATAAACACATCAGATGATGCGCCATTTAATGAGAAATGCGGGCCTTGCAGAGGGTTCTGTGTTGGAAAGTTCAGGGAGCTTGTGAAACCAGTGACATAGGCACTGCCGCTAGTGTCCACTGCAATCCCTTGCCCGGCTTCCAGATTTACCCCGCCCAAATAGGTGCTGTAGCGCAATTCACCTGTTGGACTCAGTTTCAGCACGAATGCGTCCGATGTTCCACCCGAAGTTGGCTGGAAAGCATTGGTAATTGGAAAGTCATCAGAACTAGTCTCGCCAGTCACATAGGCGTTGCCGCTTGCATCCACTGCAATGCTGTGTGCTTCATCTTGTCCCTCACCACCTAGGTAAGTGGAATAGATCAAAGATGAGCAGTCAGGAAGAACTACAGCTACGCCACCCAGACGACCTGCATCGGCTGGATCAGGCGCTACGTTCTTTTTCACCAAAAGCACCATCCTGCCGCATAAAAAAGAGGGGTGACGGCCTCTCCACCATCACCCCTCTCAATCTCAACCTGATGAGCGCCTGCACACCCATTCGCTCATTCTCTCAATCTCCAATCTCTACTCTCCAATCCCTACTCCGTCACCGTAAAGAGCGCGCCGCCGCTGCGCCCCCACACCTCCGGGAAGTACATCATTTCGGCGTGGACGGGCAGCACGCGGAACTCGCCGGGCAGCGACGCGCGCACGAGGAAGGTGTACTCGTACGCGCCCGCGGGCAGGTAAGTTGCGAAGAGCGTCACCTTGTCGTCGCGATAGTCGGTGAAGCTCGGCGTCCAGCCGGCCCAGCCGCCTGCTCCGGCGTTGACCGGCTTGAGTTCGGGCGGCCCGTAATAGAAGTCGGGCGTCACCGCCGACAGGTTGGGATCGACCGGCTCCGTGCCCGCCGCGATCGGCGTCTCCACCATCACGTGGTAGAGGTCGGTCGGCGCCACGATGCTCACGGTGACGCTGATCACGTCGCCCACAGCCGCGCGGTGGACCAGGCCGCCGTCCAGCGCAAAGCGCCGCTCCACGACGATGCCACGGTCGACCGGCGCCACTGCCAGCGCGTCGAGGTTGTAGGTCAGATAGGTCGTGTAGTAGAGTTGGCCGCTGTCATTATCGCGGCTGATGCGCAAATAATTGGCCTGATCGCGCAGCAGCTCCGTGATCGCCGTGCGCAGCGTCGTCGAGTCCATGAGATTCGTGCTGTCGAAACTCCCGCTGTCCAGCGCGGCGTCATTGAGCGTCGCCTGCCAGTCATAGTCCGCCTCCAGCTCGCCAGTGACCTTCATCCAGTCGGTCAGCGCGATGATGCTCCACGCGTTCTCCTGCGTGGTGCTCCAGCGACCCGCGGTGCGCGCGCTCATCAGCCAGCGCACCCCATTGGGCAGGAGCGGCGCGTCGGGCCGGATCTGCACGAACGCGGCCAGCACGATTGCGGTGGTGCGCGTGTCGCTGCCCAGGTTGGCGAAGTCGATCTGCGCCTCATGCCACGATGCGCCCGCCGCGGTGAGATTGGCCGCGCCGGCCAGGTCGTCCATCAGCGTGCGCACGCGCGGGTCAGTGGCGTCCATTGCGTGCAGCGCCATCGCCAGGAAAGCCTGCGCATATATCGACAGCCGCTCGCGCACGGCGTAGAGCGTGCTCATGCGTCCGGCGTCGCCGCGGCCCATGTCGGCCAGCACATAGTGGACAAAGGCCATCTCGTTGAGCTGCCAGGGGCTGGTCGCGTCGGCCGGCGCCTGGAACTGGCTGATCAGGTAGTCGGCCGCGCGGTTGCGGTTGTCGATCGAGACCGGATAGCCGAGCGCGTCCGCGCTGTTCAGCCCCCACAGCACATAGGCGGTGATGAAAGGTGTGCTCTCCTGTTGTGGCCAGTAGCCCCAGCCGCCGTCCGGGTTCTGCCGGCTGATAAGCTGCTGCACGCCGATGCCAAGCTGGTAGGTGAGCATCTGCTCCAGCGCCGGGTCGTCGATGTTCAACTCGCGCAGCGCGCGCACCGTGAAGAGGTTGGGCAGGAAGCGGCTGACCGTCTGCTCGTTGCACTCGTAGGGGTAGTGCTGCAGATAGTCCAGCCCCGCCAGCAGCCCCGCGCCCAGGCTGGGGTCGAGCGTGACGCGCAGTTCGCCATCGTCGGTGGCACTGTCGGGCACATAGATCGCCTCGGTCACCCCTGTGGCTGGGACAACGCCGCTCGTGCCCACAGTCTCCGGCGTCTGGTAGCGCACGACCGGAATCTCCATGCGGATGCCGTCGGCAAGGTCGCCGGAGACCGCGGTCATCGTCACCACGACCGACGCAGCCGCAGCATCGACGGTGATCGGGTAGTAGAACTGAACGTAGTCGCCCGGCAGTTTCGGCGCGAACTCCTGTTCAGGCGCGCCTGACTCCACAGCCGCCCCGCTGATGTCGAAGGTGAAGACGCCGCCCTCGATCTCCTCGGTGCTGCCGTTGAGCACCATGCCGCCGATCACGGCGCGGTCGCCCGCGGTGAAGAAGCGCGGCAGGATCGGCCGCACCTGCACCTCTTTGGTGGCGACGATCTCGTGGGTCGCCTCGCCCACACGCGTATCGGGCGTGACCGCCTTGGCCGTCAGCGTCCAGGTCGTCAGGTTATCGGGCAGCGCGACGCTGAACTCGATGACGCCATTTGCGTCGCTGACCGCATCAGCGCGCCAGTAGGCCGTGTCGGCTAGATCCTCGCGCACCTCCGGGCCGCCATCGCCGCCGCCACCGCCGCCACCCTTGCCGCCTTCGGCAAGCTGCTGGCTCACGCGATCTTTATTGATAACGAGCAGCGCGCCGGTGTTGACGCCGAGCGGACGCTGGTAGTAGAAGATATCGACCAGCTTCTGCTCTGCACCGTAATTACCGGCCAGCATGAGCACCGCCTTATCGACTAGCGCCAGGCTCGTCTCCGCGCCGGCGACCGGGTTGCCGTCCACGTCGCGCACGGTCAGCGTGTAGGTGACCGTGTCGCCGGGCCGCACCACCTCGGACGAGGGCTGCACGTCGATGCTTAGTTCTTTCTCCGCGGTGTCCACGGCCAGCTTGACATAGCCAACGCGCGTCGCGGGGAAGGGGTTGGTCTCGTCCACACCCTTGACGATCACCACGCCCACGAAGATGTTGGGAATGTGCGCAGCCGTCACTGGAATCTCGATGGTTTCGCTGCTGCCGGTGAACTCGACGACCTGCGATTCAAGCACACCGCTGCGTTCGATGGTCACCAGCGCCT
>JACSRH010000023.1 GCA_014879855.1 Caldilineaceae bacterium | reverse complement strand
CGGCGCGCCGGCCCATTGTTTGTCACCGCCTGGATCGTCAAGTTCTGCGGCGTCACCGTGATCGTGGTCGTGCCTGTCACCACGCCGCCGTCGCCATCGCTGACCCTGATCGTCGCGGTGTGGAGGCCGGTGGCAGCCAGCGCAGTCGTTGCGCGGTTGGCAGCCTGGTCGACAATCTCAAAGTTCCCATCACTGTTCCAGTCAAAGGAATAGCTAAGCGCGTCGGCGGGCGCATCAATCGCATTCACCGTTACAGTCACTGGCTGGCTGCGGCGCACGGGGCTTGTATTGGTTATCGAAATCAGTTGCGGCGTCCTATTGGTGATCGACACGGTTGTGCTGGCCGTATCGGTCAGACTGCCGGCGTCGGTGACGAGCACGCCGATTGTGTAGACGCCCTCATCGCCCCAACTCGCCACAGGAGCAACGCCGGTGGCGTCGTTGTATTGGCCGTCGTTATCGAGATCCCACGCATAGGTGAGCGCGCCGCCGTTAGGATCGAAGCTGCCGCTGGCGTCGAGCGTCACTGGCTCTCCTTCCTGACCACTGTAAGGGCCGCCAGCACTGGCGATCGGAGGCAGATCAAGGACGACAATTGTGGCGCTGTTCGACGCATTGTTCAAGGTCGCGGCCAGCACCGTGTCTGTGTAGACGCCCGCCGGCAACCCTGCTGTAAAGCGGCCGCTGGCATCGAGCGCACCGCCGCCATTGACGACCGTCCAGGTCACTGGCGCGCCGACGACGATGGCATTGTTGCCATCGCGCACCGTGGCGACAAATGGTTGCGTCGCGCCTGGATTCAGCGTTGCCGAAGGAGGGGCAAGCGCCAGCGAAGTGGGGCCAAAATACGCAATGTCCAGCGCGCTGATCTCCGGTGAATTCAGCGGGTCGCTGCTGGTAAGCGTAAAACGGGCCTGCCAATAGCGGCCGCTGGGGCTGGCGGGCGCCAACAAATTTTGGCCATTTGCAACGCTGCCGCCTACCGCCGCCCATGGCGACCAGGTGACGCCATCGATCGAGGTGCGCGTTTGGGCCACAATTCCCGTGTTTGCGGGCACAGTGGCCGTCAGCGCCATCTGCGACCAATTGGCGACTTGACCGGCATCCTGCACGCAAGAAGTATAGACGCCTTGCGCCGGGTACTGACCAGCGCGCACCCAGTCGACGACCAAGGGAGCTTGCGCTGAATTAGGCGGATTTTGTGCGTAAAGAAATACGTACGTAGAGCGTGTACTAACGCCGGTGTGAGGAAGAGGAACGTTAACGAACCCGCCGATTCCCCCGCCATTACTTGTCGGGATAACAGGAGCAACATCCGTGATTACCGGAGAGCCATCAATCAGATACCAGGTCTCAGCACTATCCCATTCAATGCGGTAGGTGTGCATCAACGCTAAATTGGCGCGTTGATTGTCTTCATCATCCCCCCAATTATCCACGACCGTGTCGTACAATGGCTGTGAAAGGCTGTCCCCATCGCGCGACCGGACATACATCATGCGTGGCACGTCCGGCTGTGAAGTGTTGTTAGCCCGCTGAGAAATAAACAGCCGCATCGAGTCTGGATCAGGCTGCACTACCTGTAAAGGCGCATCCTGCCGGTAAAAGCCGATATCAGCATCATTCGGGGGCAGCACCGACGCAAATTGTGCGCTGGCTTCAAAGAAGCGCACCGGCGTCGTTGCGCTAAAGGCAATTTGCGAGCGCAGATAACTGCCAGAGAGTGTTAATGCTCCGTTCGTTACAATCGGCGCCTCTGTTAAATATGGGTCTATATTGGCGGAGCCGGTGATCCACTGAGTTTCATCGATCGTTGACCCATCGAAATAGTCTTCCACTGTCGCGCGCAGCCGGATTTCGCCGCCGTTAGCTGGACTCACGATCGCGCCGGTCAGGGTCGGCTGCGGGATGATGCCAGGCAGCGCGGCGCAGGCCCCGCTAAAGTCCGCCACCGTAGTCAGCGACGCGCTCCCCGATGCGCCGTTTTGCGCCGACGCTGACCGAGAAGACCACACCATCAACACCACCAGCAACAGCAGCGCGGTCAGGGCAGTGACGCCAACCCCCATCCCATGCAGCAGAAGATGGCGGCTAACATGAGTCACCGATTGCTTTCCTTGCATTACTTTTCCTCAAATCGTTATATGTCATCCAAAGTATTACTCAGTTGCATAGCGCGCGTCGATGGCTGTTTCTGTGGCC
>JACSRH010000375.1 GCA_014879855.1 Caldilineaceae bacterium | reverse complement strand
AGTGCGTTGAAACGCACTGCCAAACCGGTGATCGCACCGTCTGGCAACCGGGCTTCAGCCGGTTTCGCAGGTCAGACACCGGTTTCAACCGGTGGGCGTGCGATTCGCCCCCAGCATGAAATAGACCCCCCGGCATCAGGACTGTTGACATCCAGTACTACATTTAGTATTGTAATTGTGATCTACATGGCAAAGCCAGAGAAACTACTCAAAAAGATTCGCGAGAATCCCAAAGCAGTTTCGTTTGACGATCTTGATAAGGTGTTGCGCGGGTGCGGATTTGTGCGTCGCCAGCCAAGAGGCGGCTCTTCGCATGACTACTACACCTGCAATCAGCTAACCTTGTCGCTCCCTTACAAGCGACTGTTTGTCGGGACAGTATATGTAAAACAGGCGCTTGCCTTGATCGAACAAGCTATCGAGGACGAGGTATGATCATGAACGATGTTGGCTACTATCTCTCCTTGCCCTACACGATTGAACTGGTGCGTGAGAACGAGGGCGCCTGGTTTGCGCGCGTGGCCGAACTGCCTGGCTGCATGACAGAGGGCGACAGCGCAGAGGATGCGGCTACCTTGGTTCAAGATGCTCTGGCCGGTTGGATTGAATTGGCGCTGGAAGATGGCCGTGTCATTCCAGAGCCGAAGCGGCAGGATGAGTTCAGCGGGAAGTTTGTGGTCCGAGTGTCCAAATCTTTGCACCGCGACTTGGTCGATGCGGCTGCCAAAGAGCAAGTAAGTTTGAATCAATTTATTGCTACAGAATTGGCGCGCGCCGTAGGAAGGTTGTCGGGTCTGGCTGCACCAGGAAAAGCCGCACTGCCTACCTCAACGCGTCCGCAGTCGCCGAAATTGGCGACGATGCACGAAGCCGTGTCCTCCTATCAGGCTGTAACTGGCTCGACTGAATCCTCAAATGAAAGATAAACCGATTGCGTCAGGTAAACTTATGACCACCACACACAATGAATTTGGAGCCATCACCCTGGAGCCGACGCCGCCGGTGAACGGCAACTTAACCCGCGGCCGCCGGCCAGAGTGGCTGCGCGTGCGCGCCGCCGACAGTCCCAAGTATCGCGAGCTGACCTCGCTCTTCCGCGGCCAGCGGCTGCACACTGTCTGCGAAGAGGCGATGTGCCCCAACATCGGCGAGTGCTGGGGCCGCGGCACCGCCACCTTCCTGCTGATGGGCGACACCTGCACGCGCTCCTGCGGCTTCTGTAAGATCAAGACGGGCCGGCCCGGCCTGCTCGATCCGGACGAGCCGCGCCGCGTCGCGGAGTCGATCCAGGCGATGGGCCTGACCCACGCCGTCCTCACCAGCGTCAACCGCGATGAACAGTCGGACGGCGGCGCCTGGGTTTTTGCCGAAAGCCTGCACTGGATTCACGAGCTGGCGCCCGGCTGCACGGTTGAGGTGCTGATTCCTGATTTCAAGGGCGACTGGGCGGCGTTGCAGGTCGTTATGGACGCCCGGCCGGAGATCCTCAACCACAACACCGAGACCGCGCCGCGCCTCTATCGCACGGTGCGACCGCAGGCCAAGTATATGCGCAGCATGGAGCTTTTGCAGCGCGCCAAACGCATAGATGGTGAAGCGCTGACCAAGTCGGGCATCATGGTCGGACTGGGGGAAACCTGGGATGAGATTTTGCAGGTGATGGACGACCTGCGCGCCCACGACGTCGACATCATGACCATCGGTCAGTATTTGCAGCCGAGCCGCTTCCACCTGCCGATCGTGCGCTACTACACGCCCGACGAGTTTGGCCGCCTGAAAGAAGAAGGCCAGGCGCGTGGCTTCCAGTGGGTGGAGAGCGGACCGCTGGTGCGGTCGAGCTATCACGCTGATGGGCAGGCGCACCTCAGCCCGCGGCGTTGACAAGAGAGCAAACCACCATGAATACTCAGGCAGACCAGCTGCTGCATGACCGTTATCAAATCATTGAAAGTGACATCGGCCCGTTGATCAGTGAAAGCCGGTGCACTGTGTTCGACGTGATGGAATTGCACAACGCCGGTGAGTCTCTTTACGCAATCAGCGAGATTTTGAATTTGACGCCCCTTCAAGTGGAGACGGCACTTGCGTATATTGTGCGGCATGAGGCTGTGCTGGCGCCGCAACTTGCCGGCATCTTACAGCGGCGCGTTGAGTTGGAAGAACATTATCGCGGCATCGCCGACGGGATATACACTAAGATTTCTCACGAACCAATCACCCAACGACAAGCTGAATTCCTAGCCTTACGCGAACATAGTACAGCAACGTACAAGGTGGCTGGCGATGCCGGACGTGTTGAGTGATCACAACTGTGAAGGGCATGCTCGTTCTATCTTTCGTGAGTTAGACAAACTTGGCTATCAATCGCTGCTCGATCTGCGCCTATTGGTCTTTGCAGACATCGGGTTGCCCCCAGAAGCTGACGATGAAACGGTATGGACAACATGCCAGCAGCGCGGCTATCTTCTGCTAACCGGCAATCGCAACACATCCGCTGCTGGCGCGTCACTAGAACTGGTGATGCGACGCCTTGCCACAGACGAAGTGTTGCCCATCTTGACCATCGGCGATCTACGACGAGCACTGCGGGATCCAGACTATATCCGAAGCTGCGCGACTACAATGGCTGAGATTGTGTTAAATCTAGAGCGATTCCGTGGCGTGCCCCGCCTGTACCTGCCTTAACAGATTGATCCAGAGAAGTTTGTGAATACCGACGCCCTATCTTCCTACTTTCAGCACCATCGCGACGATCTGCTGGAGACGATCCGCACCCTCGTCACGCAGGAGACGCCCAGCCACGACAAGCCGCGGCTCGACGCCTTTGCCGCCCTGCTGGCCCAGCGGCTGACCGCCGCCGGCGCCGTGGTCGAGGTGATCGAACAGCCGCAGCGCGGCAATCACCTGCGCGCCCGCTTCACGCACGGCAACACGACCGAGAAGCCGGCGCTGGTGCTCTGCCACTACGACACCGTCTGGCCCGTCGGCGCGCTGGCGACGCATCCTTTCCGCATCGAGGATGGCAAAGCCTATGGGCCTGGCATCTTCGACATGCAGAGCAGCCTGGCGCTGGTCGAACACGGTCTGCGCGCCGTGCGCGAGCTCGCCATTGCCCTGCCGCGGCCGATCACTGTGCTGATCACCTCAGACGAGGAGATCGGCAGCGGCTCCTCACGCGCCCTGATTGAAGAAGCGGCGCGGCAGGCGGCCTATGTGCTGGTGATGGAGTCGCCGCTGCCCGGCGGTGTGCTCAAGACCGCGCGCAAAGGGACTGGTGCGTTTACGGTGGAAACTATCGGCCGCGCCGCCCATGCCGGCGTCGACCCGTACAAAGGCGTCAACGCCATCGAGGAGCTGGCGCACCAGGTGCTGGCGATCCATGCCCTGGCCGACCGTGAGGCGGGCACGACGCTCAGCGCCGGCGTGATCGAAGGCGGGAGCGCAACCAATGTCGTGCCGGCGCGCGCCACCGCGCAGATCGACGTGCGCGTGTGGACGCAAAGCGAAGCCGCGCGGCTGGTGCAGGCAATGGCCGCGCGGCGCCCAGTGCTGCCCGGCGCGCAGGTGAAGGTGACGGGTGGCCTCAACCGGCCGCCGCTGGAGCGCCGCGCCACCGCCGCGCTCTTTGCCCGCGTGCAGCAGATCGGCCGTACGCTGGGCATGGAGCTCGCCGAAGGCGCCACGGGCGGCGGCAGCGATGGCAACTTTACCGGTGCGCTCGGCATCCCCACGCTCGACGGCCTCGGCGTCCCCGGCGACGGCGCCCACGCCGACCATGAGCACATCCTGGTGGATGAGCTTGCCGGACGTGCGGCGTTGCTGGTGGCGATGTGGAAGGATCTGTTTGCTGCGTAATGGAACGAGGGTTAATCAACTTGTGCAAAAGAGTGGGAGATTGCTACCCTAGCAATCTCCCACTCTCTTTATCTCCAGTCTCCCAATCTCCAGTCTCCCAATCTCCAGTCTCCACTCACTTCCGCTGCATTGTCATGTCCAACTCATACGGATCGCTGGCGTCCGCCGGAATCATATATGCGTCCGCTGCGATCGGCTGGTAATCATCATGCACCACGACAATAGCATAGGACTGCCCCGGCGCCACCTTGGCATCGAGTTGGTAGGCGCCATTGCGTCCGCTCGTTGCGCGGGCGTGCACCATTGTCTCGTCGAAGTCGGCGTCGATCCACTGGTCGACCGTCACGCCAGGATTGAGAAAGGCGACCAGCGCCCCCGAAATCGTGCGGCGGCTGTTGTCAGTGTCGCGCACGACGCCAGTGACGTTGATTTGTTGCACGCGAATCGCCGCGCTGCCTTTCGCCACGGTAAAACTGCCGCGCTGGACGCGGCGGTCGCCGATATAGAGCTCCAGGGTGAATTCACCAGCGGGCAGCCCATCTGGGTGGGTCAGGTTCACCCACGTAGCGCGGACGTTGTCCTCCTCCCAGATGTCGTCATTGACCAGCACCTCCTCACCCTCATAGAGCCAACGCGTGCGCCAGGGCGCGCCTTTGGTCATGTTGCTGACCGAGAAGACGGCATAGATGGTGTCAACGTCGATAAAGGTGTTGCCGGCATTGAGTGGACGCGCATCCTCCGTGACGTCGGTGGCAAAGGTGATGGGGCCAAAGCCGGCGTTTTGGGCGCTGCTCCCCGCCGCACCGACCGTTGTGGCGCCTGTGTGCAACAGCACATTGTCCAGCCGCATCTCGACTGTGTACAGCCCGTCGGGTAAGCCCTCTTCGCTGTACAGGTGCAGCCAGGTCGCGCCGCTGGCGCCTTCTTTCCAGGCGAAGGAATCCTCGTAAGCTGCTTCGTCGCCGATCTTCCACACATAGGCAAAGGTCTGGCCGTTGCGGAAGCCGGTAAAGTCGAAGCTCACGTAGATGTCGGTGGCGCCGCTGGGAAAGACCGTCAGCGGGCGCGTCACCCTGCTCTGCCGCGTGACCGAGTCCCCAAATTCAACGCTGGAGACAGCAGCGCTCCTGCCACGGCCGATCGAGGCCCCGCGCGCGCCAAGCCCGGATTTTGTATTCTGCCCCAGGCTGAAATTGTCATAGAAACGCAGCGCAATCGTGGCTGGCCGCACCAGGCTGATCTTGCCGGCCACGTCGGAGCGCGAGTACCCAGCCGTGGGGACGCCGACAAAATTCCCCTCGCCGTCGATCGCCAGGCCCCCCGAATTGCCGGGATTCACTTCAGTGTCGGTCTTGATCCATTCAAACTCGCCGTCCCTGTCCTCGTCCAGAAAGCCGGAGACTACGCCCTCGGTGTAGGTCACGGTGGCGCCGCCCAATCCCGGGTAGCCGATCACAGCCATGCGGTCGCCGGGCAGCAGGTCTTCGCTGTTGCCGCGCGGCGGCGCGGTCAAGCCCAGGTTAGCGGGAAGCGCGCCCTGGGAATCGTCCAGCAGCCCAGTGATCTGCAACAGCGCCAGATCATATTTGGGGTCGTGATTGATCATCCTGGCCGCGTAGCGCAACACCGGCGACCCGCGCAGGTCATTGGGCATGACGCCGATCGCGGCAAAGCCATCGTCGTTGTACAACACGCGGGTGTCCGGATCGCCCATTACATGAAAGTTGGTCAGGATCAGCCCCTTGTCGGCATCCATAATCGTGCCGCTGCCCGTGCCGTAGAGATCGCCAGTGTTGTCGGGCACCAGGATCAGCACAGTGGACTGGAGGGCGCGCTGGAGCGCGGTGCGTTCCACCGCGCCGGCCTGCTCGCTGGCAAAGGCGCCGCTCAGCACCAGCAACGTTGCGGCCAAGAACATCATTCTGCGCAGCGTACGGTCGCGGCGACCGCGGCGCTGTTGAAGCGTAGCAAGGCAATGGATAGCGTTCATTAGTTGCCTCCTTCCAGTTGGGCGTCGCCGGTGAAGCCGCTGCTGGTGGATGCGGCAGCGGCCACAGTGGGCGGCGCTTGCAGGCGCAGGCTGTTGGTGACAACGGCAAAGTCATGCGCATTCGCTCCCCATTCCGCGGCGTCCGCGCGCAGCGAGACCACATATAATACGCCGTCCTGCACAAACAGAATGTCTTGTCCCTCGACAACCACCGGCAGCCCTGTGGCGCCGGCGTCGCGTGTGGGGTCGGCGACAAAGCCGTAGGTGGCGGCAATGGCAGGCAGCCCGTTGAGCACCTGCATGACAGTCGCCTCCAGCTCGCGATAGCCACTGACCTCGCTGGACAACTTCAGGCCACGCTCGAAGCGCGCCAGCTCCAACGTCTCGTCGGGAGAGAGGGGCCGGCTCGTCACTTCGACGCGGCTGTCGTACGTGCTGGGGCTGCCCAAATTGACGGCAATGAAGCCAGCGTCGGTGGAGCCATCAATATTGGCGCCACTCTCAGCGGCGCTGCGCTGCACCCAGCGCTCTGGGTAGGCAATGCGCAACGCCCCCTGGTTGAGCACGGCGACCTGGCTGGCGCTGTAGACCTGGCTGCGAATGCCCAACGCCAGAAACAGTGCAAACAGCACTGTCACCGCCACCGCGAGGTCGTTGCGCAGCTGTGCGCCCGGCGCCGGCGGTTCGTTGGTCGGGCTTGGTTTGATCAGGCGATCCATCCAGATCGTCATACAGCATCTCCTTCGGTGGTGGTGATATTGGAGGTGGTGATAGTGGGGGTGGCGGGTTTGGCTTCCCAGCTATCGCCGGACGCCGAAAGCTGGGTGACGCGTGCTGTTTCCTCATTGGCGCGCCGCACCAACCAAGCGACCGCGCCCATGATCACCAGCGTCAGGAAAACGCCTACCAGCAGATCGCGCCACACATCACCGGTGAATGAATTGGCGCCGCTGCGTTCGATTAGAAAGAAGTAAAGGCCGGTCAGCGTAGCGGATAACAGCACGCCGCCCGGCAGATAGATCAAAGGCGTCTTCTCAAACCGCGCCTGCCCCATGAAATAGCCCAGGATGCTAGCCGCGCTGGCGTAGCCCAGCGTATCGACGACCATGCGGATCGAGCCGATCCCCAGGTCGACGCCGCCATGTTGCAGCACATAAACAAAATTGCTGATCGTCGCCACGCCCAACCCCGCCGCCACAGCATAGATAATGCCATCGAGCCGTTCGTCAAATTCCGGGTTGTCAAAGACCACCACCCGCACCGCACCATAAACGATCGCGGCGCTCACCATGCCTACGATCAGGATGTTGCCGAGCAACTGTGACCACCAGTACACGCCCATCCACGCGTCCGTCGCAAAGATCACCGTAAAGATCGGCACGCGTAGCGCCGCGGCCAGCAGCAGACCGGTGAGATAGACGCCGGCGACCAGCCGCCTGGGTTCTGGTTCGGCGCGATCCAGGCGATAGAAGATCACCAGCCACAGGAGCGCCGGCGTCACCGCCATCGCCAAGCCCAGCAAGATCAGCGCGGCATCGTCAAGCGCCGCGCCCACGCCTGCCAGCAAGTTGAAAACAACGACGAAAATGATCAACGCCAATAATTCAAGCGTGATAGAACGCAGAAAGCTGGGGCGGCGCGCCGCCCCAGCTCCTGGTGGCCTGTTCTCGGGTATTGCACTAATTTGCACGACACTCTCCTCTCAAAATCAACAGCGTCAGATGACCCCTCTGGTTATCAGCAATTTTGTTTGACATGATGTGGGAATACGCAGTAAGATAAGCGCACTTCAATGATCGTAATCGAGGCGCTGGACACAAGCGCATTCTCTTATTTTTGCATAGCATACGTCGAGATGTCCGTCAACTCAAAACCAACGCAGTCTTTGGTCTACACGTCCAAGGCATTGCACCAACTGACTTCTTATCTGCGTAAGCTGTCGCGCTTTGCACTCGACACCGAAAGCGACAGCCTCTACAGCTATTACGGCAAGGTCTGCCTGATGCAGATCTCCGTCTATGACGACGCGTGCACGCCTGGCGCCCAGAAGATCGTTGATTATCTGGTTGACCCGTTGCGGCTGGAGGATCTTGCGCCGCTCGGCGCACTATTTGCCGATCCTGAGGTCGAAGTGGTCATGCACGCTGCGGACAATGACATGCTGATGCTGTATCGCAGCTATGGCTTCACCTTTGCGCATATCTTCGACACCCAACTGGCCGCGCGTATCCTCGGCTGGCGTCAAGTGGGGCTGGCTGCAATCTTAGAGAAGCATTTTAGCATGGTCAGCAATAAGCGCATGCAGCGCACTGACTGGGGCAAGCGTCCGCTGACGCCGCAGCAGATCGCCTATGCGCAGATGGACACACACTATCTCTTGCCACTGCGCGACATGCTGGTCGAAGAACTCAAGCAGCAGGGCCGCTGGGAAGAGGCGCAGGATGCATTTGCCGCATTGGCTGCCAGCGACCCGGCGCTGCGACGCGCGGAAGAACGCACCTTCTGGCAGATGAAGTCGATCCGCGAGGCGCCGCGCGAAGGATATGGCGTGCTGGAAGCGCTCTGGCAATGGCGCGAGGAAGAAGCGCGCGCCGCCGATCGCCCGCCGTTCAAAGTGGTCAACGATTCGGTGCTGATCGATCTGACCAAACACCAGCCTGCCACCAAAGCGGAGCTTGACGCGATACAGGGGCTTTCTGACTTCCAGATCCGGCGTTACGGCGATGGGTTGCTGCACGCCATCCAGCTCGGACGCACCCGCCCGCTGCCGCCGTTGCCTAATGGCGAAGGACGCCCCGAACACCAGTTGGACAAGCCCACCCAATCCCGCTACGATGCGCTGCGGCGCTGGCGCACGGAAACTGCCCGCACGCGCGGCGTCGACGCCGACGTTGTATTTCCCAACAGCACATTGCTTGCCATCGCTCAAAACAACCCCGCCACAGTGGACGAGCTTGCTCACCTTGCAGAGGTGACCCCGTGGAAATTGTCTGCCTACAGCGCACAGATTCTCGACGTGCTTGCCCAGGCCGCTGCGTTGCAACCCACACTTCTGTAGATCACGCATCTCCATTCGGGGAACTATTCCGTCCCCTGGAACGCTTGATACAGTAGACGTAAAGCAGGACGCAGATTTCGTTCCGCACCGAGTGGAGGCGATGTCCGCGCTTTGATCCTGCTGACAACCTTGCGAGGAGAAAAACAAGCCTATGCAAACGCACCGTCCTTTCTGGATCGCTGCACTGCTGATGACAGCGGTGTTGACCTTTACGGCCTGTAACGGCCAACCCACCAGCGCGCCCGGCGCTGAAGCCACTATCGCGGCGTTGGCGTCATCCAACGCCGCGCTGGCGACGCAGGTTGCCGAATTGTCGGGCGGCGGCGCGCCGGCTCAGGCTGCTGAACCAGCCACGGCCGCGCTTGCCGCGCCAGCATCTCCCCTGGTGGTTGTGGGCGCCGCGGCGCCAGCTCTGCCGGGCAGCATCTTGCCGCGGCTGGTGGCTTCCCTCCCGCTGGCGCCGGAGGGGGCGACTCTCAACGACCTGCGCTTCGACAGCGCCGCGCGCAGAATCTACGTCACTGACACCAATGACCGGCTGCACGTGCTCGATGCTGAAAATTTCACCGAGTTGGCGACGTTGCCACTTGGCGGCAGTCTCGAACTTGACCCACGCAACCATCGGCTCTATGTCTATCAACCCAACGTCCGGGAAGGCGAGGAGCCGGCCATCCACGTCATCGACACCGGCTCGCTGGCTGAGGTGGGCGTCTTGCGCGGCGGTGCGATTGCCGTCGATGCAGAGCGCAACCGGCTTTTTGTAGGCGAACCCTACACCTACAGCACTGCCGAGGATGCACCGGGCGTGCGCGTGATCGACGGGGCGACGCTGCAGGTGCTGGGCGAAATTGCCCAGCCCGGCGCGCCAGTCTACAATCCCGCGCGCAACGAAGTCCTCATCGTTGCCTACACCGTTTACACCGCCGATCCGGACGCCTATCAGGTTACAGGCGATCTTTTCCCAGAGTTGACCAACCTTGGATCAACCGGCTTGCTCTGGTGCAACAGTTGCAGATGGGTGGATAATGTCTGGGTGTTGCCCGAACAGAGCATGGTGGCCGTCGATGTCAGCGCCCACTGCGCCGGCAAGGGCTGTGGGGTGGAGGAGCCGCCGCACTGGTTCGACGCCACGACCATGACGCCGGTCGATCCGGCGGTGGCGCCGGAACTGCAGGCAAATTGCAGCTCCGCGGCCAGTGCAGTGGGTGCAGTGGGCGACCGCATCTACCATAATCGGTTTTACGATCGCTATGTCGTCTTCACAAATTTCTTTGTCAATGACCTGGCTGGCGCGCCCATCACCTTCCGGGATGGGTTGAGCACCGAATTTATCAATGCCCGGACTGGCCAGGGCTATCTGTACGACGGGCGCGTGATCGACCTGGCCACGCTTACGCCGATCGGCCGCTGGCCCGCGGCGTGCGTCATGGGCTATGACAGCACGCGCGGGCTGCTCTACGGCAAGCGCGAAGGCAACCTGTATGTCATCAGCGAACGCGGCGGCGCACCGCCCACGAGCGCCGCGCCGGCAGCAGCAACATTGTCAGATGCGTGGATTACAGGGCTGCGCGTGTCGCCAGACTTTGCCGCCGACGCCACGCTGCTGGCTGAAGTCGAAAATGGCGACCTCTACCGTTCGACCGACGCCGGCGCGTCCTGGGTGAAACTAAACGGTGGCCTGCCCGACGACGACTATCAGACCCTCTCTGCGTTTTTCTCGCCTGCTTACGCCACGGATCAGACGATCTATGTCACCGGGCATCGCAGCGATTATTGGGGCTATGGCGTCTGGCGCTCAACCGACCGCGGCGCTACGTGGGAGCCGCTGTGGAACACTCTGGTTCATCTGCGCGGAGAGGAAATCACCTTTGCCGAAGACTTTGCCCAAAACCAGACCCTCGTGCTGAAGGCAAAGTTCCACGATGTGCTCACCGGCGTCAGCGGCAGCTCGTATCAGCAATCGACTGATGGCGGGCTGAGTTGGACGTTGGTGGTGACCGGCGATTACGCCACCCCGGCAGGAGAGGTGGCGCTGCCGCCAGTGAGCGAGTTGCTGCCCGGCGCCGCGCGCGCGGACGCACCGGCTGTTCAACAGGACTTTGCGCAAAACAAGGTGCTCTACGCCGCGGACGGCAGCACATGGGTGACGACCACTGTCACTGCGGCGCCCGGCGAGACGATGTTGGGCGTCTTCCCTGCGCCCGGCTACCCCGATGACGCCACACTGTATATGGTTGGCAGCTCGGCGATCTGGCGCACCGTCGATGGCGGCGTCACGTGGGCGCAGTGGGACGACGCGCGCTTTGCCGATGCGCATGATTTTGACAATAAAATTCGTGCGGCCGCGGTGACGCCTTTGCTGACGGAGGGCAGCTACCGCCTTTACCTCGGCACAGGTGCGGGTGAGATCGTCGCCCTCGATCCGGCGACCCTGGTGTGGAAAGATCTCAACGTTGCTGTGGCTGACAGCACTGTGGCTGACAGCACTGTGGCTGAGGGTGCGGCCGCACCCATTGCAACCACGCCGGCATCCGCTCCGCTGCCTGTATCCACGCCGGCGTCGGTGCAGGTGGAGCCGCTGACAGGCGAACCGCCTGCCGGCTTCTACCGACCGGAAGGCGATTTTGCGATCAGTTGGGAAAGTGACGCGCGCGTTCAGCAGGTGCTTGGCTGGGCAACAACCGCGCAGCCCACAACCAGTCCGGCTGCCCTCCAGCGTTTCGACCACGGCGCCATGCTCTGGGTGCAAGAGACTGGACGCATCTATGCCTTCCTCAATGATGGCCGCTGGCTCAGCTATGCAGATACTTTCCGCGAGGGAGAAGCGGAGTTCGACCCGGCCTTTAGTGCGCCGGATGGACGGCAGCAGCCCATGCGCGGTTTTGGCAAGGTCTGGCGCGAACACCCCGACCTGCGCGACGCCATCGGCTGGGCGCTGGCCAAAGAAGAGCCGGCCGCGGCCGCGCGCCAAGCCTTCGAGCGCGGCCAGATATTGCGCGTCAATGTGTTTATGTACACGATGATTGGGGAAGAAGAGGGAAGTTGGGAGTAAAGAGGAGATTGGAGATTGCATAACCGCACACGCTTTCCAATCTCTAATCTCTAATCTCTAATCTCTAATCTCTTAATCTCTTAATCTCTGGACAGGATTAGACGCTGAATGGCGCCAGACGACCACCCTTCATCGTCGTCAGCAACACGTCGCCGCTGACAAAGCTTGCTGCCATTGGCCAACTGGACTTGCTTCACCTCATGTCGACCCCACCATGATTCCCCAGGCGATATTCGGGGAGTTAAAGTTCGGCGGCGTGCGAGACCCTTCTGCTTCCGCTCGCCATTTCTCCGGTGCACCCTGTGCCGCCAGCAGCCATCGCACCCGATCCACCAGCCGGCAGCGCGCCGTGTGCTGCTCGTCCGGCAGGTAGAGATAGCTGGCAGCGTGCGCCTTGGGAGTGATGAACGCGCAGCCGTTGACAATAGCCTCCTGTGCCGGCAGCGGCCGATGCATCGTTCATGACAATTGATAGCCGGATGGTGAAATTCTCAGGTTCGGCATATAATCAGGAAGGAGAAGGTGATCCGTGTGTCGTGTGCAGCGACACGCTCATGACCAGGATGGTGCTTTGGATGGACGTACAAACCAAGGAACAGATTGTATTCCTTATCTATTAGAAGTTACGCAGTGGGTCGATAGGGATAGACTAACAGACATGAACGCACCGAAATGCACCGAGACCGACTACATCAATTTCCTGGTGGCCACACCGCACAGCTACAGTTGCGTTGAAGCATCAAAGGTGCAACCTGAGAGGGCTAACC
>JACSRH010000057.1 GCA_014879855.1 Caldilineaceae bacterium | reverse complement strand
GTCACCGCGCTGGCCACCGTGGAAAAGAGCACGACTGTCGTCACGAAGTCGGGGATCAAGTCGTGCTCCAGCGCGATCAGTGAGGTCAGCACCGCGGCCGGCATGGCAGCCTGCATGATCCCGACGCTGCGTTCGATGCCTGTGATGGCAAAGACGCCGGCCAGTGCGAACGCCAGCATCGGGGCAATCAGCAGGCGCGCCACGCTGGCGGCGATCACGTGACGGTCGATACGCGGCCGCCCCATTCCCGCCAACTGAATGCCCAGGGTCAGCAACATGATCGGAATCAAGGCGCCGGCCATCAGCGCCACAGCGCGGTCAATAAACATCGGCACAGGGAAATCGAGCCAGTTGATCAGAAAAGCCGGCAGAACCGCAATGACGTCTGGCGTCGTGAACGCAGCCCAGGCCGACTTTCAGTGCGCGCCGCCGCGCTGCCAGGTTGCCGCCATCACACCGATTAAAAAGCCAAAGGTGCTGCCCGTCAGAAAGTAGATCGAGGCTGGCAGCATCCCCTCACTCCCCACCTTGAACTCCACGACCGGCAGTCCAAAGTTCCCCACGTTGCCAAAGCCCGCCACCAGCACATAAGCAGCCATTATCTGCGGCCCTGCGCCAAGCAGCCGCGCCATCACAAAAGCCACAGTCACGGCGCCAAGCGTCACGACAATCGAATAGAGCGCCATGCGCGCCGCCAGCTCGAGCTGCACCTCTGCTTTGCTGAAGATATTGAAGATGAAGGCCGGGACTAAAATGTAGTAAGCCAGCTTGGAGAGTGTGCGCGGCTCCATGCCCAGCCGCGGCCCGGCAAGATAGCCGATCAGCACCAGGCTGAAAACCGGCAGCAGGATGTTGAGAAAGATGGCAGCAAGTTCGAGCATGAGGCGGGGTGCTGGCAGGTTTACCGGCTGGCAAGCGCACTGGCGCCTGCTACCAGTCAAGCGCCAGCAGGCGGATGAGATCGTCAGGATCCGTGGTATTGCGCACACGAATGCGCGACAACTCAAAAGGGTGAGCGCTGTTCAGCAAGGCGCCTTGTTTCGTGGTGGCGGCTGCCCAGTAGTTTGCACTCCTGGCAATGTCGATGGTGCGCTGGTCATAATCTCCAGCCGGGTAAGAGAGAAAGCGCGGCCGCACGCCGAGTTCGTACTCGATTGTCTCCAAACTCCCCAATAACTGCCAAACCAGATAGTCGTCACCCTGATCTGCCAGGCTTGCATGGTTGCGGCTGTGCGACTCGATCGAAATTCCAGCCGCCAACATCGTGCGCGCCATATCCCACGTCAAGTAGTCTGGGCGCTGCTCATCGATGAAGTCAGTCACCACAAAGAGGGTCGCCGGCATGTTGCGGGCGTGCAGCAGAGGAAAGGCATTTTCGTAGTTATCGCGATAGCCGTCGTCAAAGGTGATGACAACAGGTTTTTCTGGAAGGGGCGCGCCGCGCTGCAAGGCATCGATCACTTGGTAGAGATTGACCGCCGTATAGCCTTCCGCCAACAGTCGATCCAACTGGGCGGCAAATAGCTCCGGCGACACCGACAGATCGCGGCGGTAGATGTCAGCATCGTCAGGGGGTGTGCTGAGGTAATGATACATGAGAATGGGCACGCGCAGGCTGCGAGCGACGCCGTCAGGCGTTGGCGCATAGGTGGGTTGGGACGTTGCGGCCAAGGTGGGCGTCGGTGTAGGCAGCAAGCCAGCCAGCGACACAGGGTGCGGCGTGGATGTCGCCGCACGCTCCACCACAGCCGTGGCAGGAGATAACGAAGGCAGCGCTGGTTGCGTTTGCGCTGAACTGGCAGTGTATGTCATTGCAGTCGGCGTCAATTCAAGCGCGGGCGAAGGGGTCGTCGCCGAGGCGGGCGCTGCGGAAACGCTGCCCCCACGGCTACATCCACCCAGCCAGAACAGACTGGCCACCATCCATACCAAGGCGCCATAGCGCAACGTGGCTTCTGACTTTCTGGCAAGTGGTTTGACTTCGCTTCCCATACGCGCATCATAGCATGATTGAGGAAGGTGGGCTAATTATGCATAGTTTTCTGCAGGAGTTTGGTGGATTGCAGCGACGAAATCAAGGGGCGGCCACTGAGTATCAATTCATTATGAATGTTTTTGATTTATTTATCGCGAACTTTGCCCCAAAAATGCAACGTTTGTCGTCAATCTATATTTCATTTACAGGGCGTTTTGATTAGGTGATTGACAAAAACAATTGTCCATTCTATACTTTGGAGCGGAAGTTTCATCAATTTGCGATTGGCATACTCCTACAATTTCACAGGAACAATTTATGCGCACATAGACAACGCTTGCTCATCACTCATACATTCTAGGGGGGCCAGATGTATAGGGAAAAGATCCGTGAGTACTACGACCACTTAAGCCGTAGTTATCGGAAAGTCGCGGATTATATTATGAGCAACTACTACGATGTGGCTTTTATGACCGCTGCACAGCTCGCCTACGCTGTCGGCGTTGATACAACTACCGTAGTACGTTTCTCACAGCGACTCGGTTATAACGGCTATCCGGATCTGCTTCACGATGTTCGGGAGCAGGTCAAATCGGAGATCTATGCGGCTTATGAGCCAAAGCCGCTCGCACCAAATGATCCGGCCGGCGTCTTCAATGACCGGATCGAACAAGAACGACAAAATCTACAACAGATGCTCATCCAAAATCCGCCTGTGCATCTTGAAGCCGTCGCCCGGCTGATCGAGAGCATCGAGCGCGTGGTTGTGGTGGGCGAGGGCTATGCAGAAGCTGTGGCGGAAATGGTTGCCCAACAATTTCGCCATCGCGGGATCCAAGCCGACTATCTCCCAAACGATGCTGTGAAGAAGGCTGCCACGCTGATGACGCTGGATAGTAATGTGCTCGTCATCGGCATCAGTGCGACGGCGTATGGCCGCGACGTAGCGCGCGCGATGGAGTTTGCGCGCGCACGCGGCGCCAAGACGCTAGGCATCATCGGGTCGCTGGCAAGTCCGGTCAACCGCATCTCCGACCTGGTGATCTACGCACCAACGGAGGCGATCGGGCCATTGCCCAGCATCGTTGCGTTGGACGCGGCGCTCAGTGGTCTGGTGTTGATTGCAGCCAAGGAAAGTGAAGCCACCGTCGACCGGCATCTGGATGCGTTTGAAGCTGCATATCAGTTTCTTACGCAAGAAGATGTCATTACCGCAATGGAAGCTGCGCGCGTGCCAGAAGAAGCGTGAGGCGCGCGTGCAAGAAACAATGAAACCAGGCGAGGGGGTTACCCTCGCCTGGTGCTTTTTATGCGCTATTCTCGCTATTCTTCATCGCTAAAGGCGAACACGCCAATTGCAAACAAGGCCAGAATATATCCCAGATAATTCTCATTTAGAAAGCGGCTCGCATAGAAAAAGACAAATAAGAAAAGTCCATAGTGCCAGCAAGCGAGCGCCAGCGTATTTCTGCTGAGCTGGCGCACCAAGAACCAGATCAGCAGCGGAACTGCCGCCAGAATTTGCAGCACCCAGAAGGGCCACTGGCTGAAACGATCCGCCACCAGCCCCAGGCCAAGCACAAAGTTGCTGGCGCCCCAGCCCCAAATCTGATAGCCGGTCGGCCCTTGACCGCTGCTCCA
This sequence comes from Caldilineaceae bacterium, assembly GCA_014879855.1. Taxonomy (GTDB): domain Bacteria; phylum Chloroflexota; class Anaerolineae; order Caldilineales; family Caldilineaceae; genus Caldilinea. The sequence continues at coordinate 9,147 of JACSRH010000057.1, read as the reverse complement.
ACGCCAGACATCGTCGTAGAGCGAGGCCGCATCCCAGAATATGTACGGCAGCAATAGCAGCAGAAAGACGCCGATTGCCGGCGCGGCGCGGCGCAAGATCGTCGGCGTCACCCGCCACAGCCCGCGCCATCCCGCCCCGTGCAAACGCGCGTCACCTTGTACAAGCAGCAGGCCATAGAACGGGGCAAAGAACCAGGCCGTCGGTTTGGACGCGCACGCCACGCCAAAGCAAAGCGCGGAGAGCACAAGCCAGCGCCTGCCCGTGTTGCCCTGCTTCTCCTGCGTACGTGCACTTTGCCAAAAGACCAGTGCAAAGACAATCCAGGCCAGCACAAAAACATCATTTTGGCCAAAGACCACATCGAGCGCCATGATCGGGTTAAGCGCCAGGGTCGCGGCGAGGGCGAGTTTCGCGGATGAACCGATTGCCAGCCGCGCGGACAGGAAGACCGCCAAGCCGTAGAGCAGCAGATAGAGAACACGCTGGTCGTAGAAACCGATCGCCTGGCCGAGCACGTAAAAAGGCGCGCTGAAAACAAACGTCCACGGCAGGTAGGGATAATGATAAAGCGCGGTGCGATATTGGCTGAACCCCCACTCGGCCATCGGCGTGTCGATGTAGTCCTCCGTGTAAGGGTTCTTGCCGTCCAACAGAAAACGGATCGTCGCTTCGGTCTGGATGACGCCGCCGTCGTGTGTGTAGCTGGCCGGCCCGTTGGCGTTGCGCAACAGGATCAGCTTGGCGGTTGGCAGCACCACCGCCGTCAGGATCACCACAGCCAGCAGCCAGGCTTTCCAGCGGGTGCGGTGTGGTTCGCGCAAAGCCAGATCGAGCAGCGCATAGCCGATCAAGGCGCCGAGGGTCAGCGCGTTCAGCAGCAAGCCAATCGGCTCGCCGGGGCGCGGGCCGACCTCACCCATCGCCGTATAGCCAGCCTGCGGCAACAAAGCGCCGAGCACTGGGTGGCGCAACACGTCTTGCAGGCGGTTGGGCAGCGCGGCCTGCTCCGCCAGCCCAACAGTTTGCAGCACGGCGAAGACCAGCACGGCCAGGAGAAAAACATCCCACCCAGGCCGGCGAGGGGCGGCACGGTATGTTGCGTCAGCCACTAAGGAGTCCCTCGATAGCCGAAGATCGTGTTGCCCGAAGGGGCAAAGAGCCAATCCTGGCTGACGGCGGGTGCAGCATTGACGGCAGCGGGGACAGTGGCGGAAGCAAGCACGCCGCCTGTAGTAGCATCATAGATCAATACGGCGCCACTCTGTGTGACAATCAGCACGCGGTCAGCGGTGACAAATGGCCCGCCGCTCAATGCGCCGCCGGTTTGCACGGTCCAGAGCGCTTGCCCGGTCTGGCGCGACACGGCGCGTAACAAACCTCCTCCGGCGATAAAAACATACGCATCGTTCACAGCCAATGTGCTCACCTGGCTGCCAAACGGATGCACCCACAGCCGCAATCCTGTATTGGCATCCAGGGCATGCACGTTGAGCGACGCGTCGGCCACATACAGCTCGGCATTCCGAATTACGCCTGGATAAGCGTAAACTGGCGGCGCGATCACAGTGGCAACATCAGGGCTTAGCCAGATAATTTCAGGGTTCAGCCAGAAATTGACGTCTACAGCCCACAGCCGGTCGGCCGCCACAAAGATCGTCTCTTGACCGATGGCCGGTTGCAGGAGTTTAGCCTGTGGATCCTCGAAAGTTCGCCGGTCATTGACATTATCGCGTTTCATCGCCACCAGGCGCGCGTCGGCGTTTTCACCAATGCCGACAAAGACCACGTCATTTGAAAAAGTGGGCGACGTTGCGAGATTGGCGGGCAATTCGATGTCTGACACGGGGTTGGCGCTGTTGCCGGCATCCTGCATCACATAAATTCGATTGGGGGCGTAGGGAGCGTAGATCAACCCATCGTTGACCGCAGGCGCCAGATCGCTGCTATTGTTGAGGTTGACGCGCCAACGTTGGGTGCCTGTCTCACGATTCAGGCTATAAAGTTGCCCGTCCGCGCTTGAGGAAAGCACGTTTGGCCCCGACACGGCCACCGGTGAACGGAAGGATTGGCCCGCCTGACCAAAGATGCTTCCCCAGCCATTTTGCAGAGAGGAATTTGGCAGGGCTGGCAGTCGCCCAGTGTTGCCGCGATCATAGCGCGCCAGGGGATAGTCCCCCAGCGGGATCATCGTCGGCTGAGGGCGCGGCGTCAGCACGGGATCGAGTGGATAGACTGGCAGCCACTTTGGATTATTCGGATCCCATTGCACACTGTTAGTGTCCACGCCAGCAGGAAAACCAACCGGAACCGGATTGCCTGCAATGGTGACGTGAGCTGCACGCACCCAAAAAATCTGGTTGTTGTTCAAACAACAGCCAAACAGCCAGTCGCCGCTTTGCGTGCGCCCGCGCACCCGGATCGATGTGTAAGCTGGCAGCAAGTCAGCAGTGGGCGTGTAAAAGGTGCTCGGGCCGATGTAGACCGTCGTGTTCGTCGCTCTAGAAACCGCGGCCAGCTCCGCAACCTGGACGAACAACACCGTAGCGGTGGGCGCCGGTGTAAATGGCGCCACAAATGGCGGCGTCGGCGTTTCAGTCGGCGCCAAGATTTCAGGTGTGACTGGCGGCGGTGGCGGCAAGGTTGGGACAACCACAGGCGTTGGCGTTTCAGTCGGCGTTGGCGGCCCCTGCTGGCTGACATTTGGAATAAAAATCGCGGTTGCGGTCATTTCAGCGTCCGACGCCAGCGGCGACTCGGGCTGCACCGGCGGCGGGTTCTGTACAGGGATGTGCAAGGGGCTTTGGGGGTCGGCCATGGAGACCAGCGGCAGTTGCAGCGACTGTTGCGTCTCCGCCGGCGCGCCAGGCTGAACAGTCGCTGGCGCATCGACCGGCATGATTTGTGACGTCAGGTGCGCCAGCGATGTCGCCGCAAAAGCAATCTGCGTCAGCATATCCCCAGCAACATTGGTGGCGCGCAGGTCTGGCGTTGGCGTACGCGTGGCGGCCAGTGGGGTTGCTGTTGCCGTTGCCGTCGGCGCCAGCAGCAGGCCATTTTGTGCGGCAAACCACATCCAACTCAGTCCGACCAAAACAAAAAAAGCGACCAGAATGCTGATCGTGAGCACGGCGGAGGCCCGGTTGCGTGGTGGCGGATAGGACGGTTCGGTCAAAGACATGCAGTTGCGCCCACTGGTGGACATGCAGTGAATATTCTTTATTCTAGCAACAAACTGGACGGCTGCAAAACTGGTGCGCAGGAGGGGTCTGTCCTCCCTCTTTCAAAGCGCGCCACATTTTTGAGACGCACGCCGTAGCCGCAGGTCGGGCTATCAGCCCGACAGGGTGCGTCAATGCTCCGGCTGTCACCAAACCAGCAGCAGGTCGGGACAACGCGGGGCGCGGCGCCCAACAAGGTGATAGCAGCGGCGTCGGGCTACCAGCCTGACCTACGGGGCGCCCTTCGCGGCGCCATCCATGCCAAAAGCCCCGATGCTTGGTACAATGTATGCATGATGACAAAGCGAATGCAAGACGTGGGAGCCGCGCCGACATTTCAGGCTGAGCAGTTGCTTTGGGCGCAGGGGATGCGTTGGGTCGCCGGCGTCGATGAGGTGGGACGCGGCGCGTTGGCTGGGCCGGTCGTGGCGGCCGCGGTCATTGTCGCGCCTGAACATGCGGACGCGCCAGTGTGGCGCCTGGTGCGCGACAGCAAACTACTCACTGCTGCACAGCGCCAGGCATTGGCGCCCGCGATTGAGCAGAACGCCCGCGCCTGGGGCGTCGGCATGGTGGATGCGGGTGAGATCGACCGCGTGGGCATTGCCGTGGCGACGCGCCTGGCCATGCAACAGGCCATCGCCGCGCTTGCGCCGGCCCCCGATCACTTGTTGATCGACTGGGTGCGCCTGCCACAGGTGGCAATCCCACAGTCCGCGCAAGCCAAGGCCGACCGGACGATGGCGTCGGTGGCGGCCGCGTCGATTCTCGCCAAGGTGCACCGTGACCAGCTTATGGTGGCGTACGACGGCTGTTACCCCGTGTATGGCTTTGGCGCGCACAAGGGATACGGCGTCACCGCGCACCTGGCGGCTATCGAGCAGCACGGCCCTTGCGCTATCCACCGCCACACCTTTGCCCCGTTGGCGCGCCAGCCGCTGTTACTGGAAAGCGCATGAGTAGGACGACTGATCCACGCAAGGAGCTTGGCCGCGCCGGCGAAGAGATGGCGTTGCGCACCCTGCAGGAGGCCGGGCTGACAATTGTCGGATGCAATTGGCGCTGTTCGGTGGGGGAAATCGATATTATCGCGGAGGAGCTCGCGCTCGACTATGTGCGCGGGGCGCCGAGCCAGTGGCTGGTGTTGGTGGAGGTGCGCACGCGGCGCGGGCTGCGGTACGGCACCGCGCTGGAGTCGATCACGCCGCGCAAGGCCGCCAAACTGCGCCAGGTCGCCCACTATTATGTGCAGGCGTCAGGCTGGGACGGCCCCTGGCGCATCGATGTCGTCGGCATCCAGATGGACGGGCAGGGGCGGCTGCTCTCGATCCAACATATCCGCCACGCGGTGCGCGATGAATAGCCACACATCTTCCACCGCACCGCCGCTCATCGTGATCCTGGGGCCGACCGGCGTGGGCAAGACCGCCTTGAGTCTCGACCTGTGCCGGGCGCACCGGGGCGAAGTGATCAGCGCCGACAGTCGCCAGATCTACCAGGGCATGACGATCGGCACGGCCAAGGCGACGCCGGCCGAACAGGCCGCGGCGCCGCATCATCTGCTCGACATCCGTTCCCCTGATGAAGTGCTCACCGTCGCCGAGTATCAACAACTAGCTTTTGGCGCCATTGACGCCATTCATCAGCGCGGCGCCACCCCGTTTCTGGTGGGGGGAACGGCGTTGTACATCCGCGCGGTGGTTGAGGGATTGCGCATTCCGGCTGTGCCGCCCGACCCTGACTTGCGCGCGGCGCTGGAGGAGCGGCTGAATCAGGAGGGGGTGGAAGGATTGTTTGAGCAACTGCGCACGCTTGACCCGGCGACAGCAGCTCAGATCGATGCGCGCAATCCGCGCCGCGTCCTCCGCGCGCTGGAGATCTTTCTACTCACCGGTCGCTCCAAGGTCGAACTGGAAGGGAGCGAGCCACCGCCCTATCGAACGTTGATGGTTGGGCTGACGCGCGCCCGAGAGACCCTTTACCAGCGCATTGATCAGCGGGTGGACGCGATGCTCGCCGGCGGGTTGGTCGAGGAAACGCAGCGTCTGCTCGACCAGGGCTGCGATCCGCGCTTGCCAGCGATGACCAGCCTGGGCTACCGGGAATGCATCGATTATTTGCAAGGGCGTTACGATCTGGCGAGCGCTGCTCAACGCATCAAGGTGGAGACGCATCGGTACGTGCGGAATCAAATGACATGGTTTCGCAAGCTGCGCGAAATTCGCTGGTTTGATCTGGATGTCACACCGACGGCGGTGATCGTGGATGCGGTGGCAGCGTGGCTGGACAATGATGTCGCCTGACGCCGTGCCGTGACGCGGCGCGGCACAACGCGGCGTCAGGCATTGCAGAGAGTGGCGCAGTCCGGGTATAATGGGCGCTACGTCCGCGGTCATGTCTTACAAGCGTTGTGCTAAAAGAAGACGCCGGCGGTCGGAGGGAGATGGGAAAGATGCTTCCGAGTATTTCTGTAAGCGATAATCTGGCGCCTAAACAATCTGCTGGACGCGCCGCCGATGGCGTTGCGTGCAGCGAAGACGATGAGAGGCTTGCGCGCACCAATCTCTACCGTAACGGTGTGACGCCAACTGTGGAGGAAGGATCTCCAGCCGAATATGATCCGTTGAGGGTTGCAACTGAGACAACCGACGACGCGGCAGCCCCACAAGTTGGCGCCAACGAGGCGCCTGAAGGCGATGCACCTCAGGCCATTGACGCAGACGCCCATACACTCTGGCAGGCTGTGGCGCGTGTGAAAGCGCTGCCGACGGCTGATGGACAGGACATCATTCGCATTGAACCTTCTGACGAAGAACGGCGGGCAATTGAATCATTTTGGCTGCATCTTCCGGACACCTTCAAAAACGAGAGACGCGATCTGCTGGTGCGCGCCTATGTCCTGGCGAGCTACGCGCATCGCGCCATGATGCGCGACAGCGGCGAACCCTATATCACCCATCCCATTGCCGTCATGATGATCCTGGCTGAACTGCACATGGATCCCGAAGCGCTGGCGGCCGGTCTGCTCCACGATGTTGCCGAAGACACCGAGTTTGACATCGACTATATCCGCACGCAATTTGGCGCGACGATTGCCAAGTTGGTGGATGGCGTCACCAAGCTGAAGAAAATTCAGGAGAAAAAGAGCAGGATCGACGCGCCAGTGAGCAACCAGAAGGCCGAGTCGCTGCGCAAGATGATGCTGGCCAGCATCGAAGATCTGCGCGTGCTGCTCATCAAGCTGGCCGACCGGCTGCACAACATGCGCACCCTTGGCGGCCAGAAGGAGCACAAGCGCCGCCGCATTGCGCGCGAAACGCTTGACTATTACGCGCCGCTTGCCAATCGCCTCGGCATCTGGCGCATCAAATCCGAACTGGAAGATCTCAGTTTTCGCTATCTGAACCCCGCCAGCTACAAAGAAATCAAGAACACCATCCAGCAAAAGGAGAGCGACCGCCAGAAGCTCGTCATCCGCATCCGGGCCGATCTGGAGCGCGCGCTGACGGAAGCCGGCTTGTCGGCGACGATTTACGGCCGCCCCAAGCATATCTATTCTATTTTCCGCAAGATGGAGCGCAAAGGCGTTGGTTTTGAGCAGATTTACGATGTGCACGGCTTTCGCATCATCGTGGAGACCGTGGCGCAATGTTACGCGGCGTTAGGCGTTGTCCACACCATGTGGCACCCGATCCGTGGGGAATTCGATGACTACATCGCCAACCCCAAGGACAACATGTACCGCAGCTTGCACACCTCCGTGCGCATCAAGAAGGACGGACGCCCGGTCGAGATTCAAATCCGCACCAGCGAAATGCACGAGACCGCGGAGCTGGGCATCGCCGCGCACTGGCAGTATAAGGAGCAAACGCGGCATAACGAAGATGTGCAAAACAGGATCAAATATCTGCGCAAGCTGATGTCGGAGCCACTCGCTATGAGCGATTCCGACGAGTTTGTCGACGGCATGAAAACCGACGTCTTTCGCGATCGCGTGCTTGTTTTCACGCCAAACGCCGACATTATCGACTTGTCCGCGGGCTCGACGCCGATCGACTTTGCCTACGCCATCCATACCGAGCTGGGTCATCGCTGTCGCGGCGCCAACGTCAACGGCAAATTGGTGCCGCTCGACTACAAGTTGCAAAATGGCGACCAGGTTTCGATCATCTCGGCTTCGCGCGGCGGGCCGAGCCGCGACTGGCTCAACCCAGACCTGGAGTTTGTCGCCACGCAGCGTGCGCGCAGCAAGATCCGCAATTGGCTGCGCCGGCAGAATCGTGACGAAAATATCCTGCGCGGCCGGCAGGCGCTTGACAAGGAGTTGCGACGTCTGTCCGCGGATATGAGCTTTGAGACAGTCAGCAAGCTCTTCCGCTTCGACGCACTGGACGATTTCCTGGCGGCCATCGGCTATGGCGACATCAATTCCCAGCACATCGCCACCAAAATTATCGAATACGAACGTCGCGAGCAGGAACGGCTGGCCCCCCACGATTTCTTTGCGTTCCACACCGGTCAGAACGCCGCCGACGCCGACGGCGCTTTCGATGGCTTGCGCGTGCAGGGCGTCGAGGGGCTGCTCACCAATCTGGGTAAATGCTGCAATCCTGTGCCGGGCGACGCCATCGTCGGCTATGTCACCAAAGGCCGCGGGGTTACGATCCACACGCAGAAGTGCCCAAATATGAATCGCCTGATCACGCGCGACAGCGGTCGTATTATTGAGGTCTCGTGGACGACCAAGAAGGAAAAGACTTACCCAGTCAAGATTCACATCAGCGCCTATGACCGCTCGGGTCTGATGCGCGACGTGGCCGGCCTGGTCGCGGACGAACATGTCAACATGCGCAATATCGAGGCGGTCACCGGCCAAAAAGATAGCCTCGCCGTGATCACCGCTACGCTGGAGATTCAAGATATCGCACAACTCACCCGCATCATGACAAAGATGGAGCGCCTGCCCAATATCAAGGATGTGTTTCGCAAAGTGAGTTGAAGACCGTGAGCTAAAGGCGTTTCACGCGGTCATTCGGTGCGGAATCGATAGCCCTTGCCGCGCACCGTGAGCAAATATTGGGGATTTGAAGGGTCGTACTCGATGCGCTCGCGCAGCCAGCGGATATGGACATCCAGCGTGCGGGTGTCGCCCAGGAAGTTCGTCTGCCAAATCTCCTGCATGATCTCCAGACGTGAAACAACCTCATTCCGTCGCTCCATCAACATGTGAAGCAAGGAGCATTGTTTGGGCGTCATGTGGTGCTCCCCTCTGGGCGTGATCACCGTGCGATTGTGCAGGTCAAGGCTCACATCGCCCGCCTGCATCAGATAGCCGTTGGCGCCCGTGCGCATCATGTCGCCGATGGCGTTTTGGAGCATGACCGGGGACATCGGCAGTGGGATGCAGCGCTCGAAACCCACGCTTGTCTTTTCCAGTGACTCATTCGTAACCGCGATCATGCGCGCCGAAGGCCATCGGTGGGCAAGCTGCGCACAAAATGCAAGCCGTCCTTGTAATTGCCCAAATTCCACGACAGCCACCCCCGGCGCCTGCTGTCGTGCGGCCAGGAAAGCCGCCTTCTGGCTGGTGACAAGCGTCCACGTTAACAGGGGCGCGCCCTGCCGCGTGACGCCCTGCTGCACCTCGTTCAGCGCAGCCTGGCGTGCTACATATTCCGACAATGCCAGACGCCCACGCGCTACATAAAGCACATGCACGATCTCATCGTTTCGCATCAACCCGTCACATCCGTTGATTCGCTGTAGTCCAAGCGAGGTGAGTTATTGGAGCCCGGTTGATTATAACGTAGGCGGGCAAACCACGCAACGGTTTGCCGCATCAGGGGTCTACTTCACGGGTGGGGCAAACAACGTCCCCGGCGCTGTGCACGAACATTTTGGTCGTCCCGTCTGCTGCTGCACAGTGCC
>JACSRH010000473.1 GCA_014879855.1 Caldilineaceae bacterium | reverse complement strand
CACCAACCTGGACCGCGACTTCGGGACGTGTGGCCGAAGTCGCGGTCCAGGTTGGTGAAAGCGCACCCGCGGGCGCGCTGCTCGTCCGGCTCGATGATGCGGCCGCGCGGTTGGCGCTCACACAGGCGCGCGCAGCCTATTTTCGTGCGCAGGCGCAGCTTGCCGAGGCGCAGGCTGCACCTGCCACCGCGGCGGTCGCGGCTGCGCAGGCGCAGCTCGATGCTGCACGCGCCCGGCTTGCGCAGCTTGCCGACCCGGCCAGACCCACAGCGTTGTCGGCAGCCGAAGCTGATCTGGCCGCCGCACAGTCTGCGTATCAGGTCTTGTTTGATGGGCCAGATGAATCCGCGCGCATCGAGGCGCTGGCGGCTTTGTCCAATGCGCGCGCCGCGGTGCAGCAAGCGCAGTCGGCCTTCAATGAGGTGAAATGGCGCAACGACTCCGGCGCACTGCCCCAAAGCCGCCAGCTTCAGGAGGCGACCAATAACTTGGAAGCGGCGCAGGCGCGCTACGACGCACTCTTTATCGAGCCGACAGTCGCGGTGACGTCTGCGGCCAGCGCGCGCATTGCTCAGGCCAAGGCCGCGCTGGATCGGTTGCAGGCGCCCGCCACCGCCGCGCAATTGGACGAAGCGCAGGCGCAAGTGGATGTCGCGCAGGCGCAATTGGACGCGTTGACCGATGGTGTGCGCAGCGAAACGATTGCGGTGGTGGCAGGCGCGGTCGCCGAGGCGCGCGCGGCGGTGCAGCGCGCCGAGCAGGATCTTGCCAACCTGGAGTTGCGTGCGCCATTTACAGGCACGGTCACAGCGGTGGATGTGGCCGCGGGCGAGTTTGTGACAGCCGGCGCGCCCGTGGTGACGCTCGCGGATCTGGAGGCGCTCCAGGTCGAGACAATCGATCTGAGCGAGCGCGATGTGGCGTTTATTACAGTCGGGCAGCCGGCCAGCGTGCTGATCGAGCCGCTTGAGATGACACAAAGCGGCCGCGTGGTGCGCATCTCGCCCCAGGCCAGCACGATCGGCGGTGACGTGGTTTACACCGTGTGGATCGAGCTTGACGCGCAGCCGCCTGGTTTGCGCTGGGGCATGAGCGCTGAAGTCACCATCGGAGAAGAATAAGGGAAAGAAAATTTCTCTCTCCAACACAGACGGCCTGGTCAGTCATGACCAGGCCGTCTGTGTTGAAAGCTGTTTCTGAACCAGTGGAAGCGTTGCGCATGTTCTACTCGCCTGTCGCGATGGCGCTGCGCAGCCAGTGGAGCAGGCGTTGGGGCAGTTCCTGGCCTGCCGAGACGGGGCGCGCCGCGGTGCGAGCTGCTTCGAGCGCGACTGCCAAGTCTGCACCATGTTGATAGCGTGCGGCTGGATCCTTTTCCAGCGTGCGCAGAATCACTGCTTCGAGCGCTGGCGAGACGTAGGAAAATTGTGAAGGACGAGGCGGCCGTGCAGTGAGATGCGCCTCCAGCAACTCGCCGCGCGTGCCGTAAAACGGCTTGCGCCCGGCAACCATCCGATAGAGAACAACGCCCAAGCCATAAATGTCGGCGCGCCCGTCGATGGCGCTGTCGCCGCGCGCCTGTTCCGGGGCAAGAAAAGCAGGGGTGCCATAAACCTGCCCCTGAATTGGTTGTTCGATGTTCAGATCGATAGCCGCGCCGAAATCAAAGAGAATGGCGCGGCCGTGCTGGTTGAGCAGAATGTTGCTGGGCTTGATGTCCCGATGCACGATCTGCTGACGATGCAGATCGTCAAGCGCATTGGCGATTTGGCTGGCAATGTCGATGGCGGGCAGCTCACCGAGTTTTTTCTGCCTGGCCAACAATGCTTCGACAGTCTGGCCTTCGACCAGTGCCAACGTCATATAATAATGCCCGTCGATCTGACCTGCCTCCATTGCCCGCACAATGTTCGGATGATTGAGCTTGAGCAGAATCTTGGCTTCGCGTTGAAAAGTTTCACGAATGCGGGCATCGCTGCTCGCCGCGCGATGCAGCACCTTCAACGCGACAGTGGCGCCATCAGGAAGCCGCGTCTGGTAGACGACTGCCGCCGCGCCCTGGCCGAGCACGCGCTCAATCTGATAAGGGCCTAACTGCTTCAGCGGTTGTTCGGGGGGCTGGCCCCGGCGCCCCTGCGGTAGTGTCGTCAGCGGACTATCGTTCATGGCGCCGTCTGGTGTGTAAACCGGCAAGCGAGGTCAGGCTGTGATTACGTCGTTACGAAGTAACTTAGTCGGCGCTTAGCACGCCCAACCCAGTGAGCGAATAGGCTTCGGCGCCGTGCTCGGTCAGGTCAAGCCCTATTTCCTCCTCTTCCGGCGAAACGCGCAACTGGTCCATCGCTTTCAGAAGCGAGAAGAGCGCAAAGCAGGTGGCGAACGCCCACGCCGCGATGCTGACAGAGCCAATGATCTGCGTGGTCAACGCATAGCCGCCAAAGATGGCAGTGGCAAGCCCACCCCATAACCCGCCGACGCCATGCACCGGCCATGCACCAACGGGATCGTCGATCTTGGCTTTTTCCAAAAGCATCGTGGCCAGCACGACCAGCACACCGCCCACCACGCCGATCATCATGGATTCGGTGTTTGTCACCGCATCGCAGTTGGCCGTGATCGACACCAGACCGGCCAGTGCCCCGTTGAGCGCTGAGCCGAGATCGGGTCGCTTGAGCAGAAACCACGACAGGGATAGCGCGGCCACCGCGCCGGCGCCCGCGGCCAGCGTCGTGTTGACCGCGACCAACATCATCGTGTCGATATTGGTGGCCCCCACAAAGACGAGCTGGCTGCCAGGATTGAAGCCATACCAGCCGATCCACAGGATGAACACACCAAGACCGGCAAAGGCATAGTTGTGAGGGGCGAAGATGTGCTTGGGAGCATCTTTGGCAAAGCGGCCAATGCGGGGGCCGAGCGCAATCGCACCGGCCAGGCCAGCAAACCCGCCAACTACATGCACGACCAAGGAGCCGGCAAAGTCGTGAAAACCCATCTGGTGCAGCCAGCCGCCGCCCCATTGCCAAAAGCCGCTGATGGGATAAACAAGCGCGCTGATAAAGACAGTGTAGATGAGGTATGCGCTGAATTTGATACGCCCGGCCACCGCGCCAGACACGATGGTGGCCGCGGTGGCCGCAAACGCGACCTGAAAGAGAAAGTTTGCTTGAGGATTCAGCCCTTCCAGACCGGTTCCTGCTTCACTTACCCCAAAACCGCCCCACGTCAGAAACCCTGGAATAATCTGGGCGGCGCCATACATCAAGCCGAACCCGATAAACCAGTAAATGATCACACCCAGCGCCATGTCGATGAAATTTTTGAACATAATGTTGACGACATTCTTCGACGAGTTGAAGCCAAGCTCCACCAGGGCAAAGCCTGCCTGCATGAACAGCACCAACACGGCGCAGATAAACAGGGTGATATTATTGACGGCATAGGTGAGTTCCCCTGTCGCCACATCGCTTTCCTGTGCAAAGGCACTGGTGGCGAGCAGGCTAAATAAGAGCGCAAGCGGTAGCGCGTGCCGAAGACGTTTTGTCATAATCTCGATCCTTCCTGAAAGTGGATAAACGGATGATTGAATGCGCCGGTCATGGACGCTCCTCTTCAAACCTAAAGCCTTTATTCAGGATAGAGACGCGGCGCCGTTTCGGCAATGTACAGATTGCACAAAGAGATCGCCTGTCGATTGTAATACTATAACGGAAAAGATAAGGGGCGCGGGACGAAATCAGACGCGACTGTGCATTTGGTATAATGAGATCCGTAGAATGAATTACATGCAATGGGTTGAAAAAAGGGTACAATTTCATTAAAGAGAAAATTGTATACATGAATGACAGCATGAATGACAGCATGAATGACAGCATGAATGACAGCATGAATGACAGCATGAATGACTCAGCATCGGTGCATATCGGCGCATCTTCTTGGCTATTCGATGGCTGGCGCGGCGTTTTTTATCCCGACAAGCTGCCCAAAAACCAATATTTGCCCTATTACGTCAGCCAGTTCGACACCGTGGAAGTCAATACCAGCTTTTACGCAAATCCCGCGCCTTCCACGTTGGTCTCGTGGGTGGAAAGCGCGCCGGCAGGATTCACCTACACGCTGAAGTTCCCGCGCGCGATCACGCATGAGCGCCGCCTGGTTGCGTGTGAAGAAACCACACGCACCTTTCTGGACAGTTTGCGCGCGCTGGGAAAGGCGTGCGGCCCTGCTTTTCTTCAGTTTCCAGCAACTTTTACGCGGAAGGTGCATGGCCGCGAGTTGGCCGCCTATCTTGACTGGCTTGCGGTGGAGGCGCGGGATTTGCGCCTGGCAGTCGAGGTGCGCGCCGCGGACTTGATGACTCCAGCTTTTGCAGCGTTTCTGGCCGAGCGCAACTTTGCGCTGGTGTTGGTCGACCGCGTGCACACACCCGACCTCTTTGACATGTGGTTTGAACGCGTCGCCGCGGGCGCGGGGCCGGACTTCACCCTGATCCGCTGGATCGGCGATGACCGCAACGGGCCGCAGGGCGACCGCGAAATCCAGACCCCGCGCGATGTCGAGCTTGCACAATGGGCGGATCGCATCGAGCAGCTTGTACAGCGCGGCAAGGCGGTGTTTGGCTATATGCACAACCCCTATGAGGGGCACTCGCCCGCGAGCGTGCGCCGGCTCAAGGCTCTGTTGGCGTCGCGCGTCCCCGTGGCCGCATGGCCCCCCACAGCCACGGCTGGCCAATTAAGCTTGCTGTAAAACAAACCTTTGACGCAGAAACAGCGCGGGCGAGGGGCGAGCATCCCCTCGCCCTTCGCCTTTCGCTATGATTGCTGCTTGACCTGCTTTGTGCTAATCTGCACCGCAATCAACCTATTGCAAAAGAAATGAGCGCAGCACAATGGATCGAACGCCACCGGCCGCCAAGAGCGACGAAATCGAACTCTACATTCGCACCTACTATTCTCTCCTGCGCAGCACCGGGACTGTGCGCATCCGCAGCCTGGAAGACACCCACATGGGGATGCGCTCCAATCTGCACCACCTGGCCGACAGCACAGATCTGGACATTTCGGCGCTGATCTATTCGGCGCTGCGTTTGCCCGAACAGATTGTGGACACGCACCTGATGGTGATGGGGCAGATGGAAGATGTCTTTGCGCGCGAGGGATATAACGTTAGCATGTGGAAGCCAGTGCGCGCCCGCGCCCGACGCCGCAAATATTACTACGACGCTAAAAGTCACACGATGGCCGCTTTCGTCGCCAGCGTCAGCGACATTGACGACCTGGTGCCGTGTATGTCCACGTTTCAGATCGAGTGGAATAAGATCCATCAGAAGCTCAGCAACGGACAGGTGCGCGACCGGCTTCTGAACCATAAAGACGCTGACCCCTCGCGCAGCGTTGATCTGCTCACCGCGGTCAGCGATGCATTGGATCTGACGCCGGGGGAACTTGGAAAACTCGGGCAGCTCTGGCCGGGGGGGCGCCTGCTGGCTAACTTGCAGAAGGCCGCGGGCCATCGCATGGATCTGCGCATGGTCGTGCTGGGCAGCGGGTTGGGGGATTATCGACGCAGCGTGCAGCACTGGTGGGGCAAGGTGGAAGAGGCGGTGCGTCATCTCAACTTGTGGGAGCGCCCGATCTACTTTGTCAGCAGCAATACGCACAGCATCACGAATCTGATCACCGGCCTTTCCTGGGAATTGCAGCACGAAATCTTGGATTATGTGCGCCGCGACAACCCGGAAGATCTGCTTTCAGAACTCTCCGCGCTGCCCGATGATGAAGGCGCGCACCTGCAGAATTTTCTCTACTACGCCTCGCGTCTTTATCTTTCCAGCCGGCGCAACCAGACAGAGGCCAGCACGCTGATCTCTGACCGCGAGCGCGCGGCTGGCGTCACCCGCGTCAGCGACCCGCACTGTCTGGATGTCGAGGCGCAGTTGATCGAGTTGCGCTGCCTTGATCGAAACCGGCTTGATCCCCGCCTGCAAATATTGGGCGACGACGCGTGGGATCTGCTGCGCGAGAGCAACGCCGTGATCCTCAATGTCGATTACCCATTAGGCATGGCTGCCTATCACATTTTCAGCCAGGTCAGCACCGCGGTGGGGCGCATCATGGGCGTTTATGTGTTGGGCAAGGCGGCCACCCTCAACGGCCGCGTGGGTGATGTGATGATCCCCAACGTGGTCTATGATGAGCATTCGCAGAATACTTTCCTGTTTCGCAATTGCTTCACAGCCACCGATGTCAGCACCTTGCTTAAGTTTGGCACGGTCTTCGACAACCAGAAAGCAGTGACCGTGCGCGGGACGATCTTGCAGAACCGCAGCTTCATGCACATCTTTTATGAGGAGGGCTACACCGACATCGAGATGGAGGCAGGGCCTTATCTCAGCGGCATCTATGAGGATGTCTACCCGCAGCGCTATCCTATCAACGAGATCGTCAATCTTTTTATTAACGTGCCCTACGATATCGGCCTGATCCACTACGCCAGTGACACGCCGATCAGCCGCCGGCAGACATTGTTGAGTAAAAGCATGAGCTATTTCGGGGTCGATGCTACTTACGCCACCTCCATCGCGGTGATGCGACGGATTCTGAGCCAGGAAGCCACGCGCATGGCAAAGCTTAAACAAGGCGCCGGCCCACTCTCTTTACCCGAGCAACGATGATCGCCCTCGAAACACGCACTTGAAACATGCACTCGAAACATGCACTCAAAACATGCACTCAAAACATGCACAGTGGAGGAGAAGAACTGTGTTTGCTGGAACCGTCACACCGCCGCGCAATGCCATCTGGACCTGGAAAGTTATGCATCTGTCTATTACCGCGTTCAAGCCGTTGTTTTGTCAGTTGCAGATTGAAGGACGTGAAAACATCCCCACTGCCGGCGGCTGTGTGTTGACCTGCAACCACACGATGGGGCCAGATTTCCTGATTCTTGGCTACCTTTCCCCGCGGCAGGTCTATTTCATGGTCAAGGCGGAGTTGATGGAAGCAAATCATTGGCTGGGTCGCTTTCTGAGCTACAATGGCTGCTTTCCGGTTCGCCGGGGCGACGGTGACATGCGCGCGGTTCAGCACGCCGTCCACCTGGTCAGGCAGGGGCGCGTGCTTGGGATGTTTCCAGAAGGCACGCGCAGCCGCAACGGCAAGCTTCAGCGCGGCCGCTCTGGCGCTGCGTTTGTGGCGATCCAGGCGCAGGCGCCGATCGTGCCCACTGTTGTGGTCAATTCGGAGCCAATCTTTCATCGCACCAATTATCTGAGCTTGAAGCCGCGCGTCAAGGTGACCGCACGCGTGGGCAAACCACTGCCGCCGCCCGCTGACCCTCACGACCACCGCGCTTTGCGCATCTACACGCGCGACATCATGAATGCCATCGCCGATCTTCTCCCACCCTCATTGCAGACCAACGCACTCCAAACCGAAGGGGCAGAAGTTTGATTCCACCCAAAGACTCCACCCGGGTATGGCGGATGCTGCATGTCATCGCCACCTTGATTCGCATTTTCTATCTGCGGCTGCACGTTGAGGGACGCGAGCATGTGCCCCGCACCGGCGGCTGCGTCTACGCCATCAACCACACCATGGGGCCGGACTATGTGATCGTCGGCTATGTTTCGCCGCGCCAGGTTTTTTACATGGCAAAATCAGAAATCTTCGATTTTCATCCATGGCTTGCCGCGCTGGTGGCGGGCGCGGGCGCGTTTCCCGTGCAGCGCGGCGCCGGCGATCGGGGCGCTATCGAACAGGCCGCCAATGTGGTGCGCGGCGGCAGGATCGTGGGGATGTTTCCAGAAGGCACGCGCAGCCGCAACGGCCAGTTGCAGCGCGGCAAGACCGGCATGGCGCGCATCGCCATGATGGCGCAGGCGCCGATCGTGCCGGTGGTGGTGATCAATGCGGAGCCGGTGCTGCGCGACGTGCTGAAATTTCAGAAGCGCCCCCTGGTTACTGTGCGCTTTGGCGCGCCAGTGCCCTCCGCAGGAGATGTCGAGAATCCTGGAGATGTGCGACGCCTCACTACCACGGTGATGCTGGCGCTGGCGGCCCTGCTCCCGCCGGAGCGCCACGGCTACTACGCCGACGCCGACGCGGTCTACCAGAGTGACGCGGAGGAGCTGGGATTGGAGCTGGCGCCGGTTCCAGTGCGCCGCATGTAACCCCTTCAGTTCATAGCCATCTCGCCGGCCCACCGGATGGTCTGCTCCGCCTGCGCCAGCACCAGTTCCGTGGCCCGCGCCTGTCGATCGGGCGGGTACCCATACCGCCGCAAGATGCGCTTCACAATCACGCGCATCTGCGCCCGCACGCTCTCGCGCACGGTCCAGTCGATCGTCACATTCGCCCGCACCGCGCGCAGCAGCTCCTGCGCAATGGTGCGCAGCGTCGCGTCGCCCAGCACCTGCACCGCGCTTTCGTTCACCTCCAGCGCGTCGTAGAAGGCCACCTCGTCTTCCGTCAGACCAAGCCGCTCGCCGCGCTGCTGCGCGGCCCGCATCGCCTCCGCCAGCGCGATCAACTCCTCGATCACCTGCGCCGTCTCGATCGCTCGGTTCTGATAGCGCCGGATCGCCTGCTCCAGCATCTCCGCAAAGGAGCGCGCCTGCACCACATGCTTGCGCCCCCGGCTCTTGATCTCGCCGGCCAGCAGCTTGCGCAGCATCTCCACCGCCAGGTTGCGCTGCGGCATCCCCTTGACCTCGGCCAGAAACTCGTCGGAAAGGATCGAAATATCCGGCTTCTTCAACCCTGCCGCCGCAAAGATATCGATCACCGCGTCCGACGCCACCGCGCGCGACACAATCTGGCGGATCGCGTGATCCAACTCGTCGGCGCTGTACCCGTCCACGCTGTCACGCTTGACCAGCACCGTTTTCACCGCCTGAAAAAAGCCCACGTCGTCACGAATCAGGAGCGCGGCGTCCGCCGGAACCGCCAGCGCAAAGGCCTTCGACAGATCGCCCACCGCCCGATCCAGCCGGCGTTTGCCATCCTCCTGCGCCAGCACGTGCTCCTGCGCGGCCGGCAGCAGCGCCACCTGCGCGGTCGCCTTGCCCTGCGCCCACGCGGACCAGTCAAAGCCGTGGAAGATGCCGCAGCAGATCTCGTACTTCTCCTGCATGGCCGCCACTGCCTCGGCCTGATCGATGGCCGCCTGGCCCGTGCCGCCGCTCTCCGTATAGGTCGCCAGCGCCGCGCGCAACTCGTGCGCCACGCCCAGATAATCGACCACCAGCCCGCCCGGCTTGTCCTTGAAGACGCGGTTGACGCGCGCAATCGCCTGCATCAGCCCGTGCCCGCGCATGGGCTTGTCCAGATACATCGTGTGCAGGCTCGGCGCGTCGAAGCCTGTCAGCCACATATCGCGCACGATCACGATCTGGAAGGGGTCGCTTGCCTCCTTGAAGCGCTTTGCCAGCGCCTCGCGCCGCGGCTTGTTGCGGATGTGCGCCTGCCACGCCAGCGGGTCCGCCGCGGACCCTGTCATCACGATCTTGACGGTGCCCTGGTCGTCCTCATTGCGATGCCAGTCCGGTCGCCGCGCCACGATCGCATCGTAGAGCGCCACGCAGATGCGCCGGCTCATGCACACCACCATTGCCTTGCCTTCCATCACTGCCAGCCGCCGCTCAAAGTGCTGCACCAGGTCCGCCGCGACCAGGTCGATGCGCTTCTCTGTGCCGACCAGCGCCTCCAACTGCGCCCACTTGCTCTTCAGTTGCTCCTTGTGTTCGAGTTCCTCGCCCTCGGTGGCCTCCTCGAACTTGTCGTCCAGCCGCGGCCGCTCGCGCTCTTCCAGTTCCAGCTTTGCCAGCCGGCTCTCGTAGAAGATCGGCACGGTCGCGCCATCCTGCACCGCCCGCTCGATGTCATAGACGCTGATATAGTCGCCAAAGACCGCGCGCGTGTTCTTGTCCGTCAGTTCGACAGGCGTACCCGTAAAGCCGATAAAGGATGCATTGGGCAGCGCCGCCCGCATGTGCCGCGCAAAGCCGTCGATGAAGTCGTACTGGCTGCGGTGCGCCTCGTCCGCGATCACCACAATGTTGCGCCGCGCGGACAGCAGCGGATAGTGATCCTCCTCCTCCGTGGGGAAGAACTTGTGCACCGTCGTAAAGACCACCCCGCCCGACCCTGTGTGCAGCAGCTCGCGCAGATTGGCCCGGCTTTGCGCCTGCTCCGGCGGCTGGCGCAGCAGTTCGTGGCAGCGGGCAAAGGCGCCATACAATTGCTCGTCCAGGTCGTTGCGATCGGTAATCACCACGATCGTCGGGTTCTCCATTGCCGGATGCAGGATCACCCGCCCCGCATAGAAAGCCATTGTCAGGCTCTTGCCCGACCCCTGCGTGTGCCACACCACGCCGACGCGTTGGTCGCCCGCCTCTGCATCGCGCTGCCCCCGGGCAAAGTAGGCGCCGCTGCGCTCCTTCGTGGCCCCAGTGGCCGCCGCGGACGCGCACGCGCGCAGCGTCTCCGCCAGCGCCACGTTGACCGCGTGATACTGGTGATAGCCCGCCATCTTTTTGACCAGCACGCCGCCGCCCATTTCCTCGAAAACGTTGAAATAGCGCACCATGTCCAGGAAGCGCCGCGGCTCAAAGACCCCTTCCAGCACGACCTGAAGCTGCGGCAGCGTGGCATCGGCCAGCGTCTCCCCTGCAATCGTCCGCCACGGCATAAAGCGCTCGCGGTCCGCGGTCAGCGTCCCGATGCGCGCCTGCACCCCGTCGGAGATAACCAGCGCCTCGTTGAAGGCAAAGAGCGAGGGGATCTGCTGCTTGTATGTCTGCAACTGGTGGAAGGCGGCCCAGATCGTCGCGCGCTCCGTCGCCGCGTTCTTCAGCTCGATCACTGCCAGCGGCAGCCCGTTGACAAAGATGACCACATCCGGCCGCCGCTCGCGCCGGTTCTCCACCACCGTGAACTGGTTCACCGCCAGGAATTCGTTGTTGTCCGCGTTGTCGTGGTCCAGCACCCGGAGCTGGTCGCCGCCCATCGACCCGTCCGCGCGCGGGTGCGCCACCGCCACCCCGTCCACCAGGAAGCGGTGCGCCGCGTGGTTGCTGCCGACCAGCGACCCCGCGTCGATCCGCGTCAGCCGGCGGAAGGCCTCCTCGCGCGCGTCGTGGGGCGCGTCTGGGTTCAGCCGCCGCAGCGCCGCGCGCAGCCGCCCCGCCAGGATCACCTCGCCATACTCGGTGCGCTCCGCCGCTGGCTCGCCCGGCGCAATCTGGGGCCCATGCACCACCGCATAGCCCAGCCCTGCCAGCCACGCCAGCGCCGCCTCCTCCACAATCGATTCACTGAACCTCAGGCTCACTTCCCGCGTCTCCGATCCTGCCGCACCCGATACAGCCGCTCCGTAAAGCCGCCCTCCTGCTCGAAGGCCGCGGCCTGCGCCGCCAACTGCCGGTCTAGGAGGGTTGTGGCTACCACGATCAGCACCAGAGCCGCGTTCGCCGCGATCTCTGGGAATGTGGACGGAGTTGACTGTGTGGACGCCGCCGCCCCGGACTCATCAGAGCCAGGCCCACCACGTCCACCAGGTCCACCCAAACCCTGATCATGAATCTCCTTCACCCATCGCGCCACATCATCGGCTGTTTTGCAGCGTCGGTCTATCAACGCCTGCCGCCGCGGGTCCTGCCGCGCCCACATCTCATACCCCCGCTGCCGCAGAAAATCCTCATAATCCAGCCGCAGCTCTTCCAGGCTGGCGCGCGCCACGTTCGTCAACTTCAGCTCCATCTTCTTGGAGGTGCCCGACGCCTGGCTCCCCTCCGCGATATTCTGCACCCCCGACCGCGCGGCCTGCACCATCTGATCGTGCGTGCGGCTGCGCTTGTCGATATAGCGGTCACAAAAGCGCACCGTCACATCATAGACCAACTGCGCCAACTGAAAACTCTTCAAATTGCGATACCCGCCATGCTGCGGGATCAGCGGTTCAGCGCTCATGACTTGGATCCTCCCTTACACCGATGGAGTACCGGCTGCCTCTGCTCTGTCGCTGAGACCGAGTAACTGTACCCGCGGCCCGAAACAGCTACGGAACGCCTCCAGGTGTACTCTCAGCCACTCATACTGATCGGGCCACTGTTCGCGGAGATTCGGATCGAAGCTGGCGTTATACAGCCCAATCGAATTGCGGATCTGACCTGGCACTTTGTTCCACTCCAGCGTAGTGCCAATCTCGGCCTCGATCGAGTCCTTCTGTGCAAACAGCGCATCGTACGCGCCTTCTGCATCTCTCGGCTGAATGTCCAACTGGACGCCAATCTTCCTGCCGCCGTACACAAAATAGGCCCGTGCGTCCAACCGATAGCCGGAACGCCCAATCCCCGTAGCCAGTGCATAGTGCGCTTTCGGCGCACGCATCTTGAGCTTGCTGCCGGTCTGCTCGAGAAACTCCACAAAACCCTGCCAGTATTCAAGCTGCAACGCATCAGTCGGCGTCATTTCCCGATCAAGCTGGCGCCGGCCCGCAACCACCGTCTTCGTCCAGGCATTCGGCTTGCTCACCAGGTTGAACTTGGGCGCCACCGGCGAATCGGCAATGCGCCAGAGTTCTACTTCCAGCCCAAAAAAATTGACCGCCTCATCCGTAATCTCGTTGAGCCAGTCAAGCGCGGCCCGGTGCTCCTCGGTGATCCTGGCCGCCACCCACACGATCGTCACCGCATCGAGCCCGGCCGCATAGGTAATCAACTGGCCCAGATGCGTATGATCTGTCCGCTCCAATTGGTTTTCGATCAGCACCCACGTGTCGTTCAACGTGTCTTTGCACACAATATCGGCGCGAAACGG
>JACSRH010000038.1 GCA_014879855.1 Caldilineaceae bacterium | reverse complement strand
TCGAGCATCCGCCCCACGTGCTTGTCGTGCTCCACCATCACATCGTGGTAAGGGGACTGCCAACGCCCAGCCTGGCCGCGCACATGCTCTGGTGGGTGAACGCGGAAGTGCATCCACGTCGTGTTGAACCAGACAAAGAAGGGCTGCTCGTCGTCGTGGGCGCGCTTGATGAAATCCTGCGCCGCGTCCAGGAATTCGACATCGGCGCTCTCCATGCGCTTGCGGGTGAGCGGGCCGGTGTCCTCGATCTTCTGTTTGCCGACGCGCCCCCAGCGTTCGTGCTCGGTCGGGTCGTCCTCCTCGGTCGCCCAGCTATGGATGACGCCGCGCGGACCAAACATCTGCTTGAAGTTGGGGAAATCCGCTTCCGGCGGGTAATCCTCGTTCTCCGGCTCTTCCTCGGCGTTGAGATGATAAAGGTTGCCGAAGAATTCGTCGAACCCATGGGCGGTGGGGAGGTATTTGTTCTTGTCGCCGAAGTGATTCTTGCCAAACTGGCCGGTGGCGTAGCCGAGCGGCTTGAGCAACTCGGCAATCGTGGCGTCCTCTGCCTGCAGGCCAATGTCCACCCCCGGCATCCCCACCTTGGTGAGACCGGTGCGGTAGGGATTCTGCCCGGTGATAAAGGCGGCGCGGCCCGCGGTGCAGCTTTGCTGGCCGTAGGAGTCGGTGAAGCGCATTCCCTCCTCGGCGATGCGGTCGATGTTGGGGGTGCGGTAGCCCATCAAGCCGTCGCTGTAACAGCTCAGGTTGGTGATGCCGATGTCGTCGCCCCAAATGACCAGAATGTTGGGTTTACCTTTGGGCATGGAGACCTCCTTGGAAAGTGAATGGCGGCTTGAAACTTGAGAATGCGCAGCCAGAAAGGCTGGAGATTTGTCTGCTGTGCGCTGCTTTTTTCGGCTTATGGGTCATGCCCGGTCAGATGGGCGGAGCAACTGGCTGCACAGCCTGGGTCATGCTGTCCGAACGCGACTGCGCAGCGGGCAGCGGCGCGTTGTGCGGCCGCACGTGCACCCGGCCGTGGCACTGCTTGAACTTGCGCCCGCTGTTGCACGGACAGGGGTCGTTGCGCTGCACGCCGGCGAAGGCGCGCGCCAGAATCGGCATCACCTCACGCGCCTCGCGCCCGCGGCGGATCAACCCGGCCATCAGCTTCATGGCAAAATCGGCGTGGTGAAAGAAGTGCTTGAAGCCGGCGCAGAGATAATTGAGGCCGGGTTCGCCGTCCGGCGTCTCGATGAAGCGGTTCTTGGGACATTCGCCGTGGCAGGCAAAGCGCACGTCGCACTCCCGGCAGTAGCGCGGCAGCGTGTCGCGCTTATCCTGGCCGAACTTGACCTGCTGCGGCGAGGAGACGAGTTCGATCATGTGCTGCTGCTGGATGTTGCCGAGCAGGTAGTCCGGCTCGACAAAGTGGTCGCAGGCATAGAGATCGCCGTTGTGCTCGATCGCCAGCCCCGTGCCGCAGGTCTCGTTGAAGACGCACATCCCCGACGCGCCCATGCCCAGCCAGTTGCGCAGCGCCGCCTCGAAGGTCTGCACATAGACCGTCCCCACATCGTGGCGCACCCACTCGTCGAAGATTGCGCTGAGAAAGCGGCCAAACTGCGCCGCCCCCACCGAACGGTCGGAGACGGTGGATCCCTGCTGGTAGAGGGTCAGCCCGTCGGCGTTGATGCGCTCCACCACGGGGATGAACTGCATCCAGGTCGCGCCCACCTCGTCGCGCAGAAAGCGGTAGACCTCCAGCGGGTAGTCGCCGTTCACGCGGTTGACGGTGGTGAGCACGTTGAAGTCGACGCCATGTTTTTGCAGCAGCCGCACCCCGCGCAGCACCTTGTCCAGAGTCGGCTTGCCGCCCTTATCCACGCGGTAGACATCGTGCAGCGCGGCCGGCCCGTCGATGCTGATGCCGATCAGAAAGTTGTGTTCGGCAAAGAAGGCCGCCCATTCGTCGTTGAGCAGCGTGCCGTTGGTCTGCATGGTGTGCAGAAAGCTCATGCCGGGCCGGCGATATTTTTCGACCAGCGCCAGCGCGCGGCGGAAGAAATCCAGCCCCATCAAGGTTGGCTCGCCCCCCTGCCAGGCGATGTTGACGCTGTCGCTCTGGTGCGCCTCGATGAGCTGGCGAATATACTGCTCCAGCACCGGCTCGCTCATGCGGAACTTGCTGCCGGGGTAGAAAGCTTCCTTGTCGAGAAAGAAGCAGTAGGCGCAGTCGAGGTTGCAGAT
>JACSRH010000058.1 GCA_014879855.1 Caldilineaceae bacterium | reverse complement strand
CAGTCTCTCAGTCTCTCAATCCCCTTCTCTCCCCTTCTCTGTTTACGGATAGAAGCCGCGCAAACGCATCGCTTCCTGGATGCGTTCGATGGAGATAATATAGGCGGCGGTGCGCAGGTCGCATTTGCGGCGCGTGGTCGTGCCGATGACGACCTCGAGGTTGTCGAGCAAGGTGCGCTCCATCTGCCGGCGCACTTCGCCCTCGTTCCAGAAGAACGATTGCAGACCCTGCACCCACTCAAAGTAGCTGACAACGACGCCGCCCGCGTTGCAAATCACATCCGGAATGACCAGGACGCCTTTGTCGGCCAGAATTTCGTCGGCGTCGGGTGTTGTCGGGCCGTTGGCGCCCTCGGCGACGATGGTGGCGCGCACTTTGGAAGCGTTATGCCTGGTGATTTGTCCTTCGAGCGCAGCCGGCACCAGCACATCGACATCGAGTTCCAGCAACTCGCTGTTGGTGATTGTGTCCGCACCACTGTAGCCCAACACGCTGCCCGTTTCGTGCACGTAATGCTGAAGCTGGCGCAGAT
Source organism: Caldilineaceae bacterium (assembly GCA_014879855.1). Taxonomy (GTDB): domain Bacteria; phylum Chloroflexota; class Anaerolineae; order Caldilineales; family Caldilineaceae; genus Caldilinea. The sequence goes on along the minus strand of JACSRH010000058.1, from coordinate 12,330 downwards.
CGATCCCCTTAGGGTTGTAGATGCCGCCGAATATGTCGCTGATCGCCACAATGCGCGCGCCGCGCTCGTGCATTGTGCGCGCGGTCCAGCCGCCGACGTTGCCAAAGCCCTGGATGGCGACCGCTGCGTCGTCCAGGCTGCGGCCAAAGCGTTGCTTCATAATCGCGCGCGTGATGTAGGTGACGCCCAGTCCGGTCGCCGATTCGCGCCCCAACGTGCCGCCGATCGCGACAGGTTTTCCTGTGATCACCGCGGGGATCGAATGACCGCGGTGCATCGAATAGGTGTCCATGATCCAGGCCATGACCTGCGCGTTGGTGCCAATATCAGGCGCAGGGATATCGCGTTCTGGCCCGATGAATGGGCCGATCTCGGTGGCGTAGCGCCGCGTCATTTTTTCCAGTTCGCGCATGCTCAGTTTGGCAGGATCGACGATCACGCCGCCTTTTGCACCGCCGTAGGGAAGGTTCATCAGCGCACACTTCCACGTCATCCACATGGCCAGCGCCCGGCATTCGTCCAACGTCACATCCGGATGGTAGCGGATGCCGCCTTTGGTCGGGCCTTTGGTCATATTATGATGGACGCGGAAGCCAGTGAACATGCGAATGCCGCCATCATCCATCTGCACCGGGAAGTGCACGATCAGCTCGCGCTGGCAGGTGCGCAGGTAGAGGCGCATGTCGTCTTCGAGATTCATGTAATTGGAAACGCGTTCCAATTGCCCAAGCGCCACCGCGTAGGCGCTCACGCGCCGGGGTGCAGGCGGCGGATCATAGGGAGTTTCACCAGTGGGGTTTTCTTCGTCGGGTGCGCCAGCCTGCTCTGAAGCATCGGCTGTATTCAGCATGGTTGCGGATGTGAGGAGATCAAACGCGTCGGCGCCATTTTGCTCGGACGTGTTCTCACCAGCCTGGTCGGCTGTTAACGGACTTTTCTGTTTCGCCATAAGTCACTCCTTTGTGAAACTTACTTGGTGTTTGGAGCACGCGACATCGCTGCCCGCTGCCCATATTGTACTAGATTGGCGAGGTGATGGGAAGTAGAAGCACGTGATATTAAAGACCTTATCATGCCCAGCAATTTGCCTCGCGCTTATCACCGTGCGTATAATGGCAGAGTTACAGTCCGACTATCCTCAACGATAGAGAACCGATAAAAAAACATCCGTTGTTTTTGTTTGTGCAATAGGTAGAGCGTTTGTCGCTTTTTGGAGTGGAGTCTTCGCATGCGTAATACGACCATTTCATTGATTTTCATTGCATTGCTGGCAGCACTTGCTGTTTACATCGTGCTGCCGGTTCCCCATCCGGACTGGCTGGTGCGCTCCGATCAATCGGGCAAGCCTACGCCGCTGGAGCTGAAGTTGGGGTTGGATCTTCAAGGTGGCACGCAAGTGATGCTGGAAGCTGATGTGCCGGAAGGCCGCGAATTGCAGGCCGGGGCCATGGACACCGCCAAGAATATCGTCGAGCGCCGCGTCAATGGCTTGGGCGTCTCGGAAGCGGTCGTGCAGAGCCAGGGCGACACCCGCATCACGGCTGAACTGCCCGGCGTCAGCAACCCTGACCAGGCGATCGAGACGATTCGCTCCACGGGTCAGCTCGAATTTGTCGACCCGCAGGGCGCAAACCTTCGGCAGGGAATGATCATCAACACGACCAACAAGCCCACCGCGGTGCAGAACTTCGTGGCCGGCCCGAACGCCGATCCTGCCATGACGCCCTACGGCGAGCAGCTCTTTACAACGGCCATGACGGGCGATGTGTTGCGCACTGCACTTTCGCGCCAGGATCAGTATGGACAATGGGAAATCGGCTTTGAACTGACTGGAGAAGGCGCCGATCAATTTTACAGTTACACGAGCTCCCACATCGGCCAGCAGATGGCGATCGTGCTGGATGGCGTTGTGCTGTCGGCGCCGGTCATCAACGCGGCTATCCGCGACCAGGGCGTGATCACCGGGCAATTCACCGACCAAGAGGCGAGTTCGCTGGCGATCCAGATGCGCTATGGCGCGCTGCCGGTGCCGCTCAAGGTGGTGGACGTGCGCTCGATCAGCGCAACATTGGGCGCGGATTCGGTGCGCAGCAGCGTCATCGCCGGCGTGATTGGGATGGGGGCGGTTTTCGTGTTCATGGTGTTGATGTATCGCGTGCCAGGCTTGCTGGCGAACCTGGCGTTGATCATTTACGTCTTTTTTAACTTGGCGATCTACAAACTCATTCCGGTGACGTTGACGCTGGCAGGCATCACCGGCTTTTTGCTTTCAGTGGGTATGGCGGTCGACGCCAACATTCTGATCTTTGAGCGTCTGAAAGAAGAACTGCGCTCAGGGCGCTCCCCGCGTCTGGCCGTGGAGGCGGGGTTCAGCCGCGCCTGGCCGGCGATTTTCGACAGCAACCTGACCACACTCATCAGTTGCGCCGTGCTCTATGTTTTTGGCAATCAATTTGGCGCCAGCATCGTCAAGGGCTACGCGCTGACGCTGGGCATGGGTGTGCTGCTGTCGATGTTTACAGCCATTGTGGTGACGCGCACCTTTATGCGGGCGCTGCTCAGCAGCCGCTCGCAGCAGGACAAGGTCGCCCACACCATTGTCGGCTATTAAGTTTCATCCGAAAATTTGGGTGCGGCGTCTCGTGACTTCTTTACACGACTAGATGCTTCCCAGAAGTTTCCGGCTAGACGCTAAGTGCACCGGGTTGAAGAAATTTTAGCAAAGTTGACTGGGGGAACACGCGATGTATCACATCGTTGAGAAACGCAATATCTGGTTTACCATTTCGGCCGTTTTGGTTCTGCCTTCCCTGTTTTTCATGCTCTGGTGGGGCGTGACAAAAGGGCAGCTACTGCCATTGAGCATCGATTACACCGGTGGCACTGTGTGGGAGGTCAGTTTTGACCAGGCCGTACAACCCGCGGACGTGCGTCAGGTCTTTATAGATGCTGGCTACAGCGATACGACTGTCTTCACCGTCAACAATGGCTCGACAGCGAATAACTCGACGGTGCAGATTAAATTCAAACCCGTGGACATCAACCAAAAAGAGGCGCTGCGCCAGTCGCTTGAAGCGCAATTTGGCCCCCTGGTGGAAAACAACTATCGCAGCCTCGGCCCCACCATCGGGCGCGAAGTAAGTCAGGCCGCGGTCATCGCCGTCGCCGCGGCCTCTTTGCTGATTTTGCTTTACATTGCCTGGGCGTTTCGCAGCGTGCCGCATCCCTTCCGTTACGGCGTTGCCGCTGTCGTTGCGCTTGTTCATGACGTGCTGGCCACACTTTCGTTCTTGTACATTATGAATTTAATCGCTGGCTGGGAGCTCGACTCACTCACCTTAACCGCGCTCCTGACCGTGATCGGGTACAGCGTCAACGATACCGTGGTCATTTTTGACCGTCTGCGCGAAAACATCCACCGTTACCGCGGCGAGAGTTTCTCGGTGGTGGCAAATCGCAGCATCATTGAGACTGGGACGCGCTCGATCGGCACGCAGATCACTGTGATGCTGATCCTCGTCGCCATTCTCGTGCTGGGCGGCGCCACGCTGCAGCAGTTCGTCGCCACCATGCTCGTTGGGTTCGTCTCCGGGATGTACAGCTCGATCTTCAACGCCACCCAGATTCTGGCGGCGTGGGACGAGCGCTCCCTGTTCCATCGCGGCGGCGCCAGAAAAGCGTCCAACCACGGCGCCACGGCCCCAGCGTAGGATCAACCACATTGTCGAGCGATGGCGACGCACCACGTCCAGCATGGTTCGACGTACATTGAATAAAACGGCGGAGCCTGATGCGCTTCGCCGTTTCTTGTTTCGACGCTAGTTGAAAATTTCTTACACTACAACGGATTCAGCCAGGATGCGCGCGGCGTTAATTCAAGAAGATAGACTCATCGTTCGCCAGGATTACCCCCTGCCCACGCCCCACCGCGAAGAAGCGTTGATCCGCGTGCGGCTGGCAGGCGTCTGTGCGACCGACATCGAACTGCTGCGCGGCTACAAGGGTGGCTTCCGCGGCGTGCTCGGCCATGAATTTGTCGGGGAAGTGGTGCGCGCACCAGCCGACCCTGGCTGGGAAGGTCGCCGCGTCGTTGGTGAGATCAACGTTGGCTGCGGCGTGTGTGCGCTGTGCCGGCGCGGCCTGGCCAAGCATTGCCGGCAGCGCACATCGCTCGGCATCATCGGGCGCGACGGCGTTTTTGCGGATTACACCCTGCTCCCCCTGGCGAACCTGCACGCGGTCCCAGACAAGGTGACCGACGCCGCGGCGATCTTCACCGAGCCGCTAGCCGCGGCGTTTGAAATCCTGGAGCAGGTTACGATCGGTCCGGAGCAGCGCGTCATCATCCTGGGCGACGGGCGGCTCGGTCTGCTGAGCGCCTTTGTGCTGGCGCAGACAGGATGCGACCTGACTGTCGTGGGCCGCCACCCGAACAAGCTCGCCCTGCTTGCCGGCGCAGGCATCCACACGCTGCTGGCAACGTCCGCCACGCTGCGCGAGCTTGCCGCTGCGCCAGCGGACATCGTAGTGGAGGCCACGGGGGCGAAAGCAGGCTTTTTCGACGCGCTGTCCCTGGTGCGGCCGCTGGGCGTGCTGGTGCTCAAGAGCACCTTTGCCGACCGGCTCGACGATTTCGACCTGAGCCGCCTGGTTGTAGATGAAGTGACGATCCTAGGGAGCCGCTGCGGGCCTTTTGCCCCTGCCCTGGAAGCGCTTGCGCAGGGCCGGATCGACCCGCGCCCGCTCATTCACGCCGAATATGGCCTGGATGACGCGGCCGAGGCGCTTGCGTGCGCCGGCGAGAAGGGCGTGCTTAAAGTATTGATTCGCCCCTAAATGATGGAACGCCAAACTGTGGGCAACGTGGCGATCAGCAAACGCACATAGGCCCAAAGCGGCCAGACATCTGCGTTTCTCTGTGTTCATTACGTTCACTACATACTGACCACGCTAAAGCTTCGCCTTTGACGCTTAGCTGATGGACTGCCAAGAATAAAGCTTTGGTGCGGAACAGGCTTCTGGTCCCACCTATTTATCGCTGCCGTCAGCCTTTGATTGCACCTTCCAGCATGGAACGGAAGAATGCTTGGCGCGTGAAGAGAAAGATAACAATGACGGGTAGAATCACCAAGATGCAGGCTGCTGCCAACGCATTGTAGGCGGAAAGAGATTGAGAAATATACTCATAGATGCCATACATGGCCCCGCGCAACTCGCTTCGACCCAGGAGTAAATAATTGGCAATAAATTCGTTCCATACATTGACGTAAGTCAGCAGAAAGATCGAAACCAGCCCCGGCGCGGCCAGCGGCGCCACAATACGGACAAGGGCACTTAGTGGTGACGCGCCATCGATCTTGGCTGCCTCTTCCAATTCGACCGGGATAGTATCAAAGAAGCCTTTGACGACCCAAATCGCAAAAGGCAGTTCAAACCCCACATAGACGACCACCATAAACAGCCGCTCTTCATAACCAGGAATCAACTGGCGCATCCGTACGTTCATCTGATATAGCGCTAGCAGCATGGTCAGCAAAGGGACGCCGGAGAGCGCCAGCAGCGACGTGAGCAGGAGGCGCCTACCCTGGAAACGGAAGCGTGACAGACCATACGCCGCCAATCCAGCCAGCAGCGTGGTGATCAAGGCGGCAAAGGTGGCGTAAAACAAGGTATTCGGCAGATATTGTGTGAACAAACGCCCCGTCACCGACTGGCCGAAAAAGCTGTTTGGATTCGGTCGAAGCAGCAACACTCGGCTGTAGCCGTCTAGTGAAAAACGACAGTGGCGTAGGTCAATCGCGCGACTCTCTGTATCACAGGGCAGCAGAATAGGTGGATTACGACGAACATCTTCCGGCTCTTTGATCGATAGCAGCAACGTGCTGAGAATCGGAAAAAAAACGACAAAGCAGATGCCGATCAGCACACCATTGAATACCCACGAGCGCAGTTGTTTATTGTTCTTCATAAGCGGCCGATAGCTTTAGCGTAAGCGCGATTAATCCGAAATTCAGCACGGCGATAAAGACCGATAGCGCGCCAGCCAATCCGAAATCGAGCTTAGAGAATCCAATCGAATAGAGAAGATAACTTATCACTTCTGTGGAGGTGCCCGGCCCGCCACCCGTCAGGCTGAAGACCATGCCCACGCCGTTGATGCCTCCCAGAAGCAAGTAGAAAAGCGTCACCGCCAGCATGGGCTTGATCAACGGTAGAATAATACGCAGCAACAACTGCCAATTTGACGCGCCATCGATCTTGGCGCTCTCCTGCACTTCTGGTGAAACGGTTTGCAGCGCCCCCAATATCAACAGCGTCGTAAACGGTAAAATTTTCCACGTAGACGCGACGATGAGAAAGAGCAGCGCAGGCGCAGGCGGCAACGGGACACGAGGGCTAAGCTGGTTAGGCGGCACGCTGGTCAAGATTGAGATGCCATTGGGCTCGCCAAACAGAGCGGGATTGGCAAAAAAGGGCGAAAACAAGCCATAGTCCGGCACCACAAACAAACGCCACACGGCGCCGGCAACCACGTCAGAGATGATCCAAGGCACAAAGATCAAGGTGATATAAAGCGGCGTCAAGCGCAGGCGTTGCCGCAACAGCAACGCAATTGCAAAGGAGGCGCCCAAGGTAATCGCCACATATCCGAGCAGAAAGATGGCGGTGTGCACCAGACTGCGCGTGAAGGCAATGCTGCCGAAAAGCCTTTCAAAGTTCCGGGACCCAACGAAAACAAATTGTCCTGTGCCGGGTTCGATCTGCTGAAGACTTAAAATGATCGTGTAAAGCGTCGGGTAAAGCTGGATTGCAGCGATCACGAGCAGAGCGGGAAAGATGACCCAGAAGGGCAGCCATCCTGGCGCGGATAGACCTAGGCGTTTGCGTATCCAATCCATAGGTGCTCTTTTGGAAAAGTTTTCTTTTGACAACGTCAGGTGAGAAGAGAGCAGAAGACAATGCTGAATTCCTCTGCTCTCCAAAAGATAAACGGTGGTTAGTTATTGCTGTTGTACTCTGCTTCAGTGGCGGCCAAAGCAGCAGCAATATCGGCATCGGGGTTGCCTTTAAGCAGATTAAACATCGTTTCTGTGATGAGCTTTTTGGCCTCTGCAATGCGCGTGAGTGAGCCGTACCACGGTTTACAGTCGCTGGCTTCCAGCGCAGCCGCCCCTTGTTTGAAAATGTCAGTCTGGAAGGCTGGGTCTTCGCGCACGCTGCTTGCCACTGGCACACCGCCGCCTGCACGCAGCACCCATTGCACCGCGCGTTCTTGCTGCATAATCCAGTCGATGTACGCCTTGGCCCCTTCCACATTCTTGGCGCCATTGGGAATGACAAAACCAAAGACATCCATATGACAACCCGGCGTGGCGCCCTCCGGCGCAAAAATGGGCGCCAGTCCCATCACGCCAGTGTTTACCGCGTCTTCCATATCTTGCGCCGAAACCGTATTGAACTCCTGGCCGGTTGGCGACTTCAGCGGATTGAGGTACTGATAGCCAATGTAGAAGCCTGTCGGGAATGCGCCTGCCAATCCATCCTTGAACGACGCCTCCTCTTCAAAGTTCCCTACAAATGCTGCTTCGGGAGAATAGCCATTCGCTACAATTTCTCGCATGAACTCCACGGCGGCGACGTTTTCCGGCGTATTCAGCCGCATATTTCCCTGACCGTCATCATAGCTTCCGCCAAACGAACTGATCACTTGATAGTAGTATCGCCCGGCCCCCTCTCCATCAAACGCGGTTGAACCCCAGTAGGTCAACGCAAAGTTCTCGTCAGCTTTGAGTTCGGCCGCTTTGGCCAGGAACGCATCCGTGGTTTTAGGGAATCCCTCTGGATACAGGTCAGTCCAGAAATAAACCAGGTAAGGAGATTCCGACACCGGCACACAATAAAGCTTGCCATCCGGCCCTGTGCACGCCTCCACCGCCTTTGGATCCAAATCGGCGTACCAGGGTGCATTGGTGACATAGTCGGTGATGTCCTGCACCGTGTTGTTTAATAAGAAAGTCGGAAGATCCGCCGTGCCGGTGCGCATAATATCAGGCACGTCCCCGTTATTTTGGACTGCCGCCACCAAATCCAGGACGAGATTGTAGTCGCGTGGGACATTCACCCAGCGATACTGCCCGACAAACTCTTCATTAAATTGGGGAATCGTCTCGGCAAGATAAAAGTTGCCTACGCGCTCGTTTGCTTCGGGATCCGTATTATCCTGGTCATAGTAATACCAGGTAACGACAGGCGCGGCTGTGTCCGATGCACTCGGCGCCGGCGCCCCCGGTGCGACAGGTGCGGTGCAGGCGGACAACATCAGCAAAAGACTCAACAGAACAAGCATCGATAAAACTTGACGATAGCGTAACATAACCAGCTTTCTCCTTCTTGCGTACAAATTGGAAACGTCAGTAGTTACAGAACAGGATCGATTGATGGGGAGCAAACTTTGACAGGATTCACGGACGAACATCTGAAGATGAGTTTGAGGAAATGCATCGACAGCCCAGTGTTCAGTTTCTATGATAATTGGCAGGGATGGTATCGCACGTGCAGGTCTTTGTCAATCTCACTAAAATCACCTAAGCTTGTCGCAATATGATCAAAAACCAGCGTCTGAAAGGGTGATTCTCATGACAAGCCATGCGAGCAATGGTGCTTTGTTGGAGTCGATTCGGTTATTAGTGGATCGTCAGGCCGAGGCCTGGCGACGCAACAACTTCGACCTGGCGGCGGGCGATTGGCTGCCGCACGGCGTGTTGATCTCCCCCGGCGGTGAGTTCCCCGCTTCCACCTTGCGGGCAACCATGCATGAATTTCATGCCAGCTTTGCGGACCTACAGATTGAGATCACGAACCTCTTTGCGTCGCCGGACGGAACAAAGGTCGCCATTGAATGGCTGTGGAGCGTGACGCGCCGCCGCGATGGCGTGCGTGGCACGACCGCCGACGCCATCATTGTCGACTTGGTGGATGGCAAGATTCTTTCGTGGCGTGAATACTTTGACCTTGCCGGCTCGGTGGAAGCGTAAAACGTTGCATTTGCATTGACGCTTCTCTCCAACGCGGCTACAATCGAGGTTCTATGGCTCCTGAACGATTGCAAAAAGTGATGGCCGCCGCCGGCATCGGCAGCAGGCGCAAATGTGAAGAATTGATCACCGCGGGCCGCGTCCAGGTCAACGGCAAGGTGGTGCAGACGCTGGGCGTCAAAGCTGACCCGACGCGTGACCATATTCTGGTCGACGGCAAACTACTGCAAGTTGCGCCGGTGCATCAATATTACAAGGTGCACAAACCGCGCGGCGTGCTCAGCGATGCGGGCGGTGACGTTGGCGCACGGCGCAATGTGCTGGATCTGGCGCCGCCCGACGCGGGGCGTCTCTTCCCGGTGGGACGGCTCGATCTGCACAGCGAAGGGCTTGTGCTGTTGACAGATGACGGCGAACTCGCGCACCGGCTCACCCATCCGCGCTACGAACATCCCAAGGTGTACTACGTCCTGGTGGAAGCCATGCCGACGACGCCGGCCTTGTTGACATTGCGCCACGGCGTCGATCTGCCGGAAGGTCGCACAGCCCCGGCGGAAGTCGAGGTGGTTTACGGCGTGCCAGACGCCTTGAAATTAAGCCGCGGGCCGGTGGAAGGCGTCTGGCTGCGCATGGTGCTGCGCGAGGGCAAGAAACGGCAGATCCGCCAGATGACCGGCGCGGTCGGCTATCCTACCCTGCGCCTGGTGCGGTGGGCCATTGGCCCGCTGCTGTTGGGGGAGGTGGAGCTTGGACAGTGCAAAGCGCTGACGCCGGCCGAGGTGCGCACCTTGCGCCACGCGGTCGGGCTGGAAACCGCGGCGCCGCGCCCTAAGCCATCAAAGCCATCTCCCCGGACGCGTTCCGCGTACGGCGCACGCTCGCCACGCGCAAAAGCGCCGGCGCGTGGCGGTGACAAACGACGCCCGCCGCGCCCACGTTGAGACAATGACCGGCCGCCATGCCAGCCTGGAAAACCGTCGATGAGCATTCTCGAAAGCAACCAGATCGAACGCAGCCAGATCGAACACAGCCAGATCGAACGCTCAGGGCGCTCGGTGCGTGCGTTGGGCGCACAGGTGCGTCCTGCCATCATCGCCATCGATGGCCCGGCCGCGTCGGGCAAAAGCACGGTTGGTTACAGGCTGGCAAATGCGCTCGGCTATCTCTTTTTTGACACCGGCGTCATGTATCGAGCCGTCACCTGGGCCGCGCTGACGCGCGGAATCGCCATCGAGGATGAGCCGGCCGTGGGCGCCTTGGCGCACGCGCTGGAGATCGATCTATGCTCACCTCAGCCTGCACAGCAGGATGGCCGTCATGCCACGGTGCGGGTGGACGGTCAAGATGTCACCTGGCTGATCCGCGCGCCTGAAGTAGACCGCAACGTGTCCGCGGTGTCCGCCTATCGCGAGGTGCGCTGCGCGATGACAGCCAAGCAGCGGCAAATCGCGCAGCGCTATGGCCGCGGCGATGCTGACCGTCCAGGCATCGTGCTGGTCGGGCGCGACATCGGCACCGTCGTGGTGCCTGACGCCGCCCTCAAGTTGTACGTGGACGCCACCCCCCAGGAGCGCGCCCGCCGCCGCCATCACGAGCTGCTCCAACAGGGCAAGACCATCGCCCCTGAACAGGTGCTGGCCGACATGATCCGCCGCGACCGTATCGACAGCGAGCGCGCCCTGGCGCCGCTGCGTCCGGCCGCAGACGCCGTGCGCATCGACAACACTGGGCAAAGCGCCGACGCCACGCTGGTGCAGGCGCTCGACGCGCTGTGGGCAACCCTGGGGAACTGTAGATATGCTGGATAACGTTGAGCAGCGACGGCTGAGGACAGATCGAGAACTTTCGCCCCTGACGCGCGGTAAGCTGGGACAGTTCATGACTCCTGCCCCAATTGCTCGGTTCATGACCTCATTGTTCACACCCCTATCTGGTGAGATTGTCTTGCTGGATCCAGGCGCTGGCATTGGGATGTTGACATCAGCATTTGTCGAGCAAGCTCTATGTCAGGCAGGCCTAAAATCAATCACTGTTCACGCGTATGAAGTCGACCCGATGATGCGCCGGCGCCTTGAGACCACCATGCAAGAGTGTCACGCGTGCTGTGAACAGGCTGGCGTCAAGTTTCGCTGGCAAATTCACACCGAAGATTTTATCGAGGCGGGCGTCGAATTGGTGCGCAATGAACAAACTCTGTTTGGGACGCCGTCACCGCGCTTCACACATTGCATCATGAACCCTCCCTACCGAAAGATCAACAGCAATTCAAGCACACGCACACAGTTGCAACAGATTGGCATCGAAACATCGAATTTATACACAGGCTTCTTGGCGGTCGCCGTTCACCTGTTGGCGCAAAGTGGGGAGTTGGTGGCAATCGTGCCACGCAGTTTTTGTAACGGCGTTTACTTTCGCTCATTTCGCACCTTTTTCCTTCACGAAATGAGTCTCCGTCACCTCCATGTGTTTGAGAGGCGTGACCAGGCGTTCAAGGATAACGAAGTTTTGCAGGAAAATATTATTGTTTGTGCTGCCAAGGAGAAGCAGCGCGCACCAGTTGTCATCACTTCCAGTGCGCGTGCAGAGTTAGATGATTTGATGCAACGTGAAGCGTCATATGATGAAGTAGTTGAGCCAAATGATCGCAATCTTTTCATCAACATTGCGGTTAGCAAAGCAGATCGGCTTGTCATTGAACGGCTGAGTGTGTTCACAGCCATGCTTGCTGAGCTTGGCGTAACGGTCAGCACAGGCCCGGTTGTTGATTTCCGGCTACGCAGTGATCTTCGTCAAAACCCTGCCCATGATACGTTTCCTTTGATCTACCCCGGCCACTTACGCCACCATGCTGTGCATTGGCCAAAACCTGGCGCTTCAAAACCCAATGCAATCGCCGTGTCTCCGCAATCTCTACCCTGGTTGATGCCGAATGAGTGGTATGTACTGATTCGTCGTTTTAGTTCAAAAGAAGAAAAGCGTAGGATCGTGGCAAGCGTCTATGATCCAGCTCGCGTGCCAGGAAAAATGGTTGGCTTTGAGAATCACTTGAATGTACTTCACGTGAACGGAAATGGCTTGTCGCCTGATCTTGCGCGGGGTCTGGCTGTATATTTGAATTCGACGTTGATCGACCTGTATTTTCGTCAATTTTCCGGTCACACCCAGGTCAACGCCAATGATCTTCGCACGCTACGGTACCCAGACCAAGCAACATTAACCCGATGGGGGAGGCTGTTTAAGGATGAGTTTCCCAATCAACAAACAGTTGATGCATTACTTGCAGCCGAGATTTCAA
>JACSRH010000062.1 GCA_014879855.1 Caldilineaceae bacterium | reverse complement strand
CGCTGGCAGAAGGAGGCGCTCTCGGCGATGCTGAGGCGGTGGTGATAGTCGATGCCGAGCACAAAGTCGCTGCCGCACGCCTCGCGCACCTTTCCCAGCCACTCGGCAGTGACAGCAATGCTGGCGCGCGGGTCGAAGATGTCGGAGTCGCCGATGAAGCCGCCGCTGCTGTCGGGCAGCATCGGCGCGGTGCGGATGACCCTCCAGCCATGATCGAGCAGCAGCTTCACATCGTCGATCAGCGCGGGGCCGGCCGCGGCGGTGGTGGCAAAGCAAGGGATCATGTCGCGCTGCTTGCCGCCCAGCAACTGGTGTACAGGCACGTTGAGCGCCTTGCCGGCAATGTCGTAGAGCGCCAGGTCGATGGCGCTCTGCGCGGCCAGCAGGACGCGCCCGCCCTCGAAATACTGGCTGCGGTACAGTTCCTGCCAGATGCGGCCGATTTGCAGCGGGTCCTTGCCAAGCAGGAACTCGCGGAAATGCCGGAGCGCGCCGATCACCGCCAGCTCGCGGCCGCTCAGCCCCGCCTCGCCCAGGCCGTAGATGCCCTCGTCGGTCTCCACCTTGACGACCAGTTGGTTGCGGTTGCCCACCCAGATTGGGTAAGGCTTGATCTCTGTGATGCGCATGTGGGTTCTCCCCTTTACAGCGGGTTGGATGGATAGAAGGCTTTGCCGCTCCTTTATACTGCCTCCCCGCCCTTTTTGAAACTCAGTACTTCACGAAACCCACACGGAGACACGAAGATCACAGGGAATGCCATCTTCAACTTTGTGCCTCGGTGTCTCCGTGTGAGGCAAAATTGTGATTACTGAAACTGGCGCAACCGGCGGCGGGAGCACGGAGGTCGCTGGCCGCGCATATGAAAAGGGGAGATTGACATCTGCTTGACAACGAACGTATATCACCATACTGTACAAACATGGTTGCGCTTGCCTGAAGCAATGCTGGCTCAAATTCGTCTATTGACGAACAAGCGGGACGTACCCTATCAGTCACTTATCAAGGTATTTCTCCAGGAACGGATCGATGAAGAGTTCCACCGACCTTGATAACGGCTGTCAATCGTTCGCCGTGCAATGCTCTCCAATCGTGCAACCAATCGGCGGCGTTAAGGGTGCTTTGATTCATCGAACAATGCCTGTTGCAGCAGAGGCGCCTGCTACCAACGGTTGACAGACTAGACCACCGTGCCAAACAAACGGCCCACCAGCGCGGTCAGCAGCATCGCCAGCGCGCCCCAGAAGGTGACGCGCAGGGCAGCCTTCCCGATCGGTGCGCCGCCCGCGCGGGCGGCCAGCGCGCCAAGCGTCGCCAGGAAGAAGAGCGACGTGATCGCAACGGCGTAGACCAGGCTGGGCGGCGGTGCAACCAGCACAACGAGCAGCGGCAGCGCGGCGCCAGCGGCAAAGGTGGCCGCCGAAGCCAGCGCCGCCTGCACCGGTCGTGCGATGGTGATCTCGGAGATGCCAAGCTCGTCGCGCGCGTGGGCGGTGAGCGCGTCTTTGGCCATCAACTGCGTGGCGACCTGGCGAGCCAGTGCTTCATCCAGCCCGCGTGCGCGATAGATGGCCGTCAATTCAGCCAGCTCGCTTGCGGGCATGGTCGCCAGTTCGGCGCGCTCGCGCGCCAGATCTGCCTGCTCGGTGTCCGCCTGCGAGCTGACCGAGACATATTCGCCGGCAGCCATCGACATGGCGCCGGCCACCAACCCGGCGACGCCGGCGATCAGCACCTCGTTGCGCCCTGCGCTGGCCGCAGCCACGCCGACAACCAGGCTGGCGGTCGAGAGAATGCCGTCATTGGCGCCCAGCACGGCCGCCCGCAGCCAGCCGATGCGATCGGTGCGGTGTTCTTCGCGATGGGAGCGTGGCATAGTTCAGGCGCTCAACCCGCTGGCCTGCCACAGCCGATCCATCGCCTGAGAGACTTCCTGCGCGGCGGCCTGTGGATCGTCCGCGGCGAGCGTGTTGAGCCGCTGGCTGAACGGCTCGGTCGTCACTGGGCCGTCGTAGTGCAGAGCCGCCAGCTTGCGCATGAAGCCGGGCAAGTCGATCACGCCCGTCTCCAGCGGCAGGCAGCGATTGGTGTCAGGCAGTTCTTCAATCGGGATGCCGGCCAGCGCGTCGTTGATATGGACGACCACAATATCGGCCGCCGTCAGGGTGTCGAGTGTGTCCAGGCTGTCGCCCGATGTGTAAAAATGGTAGGCGTCCAGCAACAGGCCAACGTTGTCGGCGCCAATGCCGGCGATCAGTTGCATCATCTCGCCGAGGGAGCTGATAAAACGGTGTGGCTGCGCAACCCACAGGCTCTTTGGCCCCAGGAACTCGATGCCCAGGCGACAATCGTGCTCGCGCAGGATTTTGGCGATCGGGCGGTAGCGGGCAATGTGCCACGCAATGTTCTCGGTATAGGCGCGACTGTCGGACCAGGAGGGGCACCAGGTGGCAGTGCGGTGGCAGCCAAGCGCGGCGCCGAGTGCGGCCAGCCGGGGCAAGTCCGCGAGATCCTCCTGCCAGCGATCCTGGTTCCAGGCGACGGGCAGCCCCCATTGGCCGGGCAACACGTTGTGCTGGGCAAAGAGCTCGCGCACATACGCGATCCCGTGCGCATCGGCCAGCGCGGCCGCCGCCCGAATGTCGAAATCGATGCCGGCAAAGCCGGTCTTTTGCGCCAGCAGGATAGTTTCGTGAAGTGATTGGTTGTGAATGCCAATGGCGCCTGCATTGAGGTTTTTGAACATGAAAGTAGCCTTCCTATCAAGTTTGCACGTGGTGTTGTTGAATCTGGCTTGGATGCATTTGGTGTTGAACGTCAGGACAAAGTGCACCGTCATTATACACCGTACTCAAGGCAGCGCGCGTTCAGCCATCCGGCAGGAACATTTCGGGCAAGAGGGTCTGATGAAGCCTGGTTGCGTCTGATCGGGGACGCGGCAGGCATTTCAGACGCATTGTCTCTGGCGGGTCAATATCTGAATCGAAATCCTGGTTCAAGCGTGTTCTATGCTATACTCCGTGCCATGCATGAACTTTCCATCGCCTACGACCTTGTCGAGATCGCCGACGAGGCCGCGCGCAAGGCAGGTGCCGCGCGCGTGCGCACAGTGCACCTGCGCCTCGGTGCGATGGCGGGCGTGGTCGCGGATGCGTTGCGCTTCAGCTTTTCTATCGCGGCAGGGGGCACGCTGGTTGCAGGCGCCGAGTTGGTGATTGAGCCTGTCGCCGTGCAGGTTTGCTGCGACGTATGCGCGCAGCCGCGTGTGTTGGAAGCGCCTTTTGTGTTCCGCTGTCCGGTTTGCAAGCAGCCAGTCTTCACGCTGATCCAGGGGCGCGAAATTCAAATCGAGTCCATCGAAATCGAAGAGAGCGAAGCAGAGAGCCAAGCAGAAAGCGAAGAAAAGCTGGATGAAACCACGCCTTCTTGAGCTGCGTCAGGCGGTGCTCGACAAGAACGACCAACTGGCGCACGCGTTGCGTCGTCAATTTAAGGCGGCGGGCGTGCTCGCGGTAAATCTCGTCTCCAGCCCGGGCGCGGGCAAGACCGCCTTGTTGGAGGAGACGCTGCGCCGGATGCAGGCGCGCGGCTGGCGTGTGGCCGCGCTCGTTGGCGACCTGGCGACGGAGAACGATGCAAGGCGATTGGCGCGCAGCGGCGCGCCGGTGCGCCAGATCGAAACTGGCGCGCTCTGCCACCTGGAGGCCGATCTGGTGGCGCGGCGGCTGGAGGGATGGCAGCTTGACGACTTCGACTTCCTTTTTATCGAAAATGTGGGCAATTTGGTCTGCCCGTCCGACTACGACTTGGGCGAGGCGGCGCGCGCGGTTCTGCTTGCCGTCACCGAAGGCGAAGACAAGCCGCGCAAATATCCACCACTCTTTCACAGCGCCGACCTTGTGCTCTTAACCAAACTTGATCTGGCCGCGGCCGTGGAGTTCGACCGCAATGCCGCGCTCGCCAGCATCCAGGCTGTTGCTCCGCACGCGACGATCTTCGAGACCTCGGCGCGCACGGGCGCAGGCATCGACGACTGGATCAATTACCTGGCCGCGCGCCGCCGCGATCTGAACAGGGATGTATAAGGGCGTCCTGTATAACGCGTGGCAAGCGACGCGTGGCGCGTGACAAAAGCGATTTGCGACATTCAAAGGAGCCTATCATGTGTCTTGGGATTCCGGGACAGGTGAAAGAAATTTACGAAAGCGGCGGCGTGCGCATGGGCATTGTGGACTTCGCCGGCATCACCAAGGAAATCTGCCTGGCCTATGTGCCGGAAATCATGGTTGGCGACTACACAATCGTGCATGTCGGCTTTGCGATCACCCAACTCGATGAGGATTCCGCGCAGGAATCGCTGCGCCTCTTTGCGGAGATGGGGGTGCTGGAAGAAGAGTTAAGGGCAGCGGAGTGATGCGCAAGGCGTGACGCGTCGTACGTAATGGTGAAAATTTGTTGGAAGCGTAGGCTGGATGAAATACCTGGATGAGTTTCGCAATCCTGAATTGGCGCAGCGTCTCTTTGACGAGATTCGCGGCGTCACAACGCGGCCGTGGGCCATCATGGAGGTGTGCGGCGGGCAGACTCATTCGATCATCCGCAACGGCATCGACCAGTTGCTGCCCGCAGAGATCGAACTGATTCACGGGCCGGGCTGTCCGGTCTGTGTGACGCCACTCGAATTGATCGATAAAGCGCTGGTGATCGCGTCACAACCCAATGTCATCTTTTGCTCGTTTGGCGATATGCTGCGCGTGCCCGGCAGCAGCAAAGACCTCTTTCGCGTCAAGAGCGAAGGGAACGACGTGCGCATCGTTTACTCGCCGCTCGACGCCGTCAAGCTGGCGCAGGCCAACCCAACGCGCGAGGTGGTCTTCTTTGGCATCGGTTTCGAGACGACCGCGCCAGCCAATGCGATGGCCGTGCATCAAGCCCAACAATTGGGGCTGCGCAACTTTTCGATGCTGGTTTCTCACGTGCTTGTGCCGCCGGCCATCACCGCGATCCTGGAGTCGCCGGCGAATCGTGTGCAGGCGTTTTTGGCCGCGGGCCATGTTTGCAGCGTCATGGGAACCTGGGCATATGAGCCGCTGGTCGAGCGGTATCGCGTGCCCATCGTCGTGACAGGTTTCGAGCCGCTCGATGTGCTGGAGGGCATCCGCCGCACGGTGTTGCAGTTGGAGCGCGGGGAGGCGCAACTGGAGAATGCCTATACGCGCGCTGTCAATCGCGCGGGCAACCTGCCCGCGCAACAGATGCTCGCCGACATCTTTGAAGTCACGGATCGCGGCTGGCGCGGCATCGGCGTGATTCCCAACAGCGGCTGGCGGCTGCGCGCCGCGTATCGCGACTTCGACGCCGAAACGCGCTTCGCTGTGCAAAATATCCACACTGAGGAATCTGCGCTTTGCCACAGTGGCGAAGTGTTGCGCGGTCTGCTTAAACCCAACCAGTGCCCGGCCTTTGGCAAGGCGTGCACCCCGCGCACCCCGCTCGGCGCCACCATGGTGTCGAGCGAAGGCGCGTGCGCGGCCTATTATCAGTATGGGCGATTTGTGCAGCGAGAGGATAGTGCGGTTTATGCATGAATTCCCGACTGTGGACTTCAACAACTGGGTCTGTCCCCTGCCTCTGCGCAGCTACCCCACGATCGTAATGGGGCATGGCGGCGGCGGCAAGCTGTCCGCCGAGCTGGTGGAGCATCTCTTTGCGCCGGCCTTTTGCAGTGCAGCGCTCGATGCGCTGGGCGATGCCGCGGTGGTAACGCTGCCGCCTGGCCGGCTGGCCTACAGCACGGATTCGTTTGTGGTGCGCCCCCTCTTTTTCCCGGGCGGCAACATTGGTGCGCTGGCCGTCAACGGCACGGTCAATGACCTTGCCATGATGGGCGCACGCCCGCTGTATCTTACCGCCGGCATGATTCTCGAAGAAGGGCTGCCGTTGGCTCACTTGGGCGTCATCGTGGAAACGATGGCGATGGCGGCGCGCACGGCAGGCGTGCAGATCGTGGCCGGCGACACCAAAGTGGTCGATAAAGGACACGGTGACGGCATCTATATCAACACCAGCGGCATCGGTGTGATCCCGGCGGACGTGCAGATTGCGCCTGACCGGGCGCGGCCCGGCGATGTGGTCATCGTCAGCGGCGAGATCGGGCTGCACGGCGTCGCGATTCTGAGCGTGCGCGAGGGGCTGGAATTTGGCGCGCCGTTGGAAAGCGACTGCGCCGCGCTCAATGGGCTGGTCACCGCAATGTTGGCGGCAAGTCGCGACATCCACGTGTTGCGCGACCCGACGCGCGGCGGTGTGGCGGCCGCGCTCAACGAGATTGCCAGGGCGTCGCGCGTCGGGGTCATTTACGAGGAGCGCAGGTTGCCGGCGCCGCCCGCGGTCGCGGCGGCCTGCGACATGCTGGGGATGGACCCAGTCTATATCGCCAACGAGGGTAAGCTGGTGGCGATCGTGGCGTCCAACGCGGCGGACGCAGTGCTGGACGCGATGCAGCGTCACCCGCTTGGCGTCAAAGCGGCGGTGATCGGGCGCATCACTGAGCAGCATCCGGGGATCGTGGTGGCGCGCACTGGCATTGGCGGCAGCCGCGTCGTAGATATGCAAATTGGCGAACAACTTCCACGCATCTGCTAGAAGGCGCCCACGATGCTTCCATTCGAGCAATGGCTGTTGCTGGCCGTCATTGGCCTATCGACGACCTTTTACGTCACCAATTGGTTGCCGACGGAGGTGACGGCCGCGGGCTCCATCGTCATCCTGATGGCAACGGGGTTGCTCACCCCAACGGATGCCTTGAGCGGTTTTGCCTCTACCGCGACCATCACCGTGGCGGCTATGTTTGTGTTGAGCGCGGGGTTGATGCGCACCGGCGCGCTGGAAGCCGTGACGATCTATCTGGGGCGTTTTGCCAATGGCAGCGCGCGCCGGCTGCTCCTGCTGCTGGCAATCGTCGAGGTGCCGGCGAGTGCGTTTATGAACAACACACCGGTGGTCGTCATGATGATCCCGGTCGTTGTTTCGCTGTGTCGCCAATACAACTTGCGCCCTTCCAAGTTTTTGCTGCCCGTCTCCTATTTTGCCGTGCTGGGCGGTACGGTCACGCTGATCGGCACCAGCACCAACATCTTGGTCGCCGATCTGTACCGGAAAGCGGGCGGGCCAGGCTTTGGCATCTTCGAATTTACTGCGCTTGGTCTGATTTATGCGGTGGTGGGCAGCACGTTCATTATTCTGGTCGGCCATCGCTTGTTGCCCAATTATTCACCGCTCGCCAACCTGACCAGCGGGCGTTCTCACCTCACCTATGTCACTGAACTGATTGTAGGCAGCGAAAGCAACTTGATCGGCAAGGCCGCGGCCGACGTCTTCGATCAGATTGCGCTCTATGACCGCTCCCCATTGCCGCAGCCTATCCGTCGTCATCGCCGGCTGGGCCAGCAGCGCAACAAACCAGAGGCAAACGCGCAGAGTACAACGATCACCTTGCTCGAAGTGCTCCGTTTGGCGCGGAGTTATCAAGCGGAGGCGCTGCGCACCTGGCAGCTTGCGCCGGGTGACATCCTGGTCGTGTCGGGCACACCCAAAGACATTCATCTCTTCCAGCAGATGCATGCTGTCGAGTTGGCAACCGTGATCGAAGATGAAGATCGCACCGTGACGACCGATCTCGAGGACCAGGTCATGGAAGCAGTCGTGATGCCCGGCTCAGAAGTAGTGGGCAACACGATGCGCCAGATCATGTTGCATCGTCGCTTCGGCGTCAAAGTGATGGGCTTGCAGCATCAAGGACAACAGCAGGTGCAGGGGCTGCGTGCGCAACGGCTGGACGTAGGCGATGTGCTGTTGCTGCGCGGCAAGACCGCAGGGTTGCGCATGGCCGCGGAAACCTGCCGGCTGCTCTTGGTGGAGGGCGTCGAGAATTCGCTTGTACGCAAGACCAAGAATACGACTGCATTGGTGATCATGGGGCTGGTGATCGTCCTGGCCTCCATGACGACGATTCCGATCGTCGTACTGGCGCTGACAGGCGCCATCGCCATGATCGTCACGCGCTGCCTGCGCACTGATGAAGCATTGAACGCGCTGGAGGCTTCAACCCTGATGTTGCTCGCCGGCACGATCCCGATCGGGTTGGCAATGGAAAGCACCGGCCTGGTCAACACCATCGTCAATGGCATGATTGCCCTGGTCGGCACGTCAAACCCTGTGCTTTTCTTGACCGTTTTTTATATCATTACAGCGATGCTGACGGAGATGATCTCTAACAACGCTGTAGCTGTGCTCCTGACGCCAGTGGCGCTCAGCCTGGCGACCACCCTGGACGTCAGCCCGCTGCCGCTGTTGGTGGCGGTGCTTTTTGGCGCCAGTGCTGCGTTTATGACGCCCTTTGGCTACCAGACCAACGCCATTGTCATGGGGCCAGGCGGCTATAAATTCACCGACTATTTGCGCATCGGCGCTTTATTGCAGGCAATCATGATTCTTGTCGCTACGATCTGCATTCCGATTTTCTGGCCGTTCTGAGGAGTGGTGAGGAGGAGTGGGAAGAAGGAGTGGGAAGAAGGTGTGGGAAGAAGGAATGGCAAGAGGCGAGGTAGGAATGCTCCATACCGGGAGTGGGCCAGGTGCGCTTCTTGCGATGCATTTCCTCTGGCTCATTCCCGGCGGACAAGCATGAGCGTTCACGGCTCGCTAGGACGACGGTTGGATCGCCTCTGGTTGAGAGTCAGTTTCATTGGCGGCAGCGTTTTCCGTTCCAGCGTTTTCAGGCACAGCGTTTTCAGGCACAGCGTTTTCAGGCACAGCGTTTTCAGGCGCAGCAACGGGGGTGTCACCGCTCGGCTGGGCGCGCGCTTCAGCAGTTGCTGGGCCGGATAAAACCTCGGTCAGAGCGCTATTTTCAGCTTGCTCTGCTGCCTCCGAGTCGACAACCGGCGGCTGGCTGGCAGGCGCCTCGATCAGGAAAGCCGCAATCCAGGCGCCGTTTGCCAGCTTGTACCAGGCGCCGTCAGCAGTTTGACCGGCTAAAAGAATTTGCTCTCCTAACACAGCGCTTCCTGCCACGGCGTATTCGGTGCCGGGGCCTTTGCGTAAATTGGCTTTTTCTTTGACCGTCGCTTCAATTGTGACAGGCGCCGGGGTGGGCGTCGGCAGCAGGAGCGCCAGTGGCGGCAGGGTGGGCGCTGCTGTGGCTGTCGGCGGCGTGCTCGGCTCTTCGGTGGGCGTTGGGGCCAACTTGGCATCTTTCACGGTCAACCCCGGCTTGTCGAGGATCGGCAGATCAAGGGGCAATCCATCCACCATGTAGGCAAGCAGCCAGGCTTCATCCTCGGTTTGGCACCACAAGACTTCGGCGTCACACACTGTCAATGCAACCTTGTCGCCACGCTGAAGCATACCAACCAGCGGCGCCGAGAGCGCGGGCGCCGCCCGCAGCACGACTGGCTGCGGCACGTCTGCTGTGAGTTTGCCAGCCCAATCAGGGGTCGGGCTGGCTGGCTCTCCTGCCGCCGCGGCCAGCTCGGTCGATTCAGCTCGGGTCTGTGGCATCAGGAGCGTTCCCCAGGATGAAGAGAAGGTCAGGAAAGCCGCCAACCCACCTAGCACGGCCAATAACAGAAAAGCGGAGAGGATTCGCATAAGCCACACTCCTAGAAGGTGATGAGAGATTAACTACCTTCCAGCTTAGGCGATCTTCCCACAAACGCCAGCGCCTCTCCACGGAAAAATGCTGCGACAATTGCCGGAATTATCTGCACGATTTCTGACCAGAAGTGGTGGTTCGTCAAGCAGATGCCCCTATCCTCTGGAACACACGAGCCGGACTTATTCCTCCTGTGGGGTGGGGCGGATGCCAAGTTTCTCCTGAAGAAGTTGTACGACCTCTCCTGGTGCGGCATGACGGCCTAGCGCTTTCTTGCTGTAGATGACCGTGTCGTTTGCCAGCACCTCAAAGCGGCCGCCGCTGGATGGAATCAACGTTAAGGTGCGCAGTGAGGGTGTGAACAGATTGAGCAATTCGCCCGTCAAACTGAGGGCGCGAGGTGTGTAGTTTCACATTACGCAATATTCGATGCTGAAATCGAACTTATCCATATTGCCTCCTTTGGTTTTGATGAGAACGCAAGCGTATGTTTGGGAACGGCGTTGTGTTCCAGGGCGTTGATGGTAAACGATGTTTCGATTTGAGACAATGTGTGTTCAGTGTTATTGTTGCGTGCTATGAATGATGATTCACCGATCAATTTGAACGCGGCGCTCCCGGCCGACGATACGGCTGCTGCTGAGAATAAACCAACCTCCGTGGCGCCAACGCCATCCACTCCACCTGAGCCACGCTCGCGCTGGAGCCGCCGACATTTTCTAGGCGGGGCCGCGAGCGGGCTGGCGGCATTAGTAGCTGCTGCCTGTGGCGGCGGTGATCCTACGCCAAGCCCCCTGCCCAGTCCCATGCGCAGCCCGCTGCTGCCGACGCCAAGTCCAGGGGTTGGCGCCTTCAAGACGTATCTTCCCTTTGTCGCCTCTGACAGCATGTCGGAAGTGGCAATGGTCGAACCTCCATTGCTGCCGACGCCTACGAAGACGCCCAAGCCGACTGCAACGTCAGAGCCGCCGACCGCCACACCGACCCCGCAGGCAACGCCTTTCCCGCCTGGGCCACCCAGCAAACTTGGTCTCTTTGTGGGGCGCAACGAGCCAACGCTCTTTGAGCTGCTCAAGACCCAGGCGGTGACAGTCGTCAAAACGCTCGAACTGGACACAAATTTCGTCGCCCAGATCAAGCGCGCGTCGCCCAGTACAAAAGTAATCGGACGCATCGATCTCGATCAAGTGAATCTGGCGACGGTTGATCCGATCACAGAGGCGCGGCGCTTTGTCGACCAGTTGCTGCCTTATGCCGACGATCCAGGACGGCGCCCTTACTTTGATGCATGGGAATCGTTCAACGAGCCTGTGGCCGGCACTATCGACGAGATGGCGCGCTTCAGTGACTTTGAGGCGGAGCGCACGCGCTTGCTGGGCGACCGCGGCATCCGCAGCGTGATTGGCAATTTTGGCACCGGCCAGCCGCCGTTGGAACAGTGGCAGGCATTCTTGCCCGCTATCCAGACTGCAATTCAGTACGATGGCTGGCTTGGCTTGCACGAGTATTCGGCGCCCACCATGTATCACCTCTCGACCGTGGAGGGCAGGGGGCGCTACCCAGGCGTGACGCCACAGGATAGCGGCTGGCTGACGCTGCGCTACCGCAAAGTGTATAATGACATCCTGAGGCCGGCAGGGTTGACGCTGCCCCTTGTGATGACGGAACTCGGCGTCGATGGCCTTGTACAGAACCGTCCCGGCCCGCCCGATGCACGCGGCTGGCAAGAATTTCAGGGATACTGGGCTGAAAATGGCTACGGGTTATGGGGGCCAGGCGCCTATATCGAACAGCTCGTGTGGTACGACAACGCCATGCGCCAGGATGACTATGTGCTCGGCAGCGCCATCTATGCGCTGGCCCCCACCGCAGGGTGGGAATCGTACGACATCCTGGGGCCGGCAGCCGGTGTGTTGCAGCAGTATCTGAGTGTCCACGCACCGGCATGATGCGTCACGCACCGAAAACAGAATGTTAACAAGCAGCGTGTAGATTGACATTAATATGACTTGGGTTCAAATCCATGGCGGGCTGGCAAATACAGCGACGATGTTCATGGCGATCCTCGCCGTGTGGGCATTCTTTTTGCGGTTGCGCTCGCGCCCACTCGATGGGAACTGGTTTGGCGCGGCGGTGATCGGCGAGTTGCTGCTGTTAGCGCAGTTTGGCGTAGGGACGATCCTCTGGCTGAATGGAATGAGCAACGCGTTGCCCCGTCCGTGGATCCACATCTTGTACGGCGTCGTCGCCGTGATTACACTGCCTGCCGGCTATACTTACTTCAGCAAAATTCAGGATGCCAAGGTGCAAACGCTGGCACTGGCGTTTATCTGCGTTTTTCTGTGGGGGATCGTGCTGCGGGCGGCGCAGGTTGTCTACATACCGGCTTACTAGCAGGTTGATCTACTAACTGTAGGTTTTGATTTTTTGCCATAACGCCTGTTAAAATGCCATCCAGTCTGTCATAGGATGAAGTCGCGTGGAGGCGTTTGGCGGTGAGGGTCGATTTCGACGGAAGTATACTCTTACCGGTTTGGGTGAAGAAGAGACAGATGTATGTCGAAGCAGGTTTTGGTGCTCAATGCCGGCTATGAACCTCTCAGTCTAGTGTCGGTGCGTCGCGCCGTCGTGCTGCTCTTGCGCGAGAAGGCCGAACTGCTGGAAGCCACCCAACAGATGTTATGTGCTGCCAATCGCTCCATCCCGGTCCCGCTCGTAATTCGCCTCGTCCATTATGTGCGGCTGCCGCATCGGCGCGTCCCGCCGACGCGCGCCGCGATCATGTTGCGCGACGCGTACACCTGCCAGTATTGTGGGGACAAACCCGGCCAGCTTGCGTTGACGGTTGACCATGTCATCCCGCGCAGCCGCCGCGGCGAACATTCCTGGACTAACCTGGCGACTGCCTGCAAGCGGTGCAATCAGCGCAAGGGCAATCTGACCCCGGAAGAAGTTGGGATGCAGTTGCTGCGGCGCCCTTTTGAGCCAAGCTATGTGGCGCTCGTGCTCTTGAGCAACCCTGTCGCGGCGGCGCGCTGGGAACAATTGATGGGCGTCAACACAGAACATTCCCTCAGCGCCACTGTCTAGCGCCACTGTCTAGCGCCACTGTCTAGCTAGCGCCACTGTCTAGCGCCACTGTCTAGCTAGCGCCACTGTCTAGCGCGACATGCCTACGCAAGCCAGCAGTCAGAAACTGGGTTTTTGAGGCACTC
>JACSRH010000086.1 GCA_014879855.1 Caldilineaceae bacterium | reverse complement strand
GCACTCATGGCGCCCGCAAAAAGCAGGCTGCTGAGCACGCTGACCACCGCAGCCACCACGCCATAGATCGCCATATAGATGATCGCGGTCGTGACGTTGGCGTCGGGTCTGTGGCGCAGCTCTTCGTAGGTCGCCTCATTCGGATTGGTGGTCGCTTTGAGCCACGTCTGCCACATATCAGAGAGATTCATGATTTCCTCCTCGAAAATCTGGAATAAGGGACTTCTTTCGTTGTTTGCGTCCCTGGGTCTCGCCGGCAAAAAGAAGTCAGCGCAGCGGGGGCGCAGGCCTGGGCAGGTTAAGCTGGATCACGCCGGTCGCTTCGTGCGGCTCCTGCTGGCGCCAGCCGAAGTGAGCGCTCATATAGCGCAGATAGGGATCTGGGTTGAGCGCCTGTTCGATCATGTAAGTCGAACCGGTGAGAATGATCACCTCGCCGTTGCGTTGCAGCGAGCGCGCGGTGCGCAGCGCCTGCTGCGGCTCGAACGCGACCAGCACCGGGATGTCGCCGACAATGCCTTTGACCTCCTCGCGCACGCGCGCCGGATCCTGTCCTTTGAACGAGGCGCTGGTAACGATGATCGTCTGCGCGATGTCGGCCAGGGCGCGAAAAACTTTGGTTGAGATGCGCTGCCCAGAGATGCCAACGACCAGAATTTTGCCACGTTCATCGAATTGTTTGCGAATCTCGCCCGACAGCGCCTCGATCTTTTCGGCGTTGTGGGCGATGTCGGCGTACACATTTTCTTCCACTTTCCAGAAGCGTCCCAAGAGCCGCGCATTGGCAAAGGCGCGCAGCACCGCGCCCTCGTCGATCGACGGCGCCAGATGGCGAATCACCGCCAATGCCAGCGCCGCGTTGCGCTTCTGGTAATCGGCATGCAGCAGAGCGTCGGGCGTGGGGTTGAGCGTGTGCCGCGCCAGTTGGACTTCGAGTTCTGCAATGGCAGCCGCATCCACCACATAGAGCGGCGCGCCCGTTGCGGCGCAGACCTGGCCCACGATCTCCAGCGTAGTGGGCTCGGTGTCCGTTGTGAAAAAGGGCACGTCAGGCCGTGCAATGCCGGCCTTGTCGAGCGCGCGCTGCCAGAGTTCGTCACCCAACATATGGGCGTGGTCGCTGCCCACGTTGGTCAGGGCCGTGGCCGCGACGTCGAGCGCGCGCGTCTGGTCGTAGCGCCCGCCGACGCCGGTTTCCAGCGCGGCCCAGGCAACGCCGTGCTGCTCGAACAGGCTCAGCGCAATGAGGATCGACGCTTCGTGAAACGTGTGGACATTTGCCGGCTGGTCGGTTGCCAGCTGCACGCAATGCGGCCGGACGCGATTTTCCCAGACGGCCATGATGTCGTTTTGACTCACAAACTCGCCGTCGATGCTGAAGCGTTCGCGGTAGTCAAAGAGATGGGGACTCATAAAGGACGCGGCCTTGCCGATGCTCGAGAATCCCATTTCTAGAAACCGGCAGGTCGAGCCTTTGCCGCCGGTGCCCGCGATGTGAATCAGTCGCGTGGGGTGGCCATTGGGCCAGAGCGTCGCAATCGACCGGCGCAGCAGTTCATGGCGCGCCAATTTCGCAATCGACCACTCAGCGTGATAAATCTGATCGACGGTGTTGTAGTAGGGAAAGTTATATGTAGACACAAGTTGGCGTCTTAAAAAGCTTAAATATTAAGTATAAAGGGTGGATTGCGAGTTGTGAAGTGCGAAGGTGCAAGCGCTCGCAGGCAGTAATTTTACGCTTCACAATTCATCATCTATTTATCTTCAAAAGGAACCGGAACCGCGGTGGCGTTGATGCGTTCGATCTCGGCGGCCACCAGCGCACACACCTTCTCGACCACGGCATCGACCGCAAACTCGAACATCTCGCCGTTGCGGCGCAGTTTGCCTTCGACAATGCCATTTTTCAGCCCTTTGGCGCCCACGGTCAGGCGGATCGGGATGCCTAGCAGGTCCGCGTCGTTGAACTTGACGCCGGCGCGCTCTTCACGATCGTCATAGAGCACTTCGACGCCAGCCTCGAGCAGCGCGGCGTAGATCTGTTCGGCCGCGGCAGTCACATCGGGCGTTTTTTCCGTCGCCAGGCTGACGAGCAGCACCTGATAGGGCGCCACGGTGATGGGCCATTGGATGCCGGCGTCGTCGTGCAACATCTCAATGATCACCGCCATCAGCCGTCCCGACCCGATGCCGTACGACCCCATTACGATGGGTTTCTCGTCGCCCTTCTCATCCAGATAAGTGGCGCCCATCGCCATGCTGTATTTCGTGCCCAGCTTGAAGATGTTGCCGACTTCGACCCCGCGCGCCGTGTGGATCGCTTCGCCGCACTGCGGGCAAGCGTGGCCGTCGCTCGCCGCCACCAGATCGACCACCAGGTCGGCGGTGTAGTCGCGACCATAGTTGGTGTTGCGCACATGATACCCCGCGCGATTGGCGCCCGCCACCAGATTCGGGCTGCGCGCCGCCAGATCGTCGACCAGCAACAATACCTGCTCGCGTTGGATGCCGATCGGCGAACCATAGCCTGGTTCGGCGCCGATTGCCTGAATCTCCGGCGTCGTTGCCGGGCGCAGCCGCCGCGCCTTGATGGCATTGGTCAGCTTAGTCTCGTTGAGCTCCATATCGCCGCGCACGATGCAGAAGACAAACTGTTCTTTCACCGCGCCGTCGGGCTGGTCGATGTCCGCCACCATGAAGACTGCCTTGGCTGTCTCACTTTCGGCAATGTTCAGAAAACGCGCCAGCGCCTCGATCGTCGTGACGTTGGGTGTGGCGACTTCTTCCAGCCGCGCCGGCGCCGCCGCGGGCGGCTCCGGCTTGCGGAAGGTCGCCACCTGCCGGTTGGCGCTGTAGCCACAGGCGTCGCACAGCACCAGTGTGTCTTCACCGATGTCCGTCAGCGCCATGAATTCGTGCGCCATGCGTCCGCCCATCATGCCGGTGTCGCTTTTGACCGCCACCACGTCGATGCCGCTGCGGCGGAAAATATTGAAATAGGCCTGGTAGAAATGGGGGTAATAGGCGTCGATGCCGGCTTCGTCGCGGTCGAAGGTGTAGGCGTCCTTCATCGTGAACTCGCGCACGCGCAGCAGGCCCGCGCGCGGGCGTGGCTCGTCGCGGAACTTGGTCTGGATCTGGTAGAGCATCGTTGGAAGCTGGCGATAGCTCTTGATGTACTTCTTTGCCAGATCCGCCATGATCTCTTCATGCGTCATGCCAAGCACCATGTCGCGGTCGTTGCGATCTTTGAAGCGCGCCATGTCGCTGCCGATCTGATACCAGCGCCCGCTCTTCTGCCACAGTTCAGCCGGGTGCACCACCGGCAGCGTCACCTCTTGGCCGCCGATGGCATCCATCTCTTCGCGAAAAATATCTTCGATCTTGTGCTTGGTGCGCAACGCCATCGGCAGGAAGTCGAAGATGCCCGCGGCGATCTGATGGATCAGACCGGCGCGCAGCATAAGCTGATGGCTGACAATGTCGGCGTCAGCCGGCGCCTCGCGGAAGGTCTGGAAAAACAACTTCGATACTCGCATGAAAGACTCCGAATCGTTGATTTACAGGCTGGCAAGCAGGTGGTCCACCCGCGCCTTGATCTCTTCGTAGGGAACAACGCCGATGATGCGATCTACTTCCTGGCCGTTGTGCAAGAAGAGCAGGGTCGGCAGCCCCAGGACCTGGAAGTGCTGCGGCGTCTCCGGGTTTTCGTCGACGTCGAGCGCGGCCACCAGGACGTGCTCTGCATAATCCTTGGCCAGGAAGCCGATGTACGCCGACATCACTTGGCACGGCTGGCACCATTCGGCCCAGAAGTCGACCACGACCAGGCGCGGCGTCTGCACCGTCGCCGCAAAGCTGGCGTCGGTGACATCCACCGTGGGTGAGGGGGCAACTGACGCTGTATGCAGTCGTACAGCGGCCTGACCGCCGAATCGCTTCTTCAGTTTATCAAACACGTCTCAATGTCCACGGGATGATGTGGCGAACCACCGCCGCGCTGGAGTGCTGTCGCGCTATGTTGTTGTGTCATCTCATTGAAAGCATACCGTCAAGCAAATAGGCCACGCTCGTGTGACCTATACTGGATCCGCGGAATTTGCTTTTTCGCTGCGCATCGCTGCAGCCACGCGCCTCTGTGCCAAAAGCAGCTTCCAGGGTAATTTTACTCATCTTTATGCCGCGGGCGGCGGCCCAGTTGCGCGGCCACGGCATCTCCGGCGCGGCGGGCCGCGTTCTGCGTGGCGCGGCCGACTCGTTGCGCGCCGCCTACGAACAAGCGGCCAAAATCCGTCATCACATTGCCGAGCCAGCCCACCAGCTTGCGTTCGTCAACGCCGGTCACTGCGCGCAGACTGTCTCCCCAATTGCCCACCGCCTCTGGCCCGACGTGAAAATATGCGTCGGCGCGGCGACCGATAATGTAAGTCATCAGAATATTGGCGCCAGCGGAGATGGCGATTCCGACAAAGGGAATGGCCTTGATGAGTGCACGGCCCGCAAAACGCTCGGCAGTTCTTTCCGCCAGCTTGCGGCTGGCCTGGTTGATCAGCCGTTCCGCGCCCATGTTGAGACCTGTCACCACCAGCAACGCGTTGCGCGCTTCGGATGGGGTGAGTGTGCGGCCACGTGCAGCCGCGATCTCGAGCACCAGTTCAGATTGCAGGCGCAGGGTCACACCGACATCGGTCACCACGCCGACCGTGAAGGCGGCGACGCTGCCAAAGCCAGGAATCAGCGCGGCCGCCGAAGTGGCGGCGCCGACGCCGCCGGTCTGTTGCGCCTTCTGCCTGATCAGGTGCTCGACCAGAGCATCATCGTGTAGACGGCGTTGTGTGCTGATCTCAGCGACGCGCTGAGCCGCGGCATAGGCGTCAGCGTCGTTCACCGTGCGCAACGTGCGATCGACAATCGATTCCAGCATGTTGGCATCTTCGTGAGACGGTAGATGTTCGGTCACGGATTCCCCCGTTATGCTTCGACCACAGCTTCGAGTGATGCACAAAGCGTGTAGTCATGGGTGATCTCGGCAACGCCGGCCAGCGTGGCATGGGCGCCGCAATATTTATGTACGCTCAGCTCGACCGCGCGCGCCACCTTGTGTGGGTCAAGCTGCGCGCCGACGATCACGTACCGGATGTGGACGCGTGTCCACGGTTTGGGCCATTCTTCTCCGCGTTCGCCGCTGATTTCGACCTGCAGGTCTTCGAGCGGCTGGCGTTGCTTGCCCAGAATATCAACTATATCAATCGCGGTGCAGCCGCCTAGCCCCAACAGCAACATCTGCATCGGGCTGACGCCTGGGCCATCTCCAGGGCTCATGACGACGCTACGGCCGTTACTGCCGATGCCCAGAAAACTTTTATCTTCAATCCATTTGACACGCGTCGTTGCCATCTCTGTCATCTCGATTCTGTTGATCGGATAGGGTCGCTCTTTGACGTGCGCGCTTATCAGATTACGCCTTGTGTAGAACTCAATGGTAACATCGCCAGAATTATGCTGTCTATTACTTATGTCTGCCCATCATCATCTGAGTATATGCTTGCAGGATGCAGATGTCAAAGCAGGTGTGATATAATGGCGTCTGCCGCATTCTGTATATGTTCCGCAAATCACAATCGAACGCGACAAAAAAGGAGCGACCATGTCTTCGACCTATCCTTGGCTTTCCAGCTATGAGCAGGGAGTGCCGGCGACGGTGGATATCCCCGCGATTACGTTGCAACAACTTCTGGCAGACGCCGCACGACAATATCCCAGCAAGACAGCGATCCGCATGGTGTTGCGTTATCTGCCGCTGGGTTTGGCAGTGCAGGCAAAGTTGAGCTATCGTGAATTGGATGAATTGAGCGACCGCTTTGCCGCAGCGCTTGCCGCACAAGGCATCAAAAAGGGGTCGCGCATCGCCATTATGTTGCCCAATTGCCCCCAGCAAGCCGTTTTTTACTTTGGCGTTCTCAAAGCCGGCGGCGTCGTGGTCAACACCAACCCGACCTATCCCCCGCACGAACTCGAACCGCTGATGAGAAGCAGTGGCGTTGAGACGATTATTACCCTCTCCGGCCTCTATGACCGCGTCAAGCAGATTCAGCCAAACACGAGTCTCAAGACGATCATTTTGACCGATATGTCCGACCATGTAACAGGGCTTTTCCGCAACACGGTCAACAAGCAGCTTGCCGCCAAGGGTTTGTATAAGAAGATGTCCGGCGGGCCAGGCGTGTTCTACTACAAAGAGTTGATCGGTCGCCATCCGGCCAAGCCGCCCGCGGTGCAGTTTGACCCGGCAACCGACACCGCCGTCTTCCAATTCACGGGTGGGACGACCGGGTTGCCCAAAGCCGCTGAGTTGACGCATTACAACCTGGTAGCCAACACTACGCAGATGAACGCCTGGTTCACCGGCGTTTCCCCAGGCAATGAGAAAGTGCTGTTGGCGCTGCCTGCGTTCCACGTTTACGGCATGACAGTGGGAATGCTCTTTTGCATCGCCATTTGCAGCGAGCTGGTGGTAGTCCCCGACCCACGCGACACTAACCACATTCTGGAAATTCTCGCCAAAGAGCACATCACGCTTTACCCGGGCGTGCCGACGATGTACATCGCGATCATCAATCACCCCCGCGTGACAGAATACAACCTGCGCTCGATCAAAGCGTGTCTCAGCGGCGGCTCCGCGCTGCCGGTCGAAGTAGCGCAAAAGTTCGACGAGATTACGGGCGGCAACCTGGTGGAAGGCTTTGGCATGTCCGAGTCGTCCCCGGTGGCGACCGCCAATCCCATTGCAGGGCGCGTCAAGTTTGGTTCGATTGGCATCCCGATTCCCAGCACCGAGGTTTCGATTGTTTCCCTGGAGCAGGACGAAAGCGGTCACTATAAGGTTCTCGGCGTCGGTGAGGAAGGCGAGCTGGTTGTGCGGGGGCCGCAGGTGATGAAAGGCTACTACAACAACGCTGAAGAAACCGCCAAAACCATCGATGCTGATGGATGGCTGCACACCGGCGATATCGCCAAGATGGACGAGGACGGCTACTTCTACATTGTCGACCGCAAGAAGGATCTGATCATCGCCAGCGGCTTCAACATTGTCCCGCGCGAAGTGGAAGAAGTGCTCTTTATGCACCCCAAGGTGATGGAAGCCGCGGTGGCTGGCATCCCGGATGCCAAGCGCGGCGAAACCGTCAAGGCGTTTGTGGTGTTGAAGCCAGATCAGAGTGTGACGGTCGAAGAGATTCGCGACTTCTGCAAGGAGAACCTTGCTCCTTACAAAGTGCCCACCTTTGTCGAATTCCGCACCGAACTGCCGAAGACGCAGGTTGGCAAGGTGTTGCGTCGCCAACTGGTCGAAGAGGAAAAGGCAAAGATCGCAGCTGGCGGCAATCCCTGACAGGCGCGCCAGAATTGTGCAGCAGTACGCGCCCCACAGGACGCTGCTAAGGAGTAGAGAAGCCGGGGAGACTTTGTGAGGGTGAACCACCCACTGTGAAGTCTCCCCGGCGCGGTTTGCCCGCGGGTCGCTCCAACCTTCTCCCTCAAACTATCCACGATTTCAAACAACTATTTCGGATAGCAATCATTATTCTTTCACTGTCTGATCAACTCTGCCAGCCGCGCCTTTGCCGCGGCCGGATCCGCCTTGCCCTTGGTGGCGCGCATCACCTGTCCCATGAAAAAGCCGAAGAGCTTTTCCTCCCCATCGCGATAGCGCATCAACTCGGCGGCATGAGTCGTGAAGATTTCGGCGATTGCGTCGTCGATCACACTGGCGTCAGAGACCATCGCCAGCCCTTCGCGCGCAACAATGGCTTGCGGCGCGTCGCCAGTGGCGTACATGGTTTCGAGCACCTTTTTGCCGGTGTTGGGGTTGATCACCTTGTCGTCGATCAACTTGAGCAGCGCAGCAAAATGCGCCGGCTGCACCCTGATCGTCGCGATCTGACGTAGATCCTGACCTTCGCCGTCGGCGTAAAGCAGGCGGAAGAGTTCACCGGTCATCCACGTGGCGAGACGCTGCGGCTTGCCCTCCTCTTCGCCATAAGCAGCCACGGCCTCCTCGAAGAAGCGCGCCACCTGCATCTCGCTGGTCAGGACATTCGCCTCAATACGTCGCACGCCCCAGCGCTGTTCGTAACGGTTGCGTTTGGCCGCGGGCAATTCGGGCAGGGCAGCGGTCAGACGGAGCACTTCCTCCCGGCTGACGCGCAGGGGCGGCAAATCCGGCTCCGGGAAGTAGCGGTAGTCATGAGCGTCTTCTTTGCTGCGCTGGAGCACGGTGCGCTGTTTATCTTCATCCCAGCCCATGTTCACCTGCACAACATTGCCGCCGGCCTCGATCACATTGACCTGACGCTCCAGTTCGTAGGCGATGGAGCTGCGCACCGCGCGGAAACTGTTAAGGTTTTTAACTTCGACTTTCGTACCAAATTCGCCGCGTGCTTTCTGCGCCAACGTGCGCACGCTGATATTTGGCTCGCAGCGCAGCGCGCCCTTTTCCATGTCGCCGCTATTGACGCCCAGCGCGCGCAGCGTGGCGCGCAGCCGAGTCAGATAGGCGTAGGCCTCCTCCGGGCTGTGGATGTCGGCTTCGGTGACGATCTCCATGAGCGGCACGCCCGCGCGATTGAGGTCGATCAAGGAGTACCCGCCCTCATGCACGGAACGGCCGGTGTCTTCCTCCAAATGGACGCGCCGGATGCGTACGCGCTTGGTCGCGCCATCCTCCAGGTCGATTTCCAACTCGCCATCTTCACAGAGAGGCAATTCATACTGGCTGACCTGATATCCTTTGGGCAGATCTGGATAGGTGTAATTTTTGCGCGCAAAGACTGCAATCTCATTGATGCGGCAATTGAGCGCAAGTCCCGTGCGGATCGTCGCCTCCACCGCGGCCCGGTTGATCGCGGGCAGCGCGCCGGGCAACGCCAGGCAGGTCGGGCACGTGCGCGTATTGGGCGGCGCGCCCTGGTAGTCGGTGGCGCAGCGGCAAAACATTTTCGACTGCGTCAGCACCTGCGCGTGCACTTCCATGCCGACGACCAATTCATAAGACCCTACATCTTTAGCGGCAACGGTGAGCGTTGACATGCATCACACCTTATCAAATCTTCCGAATCAAATCTTCCGATTGTTTTCATTTGTTGTTTTCATTTGCGAACATTGCAAGCGATGATACCATAGCGACAAGTTGAATTGAAACAGAGAGCTTTCATGGGCGTCTTTTCAGCGGGCAGGCTCTCCTATCAGCGATTACCATGCACCTAACCGACCGGAACAGAAGCCACGGAAAGATCGTTGACAACGGGTATGAAGTGGACACACCTTATCCTGATCCCGCTATTCGTGGCGGGCTGTGGCGGCGCAGACGCGCCAACGCCAACGCCGACGGCTACACCGATCGCACAGGCCGCACAGGCCGCACCGGCCGCACCGACGGTCACGCCGACCGTCACGCTGACGGTTGCCGCCGGTGAAGCAGCCGCACCTGCGCCCACCGAGGCAGCCGTGGTTGGTGCGCCAGTCGCAGCGCTCGTCTTGCCCACGTTGACGCCAACGCCCAGTTCGCCGGCGGACGCTCCTGACAGCGCGGCGCTGGCCCAAGTCGCCGCTGCCGTTGATGCGCCCGCGCCCTCCAACCCCCTTGACGCCGGACGGCGGCTGCAGCGTTATGGAGATTATGCAGCCGCGCGCACTGCGCTGAATCAGGTGGTGACTGATGCGGCCGCCGCACCCGCACGCCAGGCCGAGGCGCTCTACGACCTGGGGCGCGCCTATTTGGGCGAAGGTCTCTACAGCGAGGCGCTTGCCACCTTTGATCGGCTTGACGTTTTGCTCGCCAGCGCCGGCGGCGACCCCGGTCAGTTTGGACAAAAAGAACATTTCCTGCGCGGCGAGGCGCTGTTGGGCATGGGGCGCTATGCCGAAGCGGTGAATGATTATCGGCAGTTTCTCGAAGCCTATCCCTGGATGAGTGAGTCAGTCCAGCCGCGCATTGCACGCGCCTATCTGGCGAGCAACGACGTCGATAGCGCGTCGATGGCGCTGCGTCGCGCTGTCGAGGACACCGAAGATCGAGTTGCCAGAGTGGGCAAACTAGAGGATCTGGCTCAGATCTATCTCGACGGAGGTCGATTTGCAGATGCCGCGGCTGTCTATGATGAGATTCTCGCGGTCGCGGAGAACGCAGGATACCGCACCCAGATCCTGTATAAAGCCGGGCAGGCACTGGCCGCGGGGGGCGATGCACCCGGCGCGATCGAGCGCTGGCGCGCGGCCACGGCCGAATCACCCGAAAACTACAACGCCTATCTGTCGTTGGTGGAGCTGGTCAACCGGAATGTCGAGTTCGACCTCTACCAACGCGGCTACATCGACCTGGTGGCGGAGGCGCACCAGCCTGCCATCAATGCCTATCAAGCCTATCTCGACAGCGTCGCCCCGACCGACGCGCGCGCGGGCAATGCGTTGCATGGGCTGGGCCAGGCCTATCTCGGCGTCGGCAGTTACGCTGAAGCGCTCACTGTGTTTGACCGGGTGATCGCTGAGTATCCGTCCTGTGATTGTTTCGGTCAGGCGTGGCTGGACAAGGGAACGGCGCAAGCCAGCCTGGGCGACAGTGCGGGTGCGCGGCGCACCTATCGCACCTTTGCGCGCGACTTTGCCGCAGATGCATTGGCGCCCGAAGCGCTGTGGCAGAGTGGCCGGCGCGCGCTGGCCGAGGGCAATCAAGTGGAAGCTGCCGTCGATTTTCTGACGCTGGCTGACAGCTTTCCCGCCAGCGAGCGCGCGCCGCAGGCGCTCTATACACTCGGCGTTGGTGCGTTCGACGTCAAACTCTACGACCAGGCCGCGGACGCGCTGGCGCGGCTGCAAACAGGCTATCCCGACTATCGCTGGGACGCGGTCGGCTACTGGCTGGGGCGCAGCCAGGCTGCCGCGGGTCAGGGCGAGGCCGCACGCGCCACGTGGCAGGCGCTGGTGAACCAGGCGCCGGACATCTACTACGGCATTCTGGCAAGCTACGCGCTGGCGGATATCGCCATGACTGATGCAGCCATGCTGGCGCGTATCGACGCCGTGGCCGGGCCTGTGAGCCGTCTCGACGGCGACGACGGCAGCCAGGCTTTTGCCGAACAATGGCTGGCCGGCTGGCTGGAGCTTCCAGTTGACCAAGTCGCCCTTCTGCCGCCGGCAATCGCCGAAGATCCAAATCTGGCAAAAGGGCGGCTGCTGTTGGAGCTTGACCAACGTGGGGATGCACTGGCGGCGTTGGAGCGCGTCTATCAAACCAACCAAGATACTGTCGCCGCGCTTTATCCGCTCAGTCTGGAATTTGCCCGCCTGGGCGCTTACCGGCTCAGCATTCTCAGCGCGGCGCGCTTGATGCAATTCAGCCCGGCGGGGTTGGTCGAGAGTGCGCCTGCATTTATCCAGCGCCTTTCTTTCCCCCAACCCTTTGCGGACCTGATCGAGCGGGAGGCAACCGCCAATGGCTTTGACCCGCTGATCTATTTCAGCCTGATCCGCCAGGAGAGCCTTTTTGAGGAGGGTGCACGCTCCACGGCCGCGGCGCAAGGGTTGGCGCAGATCATTCCTGACACGGGGCAGTGGGTTGCCCAGCAGCTGGGGCACCCTGAATACACCAACGATATCATCTACCGTCCGGTGATCAATTTGCGTTTTGGCGCCTATTATCTGGATTGGGTGCGCGATTATCTGGACGGCAACCTGTTGTCGGCGCTGGTAGGCTATAACGCCGGTCCCGGCAACTCCGAGAACTGGCGCGAGCAAGCCGGCGCCGACGACGCGTTGTTTGTCGAGAAGCTCACTTTCTCTGAGCCGCGCGCCTACGTGTACTATATCCTCAGCAATCTATACCACTACACGCGACTCTACGCTTCATAGTAGACGCTTCATAGTAGACGCTTCGTAATGGCCAATCCCTGTCGAGGCGCCTCGCAACTCGCCCTCCTCTACTTCTTTCCGATCGCCACCGTCACCAACTTGCCATCCAGGTCAAATGCCGCCTGCGGCAGGTTTTCCGGCACGACGTCGCCCTGGTCGGGATGCAATTGCACCAGGTCCACGCTCAGCGTCTCGTCGCGCACATACGCGCCGAAGTGCGCCAGCACTTCGTGCATCAGCTCGGAATCGGCGATATAGGTGACGATGCGGTCGCTGATCTCCAGCCCGGCGTCCTTGCGCAGTTGCTGGACGCGGCGCACCAGCTCGCGCGCATAGCCTTCCTGCACCAGCGCCTGGTCAAGCTCTGTCGTGACTGCCACCAGATAGCCCGCCTCCTGCGCCACGCTGAAGCCCGCGCGCGGGGTGACGCGCACCTCGACATCCTCCGGCGCCACGGTATAGGATTCGCCCTCGGCCTCGATGACGACGCTTTCGCCCATCTGCAGGCGCGCGGCCAGGTCGGCCTGATCCAGCCCGCTCATGGCCTGGCGGATCTTGGGGTAGCCTTTGCCATACTTCTGGCCGAGTTGCTTCGGATAGGGGAAGACCGTCACATCCACCAGGTCGCCGCTGGCGTGGGTGAAACTCATCTCCTTGACGTTGAGTTCGTCAAGCAAGAGTTGCTGCATGCGGCGCAGCGCAGCTTCCTCGTCGCCGGTGCGCGTGCGCACCACCACCTGCGCCAGCGGCTGCCGCACCTTGAGGTTGGCGTTCTGCCGTGCAGCGTGGCCCAGGCTGGCCACGCGCTGCACCATCGCCATGTCCGCGCTCAACTGCTCGTCGATCCGCGCCTGCGCCACCTGCGGCCAGCGCGCCAAGTGGACAGAATCAGGAAATTGCGAAATTGCGAGATTGGGAGAGTGGAGATCAGAGATTGGCTCCTTACCCTGCGCCCCTCGCCCCTCGCCTCTCGCCCCT
>JACSRH010000213.1 GCA_014879855.1 Caldilineaceae bacterium | reverse complement strand
GGTTCGAAGGATCAGTTGCAGGCGCTGGGCGGAAAACTTTTTGCTGGGCGCTGGCGGGTTAAGCCGCATTCGCCGTGGAACCGCGCCCGTCGCGCCGGCAGAATCACGATGCTTCCGCTGGGCGCATTCAAACACAACGGCGTATGCAACTACTTTGACATGGCGACAATGCTTCCCGATGAAACACGCACGTACGGCCAGAAGACGCTGGACACGATCGAACAGGTGTTGGCAGAAGCAAAACTGCTGCGTACACATCAGTCAGCCACGGGGGAAAGTTGAAATGAACTCACTACCAACGCATTCCACCCCGCACCCTTCGACCACTTTGCCCTCCTCCCTACGCCGCCGGCGTCCTTTTGGCCTCTACATGATCCTGATCTTGCTGACGGTGCAGGGGCTGCTCGGCGCGGTGCTGGCTGCGCTGTTCGCAATCAGCGCGCTGGCGCTCCCCGGGGAGTTCTGGGCAACGGTCGAACCGGAGTTGTACAACGTGGCAGTCTCGCTCCTGCTCCTGCTGATCACCGTCGTGGTGGCGTTTGGCCTCTGGCGCTACCGCGGCTGGGGTTGGTACGGCATGATGCTGCTGCTGGCCTACTATATGACGACCGATGTCATCGGCTACTTTAGCGGCGGGCCAGATTACGTGTCGATGCTGTTGAACGTCTTCATGGTCTTCTATCTCAATCAACGCGAAGTGCGCGACCTCTTTGAAGAGTCCATCGCCGCCAAGGTGGGCGCATGAACGATCTCGACCTGTTGCGCCGCTACGAACCCGTGGTGCACTACACCCTGGGCGAAATGTTCTTCCCCTGCGCGGTGGAGGGCTATCTGAAGGCGTGCAGTCTCTGGCTGGCCGACGAAGAACGCCACACGCAACTGATGGCCGCGCCGGGCGAACTGACGCCGGCGACACTGGCCGCTTTCCGCGCCGCGCCGGTCGAGCATCGCTACTACTTGCAGTATGTAGACGCGCCGCTGCCGCCCGTGGAGTACCAACGCTGGCTTGCCCAAACTGACCACGTGCGGCTGCCCGCGCCCAATCGCCTGCAGCGCGTCGGCCTGGCGACGCGCATTTTGGATGGCCTGTTCGACCTGTCGCTGGTCGTGCGCGGACGGGTGCCGGGCGGCACCGCAGCCGCAGCCCAACGCAAGTATGCGGCCAGCGTGCAGCAGGATGCGCGGCGCGTCTACTATGGCCGCGTCGTGCGCACCGGCGGCTATATTGTGCTTCACTACATCTTTTTCTTTGTGATGAACGACTTCCGCTCCACCTTTTACGGCGTCAACGACCACGAGTCGGACTGGGAACAGATCTTCGTCTACCTTTCCGACGAGGGTGACGCTGACCCCATGCCGCGCTGGGTGGCCTACGCCTCGCACGACTTCAGCGGCGACGACCTGCGCCGGCGCTGGGATGATCCTGAGGTGGAGAAAGTCGGCGACACCCATCCGGTGATCTACGCCGGCGCCGGCTCACACGCCAGTTACTTCACGCGCGGCGAGTATCTGATGCAGGTGGAACCGGCTTTTTTGGCGCCCTTGCATGGCGTCGCCGCCGCGCTCGACCGCGTCTGGAAGAATACCTTGCGCCAGAGCGGGCAGCTAAATCTCGATGCAGGGATGAAGAATCTGCTCAGCATTCCCTTTGTGGACTATGCACGCGGGGACGGACACGCCATCGGGCCGGGCCAGGCGGAGACGTGGACGCCGATCCTGATCTCCGACGCCGACGGCTGGGTGGATGGCTACCGCGGGCTGTGGGGGCTGGATACGTGGGATCCGCTGGGCGGCGAGCGTGCGCCCTCCGGGCCAAAGTACAATCGCGACGGCAGCGTGCGCGAGTCGTGGCGCGACCCGCTGGGCTGGGCCGGGCTGGACAAGGTGCTGCCCCCGCGCGAGGCGGTCGCCGCCACCGTGCAGATGCTGGCCGCGCTGCGCGCCGAGCAAGCGGAGCTGGCCGTGCAAATCGAGCAGCAGCGCGCGATTGTGCGCACGCTGGCGCTGGAGGTCGCCGCCTTGCAGACTGCCTATCTGGACGACCTCTATCAGCGACGGCAGGCGACGCTCGACGCGGAGATCGCCAAGCTGCGCGAGCGCAATCAGCGGTTCGTGGACGCCGGCGAGACGTTGGAAGCGGGTGAAGCGCAGCTTGGCCGGCTGCGCGCTGGCGACTTTGGCGCGGCGCGCGCCCACCTCCAGCGCACCCATGCGCCGCAGCCGTCGCTAGGCCAGCAAAGCCGCTTTGCGCTGTGGTGGGCCGCGGTGAGCGGCGGGCTGCTGCTGTTGGTCATCGTGGCGCTGCTCTTCTTCCGCCCGCCGACGTGGCCGCTCTGGCTGGCGGGCGTCATCGTGGCTTTTGGCGCGGTGGAGGCCGGCACGCGCGGGCGCATGCGCAGCTATCTCTACGGCGTGACGATTGTGCTGGCGGTGCTGAACGCCGCCATTCTGCTCTACGAGTTCTGGTTCCTCGCGCTCGTGCTGCTGCTGGTCGGGCTTGTGGTGCTGATGATCCGCGATAACCTGCGCGAGGTCTTTGGCGGGTAACAGCGCCAAATTAGCACGCGGATGACGCGGATTGGGCAGATCAACGCGGATGAAATCAGCGAAAATCCGCCTCATCCGCGTGCCATTCTTATCGTGCCATTCTTATAACGTGCGTCCCTGCGCCCCGACATAGCGCGCCCGCGGGCGAATAAGCTGCTCCGTCGCCGCCTGCTCGATGGCGTGGCCGATCCAGCCGATGGTGCGACCCAGCGCAAAGAGTGCCAGCGCCGCGTGCGGCGGCAGCTCCAGCGTGCGCGCCATGACCTCCAGCGCAAAGTCCACGGTGGGCTGCGCTCCCGTCAATGCGTGGACGGTGCGGCGCAGTTCGTTTGCCAGCGCGGGAATCGCTGCATTGGCATAACGGGCATTGACCATCTCCAGCAGCAGCCGTGCGCGCGGGTCACCATCGGGGTAAAGCCGGTGGCCGAAACCTGGGATCGACGCCCCCTGGCGCAGATAGCTCGCCACCGCACCGGCGATGCCGTCATTCGCCTCGCGCAAAAGGTGGCCGACCCGCTCCGTGTGCCCGCCGTGCCGATGGCCTTGCAGGGCGGCCAGCCCCGCAATCACCACTGCATAAGGCGTCGAGCCGGCCGAGGCCACACAGCGCGCGGTGAAGGCCGAAACATTCAGCTCGTGGTCGGCGCACAGGATCAGCGCGGCGGAAAAAAGCTCGACGCTCGCCGGCTGGCCGGGCGCGCAGGCTCCTTGCAACGCCTGCGCGATTGACGTGGCGACCGGCTGCCTGGTCGTCGCCGCGACGAGCCGGTGCAGGATGCGTGCACCGGTGGCTGCCATCGCCTCCGGCGTCGTCAGATAGGCCGCCAGATCGCCCGTCGCCGCCCGCGCCAGCGTCGCCTGATAGCACTCGATCGGGTGCTGCACAGCGTCCAAAGCTTCCAATTGCGGGGCAGGCGCCTGTGCGTCGCCACCTTGTGCAAACAGATCGCCAGGGTCCAGGTGATCCAGCCAGATCAACGACGCCACCTCCTCGACCGAGCGTTGCTGCGCCAATCCCAACGCGTCGTAGCCTCGATAAAAAAGACACCCATCCTCGATCAGGGTAATCGCCGATTCGAGCACCGGCATGCCGTAGCTCAGCGCGTTTTGCGCCCCACTCTCCGGGTCGCGGCGCATCTCCTTGCGGCTGCGCAGCGCCTCCACATCTTCCGCATAGTAGCGGCGCGCGCGGCTGCCATCGTCCACCGCCTCCGAACGCAGCAGACCGCGGCTCACGTATGCGTACAAGGTCGCCACGCTGATCCCCAACCGGTCGGCGGCCTCGCGTGCGCTGAGATAACGGGTGGGCAGTTCCACGGCGCTTCTCCTTTCCAATAGATTGATTTACTAATCAAGATTGACAATGTTGATTGTATATTTTATGCTGTCTGTTGTCAATGGGTGATGCGCAAGGCGTGATGCGTAGGAAATGCTCTCCTATGCAAAGCTGTAAAAACATTTCATTTTTTACCACAATGTCACGCATCACGCATCACGTATGTTGGTAGCAAGCACGAACAGAAAGAGGGAGTCAATGAGCACCGATCCAAACAACGGTTTCGTCTCCGGGCTGGAGGGCGTCGTCGCCGCGCAGACGCGACTCAGCCATGTGGATGGGCAGCGCGGCGAGCTGATCCTGGCCGGCTACGCGCTGGAGGAGGTGGCGTCCACCCTTTCGTTTGAAGCGATGGTGCACCTGCTCTGGTACGACCGCCTGCCCACCAGTGTTGAAGTCATCCATCTGCACAGTGAGCTGGCGCGCTGGCGTGCGCTGCCCCCCGCGCTGCTGGATCTGCTGCAAAGCGCCGCCCGCACGAACCGCCCGGCGATGGACGCGCTGCGCATGGCTGCCGGCGCGATTGACCTGGATCTGCCCGCTTCGGCGCTCGATGACGGCACGCTGGGCCATGTGCTGCTGGCGCGCATCCCCACCGTGGTCGCCGCGTACTGGCGGCTTCAGCAGGGCGCCGCGCCGATTGCGCCCGATCCCGCGCTGGGTCACGCCGCCAACTATCTCTACATGTTGACCGGCAGCGTGCCCAACGCCGCGCGCGTGCGCGGGCTGGAGACCTATCTGAATACGGTGATCGACCACGGGCTAAACGCATCGACCTTTACCGCGCGCGTCATCATCGCCACCCGTTCCGACCTGGTTTCGGCGATCACCGGCGCGATCGGTGCGCTCAAGGGGCCGCTGCACGGTGGCGCGCCAGGACCGGCGCTGGACATGGTCTTCGCGATCGGCGAGGCAACGCGCGCTGAAGCGTACTTGCGCGCCAAACTGGAGACCGGTGAGCGGCTGATGGGCTTCGGCCATCGCATCTACAAAGTGCGCGACCCGCGTGCCGAGGTGCTGGCTGCGGCCGCCCGCGATCTGTACGCGGCGGATGGCGACATGGCGTTATATACGCTGGCCGGTGCGGTCGAAGAAACCGCGGTGCGGCTGCTGGCCGAATTCAAGCCAGGGCGCAATTTGCAGACGAATGTGGAATTTTACACGGCCCTGCTGCTGCACGGCTTGGCGCTGCCCACCGATCTCTTCGCGCCGACCTTTGCCGTGGGGCGCGTCGCCGGCTGGATCGGCCATGCGTGGGAGCAGATCGCCACCGGCCGCCTGATCCGACCGGCTTCGCAGTACATCGGCGCGCGCGGGCGTAGCTACGAGCACGCAGACGTAGATCGGTCACATGCCTTAAGCTGACAAAGCTGGCGCATCGAACTCCGCTATGCGCTACAAAAGCCAAAGTCATCCACAGATGACGCAGATGACAAGGCTGCGTTATGACGTTCTGACGCAAGAACGGCCGCTACCGCCCCAATAAGGTTTCGACCTCCGCCATCTGACCGGCTGTCAGCGGGCCAAATTGCATGGCACGGCAGTTCTCCTCCACCTGCGCTACCGTACGGAAACCAGGAATCGGGATCATACGCTCGCTGCGCGCCCACAGCCAGGCGAGTGCGCCTTGCGCCAGCGTGCGGTCATAGGAAATCGTGGCGACGGGAGCGGTGGATGCGTTCGGGGTGGGCATCTTGCTGGTCTGGCTGCTCGGTGGCATCGGTGGCGCCGTCTGGGTCTTTGGCCGGCGCGACTTGGCGTGAGAAAGCAGCAGAACAAGCAGTGGTTCAGGCAAGCGCTGGCGCCCGTCTGCGTTTTGCGGCCAGCCTTGGCGAAGTATCTGATTCAAGCAAGCTATGTTGGTGAAGGCGCGAAGGCCTGCTCAAAGATGGCGGCATTGTGCGACGGGTCGCCGTCGAGAAACTGATCAAGTCGGTGGGAGGCAGCGTCGAAGTCTTCTCTTATGCATTTGGCGAGAGCGACCTGTACATCATTGGCGATTTCCCAGACAATGCCGCGGGGCCGCGGTTGCCCTGATCGTCGACGCCTCGGGCACGGCCACGTGCCAGACCGCGGTGCTGTTGACGCCTGAGGAGATCGACCTTCCCCCTCCAGAAGCCGCCGTCGAATGTTCAACACCGTTCGGCGGCGGCTCGATCGCAAAGTGCGCCTGATTCGACTGTCATCTCCTGGCGCAAGCCGTTTCCTCTTCAGTCAACCAATTCTTTTTCCTTTCATGCACAAAGAATTTTACAGGCTCCCGCGCGCACGCCGTCAGCACAGGACGCGCTCCAGGCGCAAATCGACGCCACCGATCGGCAGACTGACTGGTGGCTGACGCTGATCTGGCAGCCATGGATTGTTGTATTAGGCGACGCCACGTTCCGCCCAGGTCGCAAGAACCACGGATCATCCAGTACGACCCAAGCCAGTGAGCAACGCTATCGTCACCTGTTTGAGCACGCGCCGATAGCATTTCTCTAATCTCCGACATCAAGGTTAAAGATTGGAGATTCTCTTGGTAAGACGTAAGATCGCCCTATGTCGTCAGTCGACCCTGCCACCATTGTTCATCTGAACGTTCACTCCTGGTATTCGCTGCTGAGCGCTACAGCGCCAGTCGAAGCGCTGGCCGCGCGCGCGGCGCAGGATGGCATGGCGTATCTGGCGCTGACCGACGCCAACGTGCTCTACGGCGCGGTGGCCTTTCAGCGCGCCTGTCAGGCGGTTGATGTCCACCCTATCATCGGCATGACGGCGACGATGGAGGC
Organism: Caldilineaceae bacterium; assembly: GCA_014879855.1. Lineage (GTDB taxonomy): Bacteria > Chloroflexota > Anaerolineae > Caldilineales > Caldilineaceae > Caldilinea. The sequence goes on along the minus strand of JACSRH010000213.1, from coordinate 39,258 downwards.
GCCCAATGGCATGGCCCTGCACCAATCGCCTGGCGAGCTCACGTTGCTGGCGACCGGACCGGAGGGCTATCGCTCGCTCTGTCGCCTCTCATCCACACTACAAGGAACGCCCGCTCGCGCCGGAATTTTCGCAGCCCGCCTGACGTGGGACGAACTCAAGACACATCAGCAGGGATTGCTTTGTCTGTCGGGCGGGCGCCGCGGCTGGGTGGACTATCTGCTGCGGCGCGGCGAGCGCGCGGCCGCGGCGCGCGTCGTGAGTTGGCTGGCCGGCGTCTTTGGCGAGCGCGCCTGGCTCACAATCGACTGTTGTCGCGCAGAGGCTGAAGCGCTGGGGCGCGAGGTCGCAGCGCTTGCCGGCCGCTTTGGGATCGGCACAGTGGCCGCCCAAGCGATCTATTGCCTCGACCCTGAGGCGCGCGCGCGGTTGCACCTGCTTGCGGCGATTGCACGCAATGCGCCATTGAACGCGCTGGCCGCGGAGGACAGGCTGGACAGCGGCGACCCGGACATCACTCTCCACTGGCTGTCGCCGCAGGAAATGGTGGCATGTTATGCGGCTTTTCCCGCGGCGCTGCACGCCACCGCATCCGTCGCCGCTGCCTGTCAGCCGGCCCTGCCCGATGGCCGGCCGATCTGGCCGGTGCTGGCGCTGCCCGCGGGCCAGACTTCTGATCAGGCGTTGGCTGCCCAGGTGGCGGAGGGGCTGCAAGCCCGCTACGGTGGAGCCGCGCCGCGTGCAGATTGGGAGGATCTCATAGCGCGGCGCGATGCCGAACTGGCCGCGATCGGCCGTCATGGCTTTGCCCCGCTTTTCTTGCTCGTCGCCGACATCGTGCGTTATGCACGCGGCCGCGATATCCCTGTCTCGACGCGCGGCAGCGTGGCCAATTCGCTGGTCGCCTACTGCATCGGCATCACCACCGTTGACCCCATCGAGCACGATCTGCTCTTCGAACGTTTTCTCAACCCTGCGCGCACCAGCCTGCCCGACATCGACCTCGATTTTTGCAGCGTGCGCCGCGATGAGGTGCTGGCGTATGTGCGCCGCACCTATGGCGCGGACCGGGTTGCACTCGTTGCCACCATCAGCACGCTGCGCCTGCGCTCTGCGCTGCGCGAGACGGCCAAAGCCTATGGGCTGGATGAGACGACGACCGCCCGGCTGGTCAAACGGCTGCCCGAAGATTGGCATCCCGATCCACGCCGCCGCACCGCGCAGACGCTCGAAGCCGCGCTGGAGAAAGTCGATAACCCCGCGCTGCACCCCGTGGTGCGCGCCGCCTTTGGCCTGCTGCGCCAGCCCGACCACCTGAGCGTGCATCCGGGCGGCGTCGTGATTACGCCAGGCCCGCTGACCGACATCGTGCCGGTGCAGATGGCGCCCAAGGGCTTTCTGATCACGCAGTTTGATCATGGCGACGTCGAGGCGCTGGGTCTGCCCAAGATCGACCTGCTCGGCATTCGCGCGTTGACCGTGCTCGCCGACGCGGCTGAAATCGTGCGCACGCACGCAGACCCCGCCTTCCGCGTCGACGCCATCCCGCTGGACGACGCGCTGACCGGCGAGATGCTGGCGCGCGGCGACGCCATCGGCGTCTTTCAGTGCGAGTCGAGCGGTGCGCAGCGCACGCTGCGCCAACTCGCCGCACGCACTGTGCAGGATCTCGCGGTTGCTAACGCCTTCTTCAAGCCGGGGCCCGCGTTGGGCGGCATGGTGCAGCATTTCATTCGCCGCTACCGCGGGGAAGAGCCGGTGAGCTATCTCCACCCCGCGTTGGCGCCGATTCTACACCGCACCAAGGGCGTGCTGATCTTTCAGGAGCAGATCCTGCGCATCGCGCGCGAGATCGCCGGGCTTTCGTGGCAGGAAGCGGAGCATTTGCGCAAAGGGATGAGCAAATTCCAGGGCGCGGAAATGGCCGCCATCCGCGCGCGCTTTGTGGCCGGTTGCCAGCGTCCCGCGCCGGACGGCCCAGCGTTGAGCGAAGCTCAGGCGCGCACGTTGTGGGAACAGGTGGAGCCCTTTGCTGGCTATGGCTTCAATCAGGGTCACGCCACTGCCTACGCTGATGTCAGCTATCGCTCGGCCTATGTGCGCGCTCACTGGCCCGCGGCCTTTCTCTGTGCGCGGCTGGCGAACTGGGGCGGCTTTCACCATCCCGCCATCTATATTGCTGAAGCGCGTCGCCTGGGCATTGACGTGCGGCCGCCGCATGTCAACTTCAGCCAAGGGGAATTCACGCTAGCCCACGAAGCCGCGCAGGCGGTGCTTTACATGGGGCTGAATCAGGTGCGTGGGTTGCGCCAGGCCAGCGTGCAGACTATCATCGGGGAACGTAGCCGTGCGGCCTTCAGCGATCTCACCGACCTGCTGCGCCGCGCGCCGCTGCAACGCAAGGAGATCGCGCATCTCATCCAGTGCGGCGCGCTCGATGGGCTGGGCGCCAGCCGGGCGTCCTTGCTTGCGGAGGCGGACAGCAGCGCGCGCGGGGAGAGGCAGCAATTCTCCTTTGATTTTATGGCGCGTCCGGTTGAGGCGGAAAGCGCCGCGCAACGGCTGGCGTGGGAGGAGCACATCCTGGGGCAGCCGATCAGCGTGCATCCGCTTGACCTGCTGCAACCTGCTGCCGAGGGCGTCACGTCGTTGGCCACCGTTGCTGATTTGCCTCGGCAAGCTGTGCAGGTCATGGGCGTGCGGCTGCCCGGCTGGACCGGAGGCAAGGGTTTCTTCCTGAGCGACTGCACGCACTTTTGCATCGCTGCCCTGCCGCGCGGGGTCAGCAATCCGCCCGTATGGGCGCCGGTGCGGATACGCGGGCGTTGGCTGGAGGACGGGTGGGGCAGCGGCTGGCTGCAGGTCGAACAGATGGAGAGGGTATAGGAAGGGGAGAAGCAACGCATGGAAATCAACCTGCATCCGCGCAATGTGAAGATTGTCGGCGTGCCGATGGATTTAGGCCAGCAGCGCCGCGGGGTCGACATGGGGCCGAGTGCGGTGCGTTATGCCGGGCTTTACGATCGGATCGAGCAGCTTGGCCACGCGGTGCACGATGCCGGCAACATCCCGGTCGCGGGCCGTGACGAGGACGATGTGCGCCGCGAGCGTTGGGTGGAAACGGCGGGAGGCGGGCTGCGCCATCTGCACGCGGTCACGGCGGCCTGTCGAGGCATCTACGCGCTGGCGAGCGCGTGTGACGCGGCCGACTTCCCGATCTTTCTGGGTGGCGACCATTCAATGGCGATCGGCACGATCAGCGGCATGGCGGCCAAAGGCCCCCTCGGCGTGATCTGGATCGACGCGCATGGCGATTTCAATACGCCGGAGACGTCGCCTTCGGGCAACATTCACGGCATGCCGATGGCGGTGCTGACCGGTTTGGGCCATCCTGACCTGGTCAACCTGGGGACGCCCGGCGCCAAATTACGCGCGCAGGACATCGTGATGATCGCCATCCGTGATCTTGACTTGCAGGAACGCATCGCTCTGTCGCACAGCGGGATCATTGTCTACACGATGCGCGATATCGACGAACTGGGCATGGCGACGGTGGCGCGGCGCGCGCTGGCGCGGCTCAACCGGCTGTCGCGCATCCACGTCAGCCTTGATATGGACGCGCTGGAGCCAGCCGTGGCGGCTGGCGTCGGCACACCAGTGACAGGCGGGCTGACCTTTCGCGAGGCGCATCTGCTGATGGAGATTTTGGCAGAGTCGGAAAAGGTCTGTTCACTGGACATCGTGGAAGTCAACCCAATTCTGGATGAGGGTAATCGCACGGCAGAGGTGGCGGTGGCGCTGACTGCTTCGTTGCTCGGCCAGCAGATTCTGTAAGAGCGCAGAAAAATAGAACGCAGATAACGCGGCTCAAACGGATTCAGCGCGGATAAGACGAGTTCGTGTAGCATCTCGTCTTATCCGCGCTCACTCTCCTGAACTGCCAGAATGAACGGCAAGGTAGGTGAGGCGGCTGGGGAATTTCACGCTGCGGCGAGTTAGCCTTCGTGATCGTTTTCCTGCATGATGCGCGCAACCACCTGTCTCAGCACCTCCACAGGTTGTGCGCCGGAGATTAGATATTTATTGTCAAAGATCAGCGCCGGCACCCCATTCAAGCCATACATGCGTGCGGTTTCGACGTCGGCCTGCACCTTGTCGTCATAAGTCGGGTCGTCGAGCGCGGCCAGAAAGTCGTCGCGCGCCATGCCCACCGCCTCGGCCAGATCTGCCAGCACGTCCCGGTCGGAAATGTCGCGTGCATCGGCCCAGTAGGCGTGCATGACCGCGTCATGAAAGGCGGCGCCGCATCCCATTGCTTCGGCGTATTTTTCCCCGACCAGCGCCACGCGGCTGTCGATCCCGAAGGGGCCAGGGTTCATCTCGCGTTGATAGCGCTCGCGCGCGGTGGCGTACAATTGTGGACGGGTCGCCTCAATGCGCTCGCGGTATTCCGCCGGGATCGGCGGCGCGCCAGCGGGTCGCAGTTCAAAAGCGTGCCAGCGCAGCGTAATGGGCGGCAGTGTGTCATCCTGTGCTTGCGTGAGTTGCTCCAAACTGGAGCCAACCAGATAGCACCATGGTCAGACAAAGTCAGACCAGACATCGACGTGGATGGGATTGGGATGGGTCATAGGGTTCTCCGTGATTCATAAAAAGGAGTCGAGATCAAAATTCTTGCTGTTGAACTCGACCAGTTTGATCCAGTCAATTGTTCCAGACGGAGTGCAGAATCGCTGCATGAATTCAATGGTGAGGCGATTCACTAAAGCCCCGCGTTGTTCGTGGAAACGTTCGTTGTGTTCGCGTGCTTGATAGCCCAAAGGCTCGATAATCTCCGTGTATAATTCCTTGTTCTCGCTAATCATGTACCAAAAGTTCTGGCCAACGACTTTGAGATAGCCCGTTTTGGTATGTTGGGTTCTGGTTTTTCCATAACAAATGCCGAGAACAGGCTGGACATTAGCTGTCACGCGTGATTGCTTGAGGCGTGCGACAGCATTTCGCAGATCCTGCGCCAGTTTGCTTTGCTGTGAACTGTTGCCCCAATTAGTCCCAGATTTGATGGAAACGATAAAATGAGTGTTGAGATTAAAAAACTCCAGATCCACACCTGGCGCCGTGGATTTGTGTCCACTAACGGTCTCTTGCGCCACAAATAAAGCAAGATTTTCTAGAAAATCGCCGAAAATTTTCTCCTCGGATGAGGACAAAAATGCTTCGAGCAGGCTGCCGATCAGATCGCTGGCAACTGTCAGGTTTTTAGCACGAAAAAGATAAGGGTTCTTTTTGAGTAACTGGTTGAGTGTCAAGTTCTCGACGGTGACAAGTCTTCGGCGATGGAAATCATCAATGTTTTCGTTTACATAGTACTCGACTTTTTTCATCTCAAGAAAATTCATGCGAGGTCTCCGGTTGAATAGTCTTCGGTTTCCTCCAGCAATCTTGGCTGAATCGCAGCTAATCGATTGCGCGCGAGCTCACAGTAGGTGGGATCAAGGTCGATGCCGATGTAATGACGATTTAACGTCTTGGCCGCGACAGCAGTTGTTCCAGACCCAACGAAGGGATCGAGCACCACATCACCATTTTTCGTAAAGAGTTTCACAAACCATGTGGGCAGGTCAATAGGAAATGCGGCGCTGTGATTTCGGTTTGTGCACTCTGTCGCCATGTGAATTACGTTAGTGGGATAGACCATCTCCCGTCCTATCCAGTTAGATACATTTTTGCCAAATCCACTTGCCACCCGCGACTCATCCCGAATTTTGTCGGTCTCGCTCAATTTGCTCAGACGGTCCTGCGCCCAATTGCCTACGGGCACCATGACTGCATCCTGATACATGTTGAATGCACGCGCCTTGTTGAACTGGATCAGGCGCTCCCACGAATCGCGAAATCGGTTAGGCCACTTGCCTGGATAGGAGTTTTTTTTGTGCCACATGAACTCCTCTGTCCAAAGCCACCCCTGGTTTCGCATGTTCAGAATGAGATCGATTACGTAAGTATGTCGCTCACCGTTTACCACGCGCTCCTTGATATTGAGCACAAAGGTGCCAGTGGGTTTGAGCACGCGCAAAAACTGCTGCGTTTTTGGCAAGAACCATGCAACATACTCGTCGGGCGTCACGCCTCCATACGTATGCCGGCGTTGATCAGCATATGGTGGTGATGTAAAAATCAGATCGATTGAATGATCTGGCAATGACTGAAGAATTTCCTCACAGTCACCCTGAATAATTGCATCCAATTCAAGCATTCCAGTTCTCCTTAATGGCCGAACACCTATTCTACCGGAATGCGCCGCAACGTCAAACCACCTGAAAACAGAATCGGACTCTGCCTCACGATTGGCAATTGTGACATCTGCCATAATAATGGAGAAAACAAACACTGTGTCCAGCGTCCTCCGCTTGGCCATACACAAAAGGATGCCGCTATGTCCCGCCAAATTTCTTCAGCCGAATTGCTCCAGCGCGCCAAAGCGATGCAGGAAGACATCCGCACCTGGCGCCGCACCATTCACCGCTACCCGGAGTTGACCTTCACCGAGCAGCGCACCGCCAGCCTGGTCGCCGCCACATTGCTCGATCTCGGCGTCGAGACAGAGACAGAAGTTGCCAAGACCGGCGTCGTCGGCCACATCCGCGGCGGCGACGGCCCCGTGATCGGCCTGCGCGCCGATATGGACGCGCTGCCGATCCTGGAGAGCAACGGCACGGAGTTCGACAGCACGCGGCCTGGCATTATGCACGCGTGCGGCCATGACGCGCACACCGCCATCCTGCTCGGCGCAGCTACTTTGCTCAAGGATCTGGCCAAAGAAGGCCGGCTGCCCGGCTCGGTGCGCCTGCTCTTCCAACCCAGCGAAGAGGCGCAGGACGCCGAAGGCAAATCGGGCGGGATGCGCATGGTCGAGGAAGGCGCGCTGCAAGGTCTGGACGCTGTCTTTGGGCTGCACGTCGATTCATTTCACGATGTCGGCTATGTAGCAACGCGTTCCGGCCCGATGATGGCCGCGGCCGATAAGTTTGACCTTGTCGTCACCGGTTCGGGTGGTCACGCCGCGCGGCCGCAAAACACGATCGACCCGATTGCTCTCGCCGCGCACGTGATCAACGCCGTGCACCAGGTTGTCAGCCGGCGGCTCGACCCAACTGAGCATGGCGTCATCACCATTGCCACGATTCATGGCGGCACGGTCGACAATGTGATTCCCGACGCGGTGACCATGACCGGCACGATTCGCTCGTTTACACCAGAGGCGCGCGCAGTGCTGCACGCGGAATTGCAGCGCGCGGCCAGCATCGTCGAGCCGCTGGGTGGACGCGCCGAAGTGACGATTTTCCCCGGCTACCCACCCACCATCAACGACGCCACAGCCACCGAACACATGCTGACGACGATGCGCGATCTGCTCGGCGAGAGCCACGTGGCCGACAGCGAGTTGATCATGGGCGCGGAGGATTTCAGCTACATGGCGCAGGCCGCGCCCGGTTGCTTCCTGCGGCTGGGCGTACATAACCCGGCATGGCAGGAGTATTACCCGGTGCATCGCGCCGACTTCCGCCTGGATGAAGACGCGCTGCCGATCGGCGCCGCGGCGTTGGCGCTGACGGCGCTGCGCTGGATGGAAAACAAACGATGAACCCACAAAAGACACCTGTATCTCCCTCTGCGCCAATCCACGCGTCCGCCAAACACGGGTGGCTGGCTGCCGCGCTGCTGGTCATCAGCCTGGCGGGCGCGTGCAGCCGGCCGACGCCTGTGGCGCTGCTCTTCAACCCGGCGCCGTGGCAGGATGGCGAAACACACATTTTCCGCGTCACCGACGTGGATGGCAACCGCGCCGGCCAAGCCACCTTTCGCGCCGTGGCCGGCGACAACGACGCCAATGAGAAAATTTGGTCCTTAACCCGCACCATCCAGACACAGGGCGACACCGAGGAAATCACGGCCAAAGTCTCCGCCGTGGGTTTTCGGCCTGCCTCCTCCTATCTGGTGCGCTCGAATGCCGCGGGCACGGAAACGGTCGATGCACAATACAACGGTCCTGCGGTGGACATGGTGCTGACCACGCGCGCCGACGTCATGACGAATCAGCGCGTCGAAGTTCCCAGCGACGTGCGCGAGGCGGCCACGCTGCCCATGATCGTGCGTGCGCTGCCGCTGGCGCGCGGCTACGCCACGCAACTGAACGCGTTCCTTCCCATCGTCGGCCAGCTCGACCGAGTGACGGTCAGCGTTGTGGGCGATGAGCAAGTCACGGTTCCCGCGGGCGTCTACGATGCCTGGGTGGTCACGCTGGACACAGGCGACGCGGTCAGCCGTCTCTGGATTGCCAAAGCCGCGCCCTATCCGCTCGTCAAATACATTGACGGTCGCAACAAGGCGACGTTTGAATTGGAAAGCTTTGTAGCTGATCAGTAAGGCTGTAAAGCGCCCTATCGTCGCACCCAAGCCCGGAATCTTCAGGGATTCTGGGCTTGTCATTGCCTCCACCTCCTTCTCTCTTTGCTTCTTTCTTTACTTCTCAATGGAACAGCCCGCTTCAATGTCACGTCTCATCGCTGGATAGTGCATTCAATGGTACACAGTTGGGAGTTGAGATGTGACAAGGGATGCGCTACGCTATGATCGATAAAACCTGAAAACGAGGAGGTTTACTGTGAAAATTCGCTTCGATAAGTTTACACTGGTTGTGCTGGCGATCGTGGGGCTGCTGATGGTGGCGGCTGTCTTTACTGTCAGCCGCAGCGGCGGGCTGGAGACGCAGGAAAGCTATCGCACCGAGGACGCGCCGGACACGCCTGTGTTCAATGCGTTTTTGGCGCTGAAAAAGGGCGATCTCGCCACAGCGCGCGCACAATATAGCGCCCAGGTGCTGGAGGATGCAGCGGGCGATAAGGGCTATGGCCCGCTGCGCGGCGAGACGTATGGCTACGGCGACGCCGCGCGCCGGTTGCGCGTCACCGATGTCAAGATCGACCCGCAAGACGCGGATCGCGCTTACGTGACGGTTGCCATTGACACGTATTCCACCGGCGGCATCTTCAACAGCGGCTCGACGTGGACCTCCGAACGCACGGTGGAGGTCATCCGGGAAGATGACGCATGGAAGATCAACGCCCAAGAGTATTTCTGGTAGACAGCGGTGGTCTTCAACGCGGAGGAAATAATGATAACGCAAACGACGCAAATCGAACGTTCTAAGTCCAATCGGCTGGCGGCAGTGCGGCGCTTCTATGTCTATCTGGTCGCCTTTGTCAGTCAAATTGCCATGCTCTTTGGCATCAACGACCTGATCGACACGATCAGCCGCGCCTGGCTGCAAAGCGATGGATGGTTGCAAGGATCATTCGTGCGGACGGCAACCGCGCGCTCAGTCGGGCTGCTGCTGGTTGCCACGCCGCTCTTTCTCATCCATTGGTGGCTCGGCCAACGCCATCGTAACGAGGCGGAGGAGCGCAGCTCCGTGTTGCGCAAACTTTTCCTGTACGGTTCGACCGCCGCCGGGCTGATTCTCATGCTGACCAATGCCTATCGCTTGCTCCGTGAGATCACCTGGCTAGCCGCTGGCGCTCCCATCAGTGCGACGGAATTATTGCCTGCTGGCTGGCTGCCTTGGAGCTTTATGGGCGCCATCGGCATCGGGTTGGTCTATTACTGGCACACGGTGCTGGTGGCTGACGGAGACTTTGGGCAAGAGGTGGGCGCGGCCCGCCTGGTGCGCCAACTCTTCCTCGCCATCGCTGGGCTGGTGGGGTTGGGCATTGCCGTGTGGGGCGCGCGCACGCTGCTTCAGCTTGGCCTGCAAGTTGCCGTGGACCAAGTGAGCCGCGCGCCTGACCTCAACTGGTGGCGGCTGCCACTGGGCGGCGCCGTGAGCCAAGTGCTGGTTGGGCTGTGGCTGCTCCATGCGATCTGGCAGCAGTGGCAGGAGATCGTCGTGCGGCGCGCGGCGGAAGGGCGCGCGGTGCTGCGCCGCATTTATCTTTACGCCGGCATCCTGACCGGTGCGATTGCGACCTTGACGCCGGCTGCGCTGCTGCTGCGCGAAGGTTTGCTGATGGTCTTTGGGGCGGGCGGCGGCTCGCTGGCGGCGTTGCTCGAACGCATGGTGGATCCAGTCTCTTTTATCCCGGTCGGCATTGTCGTCTGGTTCTGGTACTGGACGACGCTGCGTAAAGAGACGGACGCCTACGGCGACAGCGGGCAGAGCGCGACAGTGCGGCGTATTTACGCCTATCTGGTGGCGGCGACAGGGCTGGGGTTGCTGTGGGTCGGCGCCGTGGAGTTGCTGCACGCGATCATCGACGCCGCGCTGGTTGGCGGCGTCTGGGACGAGCCGCTGGCGAACGGCGTTGCGCTGCTGGTGGTCGGCGCGCCGATCTGGGCGATCTTCTGGCGCCGCGTCCAGCAGATCGCCGAACGCAAAGATGCACAGGGTGAAGACGAGCGAGATTCGTGGCCGCGCAAGCTCTATCTCTACGGCGTGGCGCTGGTGGGGGCGCTGGTGCTGTTGGTCACGCTGGCGCAAGTTATTTATCGCGTGCTGCTTACCCTTTTGGGGGAGCCGGGGCTGGCGCTCTCTTCCAACGAGCTGGCGCATCGGCTGGCCGACAGCGCGGTGGCGGGCGGGTTGTGGGCGGTGCACCTGCTGGCAATCCGCGCTGACGGACGCTTCGAGAAGACGCCAGACGATGTCGCGAAGCTGGCTGCACCGCGCAGCGCGGCGGAGCGACGCGCGGCGCTGGAAGCCCAGATCGCACAGATGGAACAGGCGTTGCACGCCGCGCGCGCCGAGTTGGCCGCGCTGGAAGATATCAAGTAAAGAAGTACAACAAAATAGACCGCGGATGGGACGGATTAGGCGGATGCGCGCGGATTTTATTCCAAAACCATCTGTGGCTTTGTCCGTCTAATCCGCCTAGTCCGCCTAGTCCATAGTCTGTTAGTATTTGTGTTTGCTAGAAGAACTCGATCTTGCGATGGCGCATAGCCACGCTTTCCGCCAGCCCAATTGCAAACAGCATGGAAACCAGCGAGCTGCCGCCATAGCTGATAAAGGGGAGCGTAAGACCGGTTACTGGCATGACTTTGAGGTTCATGCCTACGTTGATAGTGACCTGAAAAAAGACCAGCGCGGCTACGCCGGTCGCCAGAAGTTTGCCAAACTGATCGGGCGCCTGGTCGGCAATGCGCAGCACGCGCCACACCACAAAGAGCAGCAGCAGCAGAATCAGCGCGGCGCCGATCATCCCCAATTCTTCGGCAATCACGCTGAAGATGAAGTCGGTGTGACGCACGCGCAGGAAGTGAAGCTGATTTTGCGTCCCCTGCGTCCAGCCCAAGCCAGTCCAACCCCCGTTGCCGACGGCAATCAACGCCTGATCCACATTGTAGGAGGCGGCTGTATTGGCTTCCGGCTGTACGCATTCGCTGGGCAGGCTGTCGAACGCGGAACGCAGAAACCCCAGGATCGGTGCGCTGATCTGGCCGGTGGTCTCATCCGTCGGCAAAAAGATGCAGATGCGCGCCAGCATATAGCCTTGCAGCGTGGAAGCCAGCAGCGGCACGACCAGCAGCGCGGTCGCCGCCAAAATCGCCAGATGGCGATAGCGCACTCCCGACACCAGGATCAGCGCGCCGCCCAGGAACGCGTACGTGATGGTCATGCCAAAGTCGGGCTGGATGTAGACCAGGATCAGCGGCGTAAACAGCAGAACGAGCGCCATGACCAGATAGGGGAACTTGTGCATGCTGTCACGGAACCAACTCAGATACCAGGACAGAAAGATGATGATCAGGAACTTTCCCGCTTCCGTCGGCTGGACAAGTCTCCCGCCAATGCTGATCCAACTCTGCGAACCGGACCCCTGCGCATCGCCCAAAAAGTAGACGGCTACCAGCAAGATGATAAACAAAATGAACGACGGCACCGCCAGCAGAGAAAGCTGACGATAATCGAACATCGCCACCACAAAGAGCGCCACCAGCCCAATGGCGATGAAGTTCACCTGGAGCAGCCAGTAGTCTGTCAAATCTGGCGAATTGTGCGTAGCGCTGTAGATCATGGCGACGCTTACACCGCACAACACCAGCACGACAAAAAGCAGCAGCCAATCAAAGTGGCGCCAACTGATTCTTGCGAACATTTATCTCCCAAATAACCTTGCCAGCCACCCACGAAAGCCATTCCGATAGTAGTCGGTCAATGGCACATTGCTCCCCATGACACGGCGGGCAATGTTTTCGTAGGCGCGGCGAACGTGCATACGCCGGTCAAATGCAGCCGGCGTTCCCCGATCGGTGGAAAGCATCAAGCGCTCATCCTCTGGGACGACGCCCATCAGGTCGATGGCGAGGATGTCCAGCACATCGTCGATGCCGCGCATCTCGCCGCTGTTGACCAGCCGTGGGTTGAAGCGATTGATCACCAACCCTGGTTGGCGTTGCCAGTCTCGCTCCAGCAGATAGATCACTTTGTCCGCGTCGCGCAGCGCGCTCACATCAGAGGTGGTGACAATCAACACGCGATCCGCCGGCGCAATCGCCGCGTTAAAGCCATGCTCGATCCCCGCGGGCGAGTCGATCAACACATAGTCAGCGAGATTGACCAGTTGTTTGCAGATTTTGCCCATCTGCTCCGACGTAATGTCGGTCTTGTCGCGCGTCTGCGCGGCCGGCAGCAGATAGAGAAACTCGGCGCGCGGGTCGCGCACCAGCGCCTGCTGCAGGGTGCAGCGCCCTTCCGCCACATCGACCGAATCGTAGACGATGCGGTTTTCCAGCCCCATCACCAGGTCAAGATTGCGCAGCCCGATATCGCCATCCACCGCGACGACGCGCTGACCCAACTGCGTGAGCGCGGCGCACAAATTGGCTGTTGTCGTCGTTTTGCCGACCCCTCCCTTGCCGGAAGTGACCGTAATGACGGTGCCTGTCATGATCTGCTCATCCTGCCCCACGTCGCAAAGAGATCAACCCGCCCGGCCGCGCCGCATCCCATTCTTCGAATACGATTTCGTTCTGCACCAGGCGCGCAATTTCAGGGCGTTTGTGTTGTGACTTCTTCCAGAAAAATCGCCCAGGTTGTCCCGGCTTGGGGTCGGGGCCAATAGTCGTTACGTCGGCGATGCGCATCTGGGTTGGCTCCAGGTCGAGCGCGGCAATGATGGCGCGCTGGTTGCCGCCAACGCCGGCATGAACCACGCCGCGCAGCCGCCCCCACACCAGAATATCGCCTTCGCTGATCACTTCTGCGCCCGGATTGATGTCGCCGATCACCAGGATATTTTCTTGGCGGCGCAGCCGGTGACCGGAGCGCAAATAGCCGCGGTAGACAAAGTAGCTTGCCACATCGGTGTTTGTTGCGGCCGGCGCGGCCGCGGCCACCGGCGCGCCTTCGGGTGATTCCAGCGTTGCGGTGATGCCTGTCGCCAGCGCGGCTTGAAATGTGCGCTCAGAGCTGGTGCGGACAACGCCCAGTTTCATCTCAAATGTCGTCAGAAGAGCGGCCATCTGCTTCAGTTCGTCCTCCACCACTGGCCGCGCGCCAACATCCAGCGCCACGCTGCCATTGCGGAAGAACCCAGCCGACTGCTCCAGCCGATTGGTGAGCGTGCCCAGGATCTCGTGCCATACGCCGCGGCCAACTTCGACGGTGATGCCGTCGCTGCGCCCCCGGATATTGACGAGCTGGCTGGTGACTGGCTGCTCGACCGCAGCCTGATCTGTCACAGCCTGATCTGTCACAGCCTGATCTGTCACAGCCTGATCTGTCACAGCCTGATCTGCCGGTGCAGGCACACGATCGGCGCCGATCGGCGGCGCTGGCTGCTCCTCCACGGCCACCGGTTTGACCAAAAATGGGGGCAGGTCGGCGGACGGCGACGGTGAGGCGGGACGGCGCGCGGGGCTCACCAACCGCTCGCCAGGCAGTGCGATGTTTTCTTCGCTCGGCGGCGCAGGTTGCGCTGCACGGCCAGGCGTCTGCGTTGCTGCATCTGGCATCGGCGCAAAGAAGCTCGCCATATCTGCCGGCGCGGCTGGCGTTTTCCGCGGCTGTGGCGCCACAGCCGGCGCATTATTGTCTGTGGCAGGCATGACGTTTTGTTTGTCGCTGACAGCAGCGGCTGCTGGAGTTGCTGATGCAGCACTCTCGACTGTCACGTCGTCAAGCAGATCGGCGATGCGTGTGTGGAATGTCCCCAAGCCGTTCGTGGACGGTGTGCGGGTGGCGTCTTCAGGATTGGGCGTTGCGCTCATGTGATCTTCCTCACGGTTCCTGCACGGGTTCCTGGTCGGGAGCTTGTGGCTGTGGTGAGATCTCGGTGAAATAGGCTTGCAAGATCTTCTGGGTCACTGGGACAGCCACCGCCGAACCTTCGCCGGCGCCATAGATAAAGGTCACGATAGCGATCTCTGGATTATCATAGGGTGCAAAGGCGGCGAACCAAGCATGGGTGGGCAAATTGTCCTTTTCATCGCGCCGGCAGTCCTCTTTTTCGGGAATATATTCGCAGAACTCAGCTGTGCCAGTTTTGCCTGCAATTACAACGCCGGGAACCTGCGCGGCTCGACCGGTGCCGTAGCTGGCGTTCACAACATCCCACATCCCTTTGCGCACGACCTGAAACTCTTCCGGGTCGATGGGCAGTTTACGCTTGATCTCCGGCTCGAAATCCTGTTGCACGCCACCGTTGGCGTCCGTCATGTGGTGTACGACTTTGGGCACATAGATCGTGCCGCCATTGGCCACCGCCATCGTCTCAATCAGCACTTGCATCGGCGTCGCCAACACATACCCCTGTCCGATCGCCATGTTGTAGCTGTCGCCCGTGGTCCACGGCTCGGCAAAAAGCTGACGTTTCCATTGGTCAGTCGGCACCAACGATGTCACCTCGCCAGGCAAGTCGATGCCGGTCGTCTCACCAAATCCAAACAACTCAGTCCATTTGCTCAGCAGCCGCTGCCCCAGCCCCCTGAAGTCCTCCAGATAGCCGCCGCCGAGATAGTAGAAGTAGATGTCGTTGGAAAGCGCCAATGCACTTTCGATGGTGAGCTTGCCGTGCACGACGCCATTTTTGTGGTTCCAGCTCACAAATTTTTGCGCCTGACTTAAGTCGTTGGGGAAATATTGGTTGGGCAGATAGATGGGGCCGGCGTCGACGACGACCGTTTCCGGTGTGATCACGTCTTCCGCCAATCCAGCTGTCGCCGTCACCATCTTGAAGGTTGAACCGGGCGGGTAAAGCCCGCCAATGGCATGGTTGATCAGCGGGCGGAGCTCATCAGCCTCAAGCTTCAGATATTCCTCGCCGATGCGCTCGGCAAAGATATTGTTGTTATAGGAAGGCAGGCTGACCAGGCCCAGCACCGCGCCATTTTGCGGGTTGAGCGCCACCGTCACCCCCCACGGCGCTTCGAGTTCGGTCATCTTTTCTTGCAAGGCATCCTGCATGATCGCCTGGAGGCGGCGGTCGATGTTTAGATAAAGATTCAAACCGGGCACAGGGCCAACTTCGGGGCCAACTGTGCGCACGTCCACGCCAAGGATGTCGCGTTCCGAGTTGCGCACGCCTGGCTTGCCGCGCAGTTCCTCCTGATAGGTGAACTCCAGGCCGTTGAGTCCCACTTTCTCGTTTGGATTGTTGTAGCCGGCTTTCTGGTAATCGTCGGCGACAAACGCCGGGATCGGCCCCATAAAACCAAGCACGTGGCTGAGCAGGTCGCCGTAAATATATTCGCGCACCGGCACCTGATTGACGCGCACGGCTGGGATGCGAAAGCTTTCTTCAGAAATTTCAAACGCGCGGATGCGGTCGATGCCGTCCAAAATCGGTACGGGGTCAGAGGCGCTGCCCTGACTCTGGATGGCGACGGCGCGCTGCACCAGCGCCACCAATCCTTCCAACGGCAACGGCTGCTCCAGGTCGGGAAAGAAAACTTTGCGCGGTTCGGCAATCGTGAGGCGACCCTCTTCAGTCACTGGCGTCACAAAGGCGGGTTCATCCAGGAAGGTGATGGGCACGTTGGCTTTTTGCACAGTGCGGACGAAGTCTTCGTACCCCAGTTTGATGAAGAGAATTTCCGCCATGCGCAACGCCACATCGCGGTCGACGTCGGCGCGCAGGATGCGCAACACCTTCTCCACTTCCACGGCTTCCTCGTCGAGCTCCTCGGTGTCAAGCTCATCAAAGGGGAGATCTTCCGGCACCAGGGCAACCTCGAAACTGGGACGGTTGCGCACCAGAATCGTGCCGCTGCTGTCATAGATGACGCCGCGCGGGGCTGGCGTCTCAATGCGCAGCAAGCGATTGCGATTGGCCAGTGTCTCAAATTGTTGGTTTTCTATCACCTGCAACTGAAACATCCTGGCGACCATGACCACGAAGGTGATCAGGATCCCCAGGCGAAAGGCGATCATAGCAAAGTTTGAGGTGTCACGGCTTGTGCGTTCTTCGAACATGTTGACTCAATCAGCGACAATTCTCGCCACTGGGCAAGGCGTCGCAAGACGGCTTTCACAAATCCTGGCTCTCCGGCAAACGGTTCAACCAGGGAAGCGCCAATAACATCAGGGCTGTATTATACAACGTCACTGGGAGTACGATGTCGCGTATCGTGTCAAGCAAGGGCAGATTGAGATTCGACATTCCCGTCCCCACCAGAATTGCCAAGATGGTCAAGTACACCGCGGCATAGACCAGCGTGCCCAAGGCGGCGGCCGTCAACGGCACCAGAATATTGAAGCGCGACAGGGGTCGATGTCCCAGTCCGGCGACAAACGCACTGGCCATCAGCGCCAGGCTGGAGGCCCCGAGCGGCCCGCTACTGAAAATATCCAGCCCAATGCCGGCGATAAAGGCCCACAACACCCCTGGGCGTGCGCCGTAAACCAGCGCGCCGATAATGACAACCAGCAAAACCAGATCCGGTTTGACGCCTGCCAGCTTGAAGCGCGCCACCGACGTGGACTGCAAGAGACTGAGCAGCAACAACAGCGGCGTCATCAAATAATAGAGTGCGCCACGATTCATGGGGTCTCCCCTGGCTGCCCGGTTTCCGTCTGTTCAGAAGAGACAGGCGTCGGCGTGGCAACCTGCGCCGCCGGCGCCAGGAAATCGGGCAGCGACTCGTTCGGTTCAAAATTGGTGATCACCATCACCAATTCCAGGCTGCCAAAGTCCACAGCAGGACGCACGCGTGCGGTCTGAAACACCGCATTGGGCTGCGAATCGATCGCTTCGATGACCCCAATCGCCAGGTTTCTGGGAAATTTGCCGCCCAAACCAGAACTGAGCACCGCCTCTCCAACTTCAAACGTGGGCCCTTGGGGGATAAAGTCCATGATCAGGTCGCCACGCGTGCTGCCGTGGACGATGCCGTTGAGCCGGCTTTCCGCCAGCAGCGCGCTGGCCGAACTGCCAGAGTCGTTGAGCAGCAGCACCTTGGATGTGTTCTCCGTCACCTCGCTGATGCGCCCGACCAGACCCTGATCCGTGACCACCGGCATGCCGGTGCGAATGCCATGCACCTGTCCTAAATCGATCAGGATGGTTTCAAAGAAGTTGGTGCTCTCTTCACCGATGACGCGCGCGACGATCTGCGCCCCACGCAGTTCAAGCCGCGGGCGCGTCTCGGCAAAGTTGAGGAGAGAACGAAGTTGTTCGTTTTCCCTCTCGACTTCGCGCAAGGTCTTGTTTTCTGCCTCGAGCTGGTCGGCGCGTATCTGGACCGCCGCGTATTCCTGTTCCAGGGTGCGCAGTCGCGTCAGCGAGGCAAAGAAGCCTTCCACGCTGGTGGTGACGCCTGTGGCGCTCAATTGGGCGGGCGCCGTCAACTGGGCAATGAGACTCTGCGCCGGACGCAGATTTCCAGAGATTTGGAGCGCCATCAACAACACAGCGGCCAAAGCAAGCAGGCCGACGCGCACGCCAATATCGCTGAAATTCCGAGGTCGTCGTTCGGTGCTACGCATGAGAAGCGATCAAATCCATGAACAATGTTATCGAATCGTTGCCTTTCGTTGCATACTGGTTAACGTTTCGCGATAAAATTCCGGCTTTTCCAAGATCATGCCGGCGCCCATGGCAACCGCGGTCAGCGGGTTGTCGGCAACGTAGACGTGCATCCGCGTTTCGTCTTGCAGACGCTGCGCCAGCCCTTGCAACAGCGCGCCGCCGCCCGCCAGCACAATGCCATACTCCATCAGGTCGGCCACCAGTTCAGGCGGCGTCTCGTCCAGGGTGGCTTTGACCGCATCGACGATCACCTGGACGGAGCCGGAGAGCGCTTCGCGGATTTCCACGGAGCTGACTTCGACTGCTTCGGGCAGCCCGGTGATCAAGTTGCGCCCACGCAGAATCATCGTGCGTTCGCGTTCGAGCGGGTACGCGGAGCCGATCTCGATCTTGGCGCGTTCGGACATGCGCTCACCGATCAGCAGGTTGTATTTCTGCCGCGCATAATTGATGATGTCTTCGTTCATCTCATCGCCCGCCACGCGGATCGAACGCGACACCACGATGCCGCCCAAAGAAATGACAGCCACTTCCGTCGTGCCACCGCCGATATCCACGATCATCGAGCCGATCGACTCCGTCACCGGCAGCCCGGCCCCAATCGCCGCGGCCATTGGCTCTTCGACCAGACCCGCCTCGCGGGCGCCAGCGCTGATCGCGGCGTCGCGCACCGCGCGCTTTTCCACTTCCGTCACGCCGGACGGGATGCCGATCACCACGCGGGGCCGGGCGGCGCCAAAACGCCCACCGTGCACTTTGCCGATGAAGTGATGGATCATCTGCTCCGTCACATCGAAGTCCGAGATCACGCCGTCCTGCAAGGGGCGAATGGCAACAATATGCGAAGGCGTCCGGCCCACCATCTCTTTGGCTTCGCTGCCGACCGCCTTGACCTTGTTGCGCCGTCGCGATGAAATGTCGATGGCGACCACCGACGGCTCGTTGATCACGATACCCCTGTTTTTGACATGGACAAGCGTGTTGGCCGTGCCTAAATCGATCCCGATATCGAGTGAAAACAGCCCTAAGAGCCAGTCGACCGGGTTATTCACACGTAATTTATCCCCTCAATGCGCCTGACGCAAACAACGTCACGGCATGTAAATGCAGCCCAATTCCTATAGGCCTGCTATAGGAAAATTACACTTGAGTATACCATAGGCGGACAGCCACCAAAAAAGACTTTACAACATAACGACTCTCTGCTTCCTTCTTGCGCTATGACAATGCATTATAATGCACACGTGTCCCATCTAGCACCGCCGCAACCCACTATGCCACTGTCGCCAGAACCCTTGCTTGCTCACATTCAGCAGGCGCAGCGCAGCCACGGCTTGTTCTTAGCCACGTCTGCGCGACGCCAACCGCTCGTCATCGCAGTGAGTGGCGGAGTAGACAGCGTTGCGTTGCTGCACGCCTTGGCGCAGCTTGCTCCTGGTTGGCACATTGACCTGCACGTGGCGCATATCGATCACGCGTTGCGACCTGATTCGGCTAAGGATGCCGCATGGGTGCGTGCGCTGGCAGCACAGATGCAGGCGCCCTTTCACATCATCCGTCTCGACGGCGCCGCGCTGCGCCGCGACCCGGCCGGTCTTGAAGCAGCCGCGCGCCGCGCACGCTATCGCGCGCTGAGCACAATCGCCTATAACGTCACGCCGCCAGACTTGGTTCCTGTGATTGCCGTCGCACATCATGCGCAGGATCAGGCTGAGACTTTGCTGCTACGTCTGGTGCAAGGCAGCGGACTGACCGGACTGGCCGCGATGCGTCCGCTTACGTGGCTGGACGATGGCGAGCTGGCGCCGCGGCCGGTGCGGGTGGTGCGTCCGCTGTTGGCAGCCTCGCGCGCAGAAGTTCTCGACTACGCTGGCCGCCATCACCTGGCCTGGCGCGAGGATGCCAGCAATAGAGATGAGACGCGCAGCCGGAACCTCATCCGCCACGCGGTGCTGCCACTGCTGGCGCGCATTAATTCGCAGGTGGTCGAGACGTTGGCGCGCACCGCCCCTCTGCTGGCCGACGACGCCGATCGGCTCTATGTTCTTGACGAGCAGAGGTTGCAACAACTTGCCATCGTACAAGATGGCGCGCGCGTGCTGATCGACCTGGCCGAATTGCAGCGCCTGACGCAAAGCGAGGTGCGCGGCGTCTTGCGCGCGGCGTTGCACCATCTCTACGCCGACCTGCGTGAGATCGGGGCGGCGCAGGTGGCTGCACTGGCCGCGGCCAGCGTGCAGGCGCGCACAAACTCTGGGCCACACCCACTGGCGGGACGCCTGGCCTGGAGCGTCGTGTCCAGCGATGGGACGCAACGGCTCTCCCTGCATCGTCAGGATGCGCTGGCGCTTCAACCCGACGGCCCATGGCTGGACGCGCGCTGGCGAGAGCACGTGGCGCGCCTTGCGCTGCCCAAAGCCGGCCGGGTTGCAGTGGGAAACTGGATGCTGGAAAGCAACATCGTCGCCCGAAATGAGGTATCCTCGGCCTGGCGCACAAATGCTGCGCGCTGGACCGCCTATTTCGACGCGGATCAAGTGATTGCGCCCGCGCTGACGACGCCGCAGCGTGGCTTTTGGCTCGCGCCGCTTGGCATGGCGGGGAAACGCAAAGCGGTTGGCGACCTGTTTACAGACGCCAAGATCGCGCCGCCGCTGCGTGCTGGCTGGCCGATCATCGTGGATGAGAAGGACGAGCGGGTAGTCTGGATCTGTGGATTGGCGCAATCGCACACGACCCGCATCACAGAGCAGACGCACCGGATTTGGATTGTCCGGTGGCAGCTACAAAAGGAGACATCATGCGCATCGATGTCAAGCCTTTGACCCACTGGGTCATCTACAAAGGCTACCGTGTACGTTTCACCAGCCGGAGCGCTGCGCACGTTGCAGGCATTCTGACAACGCAGGAAGGCGTTGAGATCGCCTTCACCTACAATCCTGTTGTGCGCCTCGTACAGTTGCCCGACGCGCATATCCGGATCAACGAATATGGTTGGGAATTGGAGCATAGCGGTGACAAAACCAGCGCCAGTCAGTGAATATCCTGCGGTTGTTCTCAAGGCAGGACGTGAGAAGCCGGTCAGACAGCGCCATCCGTGGCTCTTCAGCGGCGCCATCAGCACGATCTCCCCTGCCGCGATCGACGGCGAGATCGTGGATGTGCATGACGCGCGGGGCGCGTTTCTGGCGCGCGGTTACCTCAACCGGCGCAGCCAGATCCAGGTGCGGCTGCTGACTTGGGACGCGGCCGAGCCAATCGACGCCGGCTTCTGGCAGCGCCACATCCGCGCCGCGCTGGCGATGCGAACGGTCTTGCCGGAAGTGCGGGGCTGCACCGCGCTGCGCCTCATCAACGCTGAGAATGATTTCCTCCCCGGCCTGACCGTGGATCGGTTTGGGGATTTCTTGGTGTTGCAGGCCGGCACGCTTGCGATTGACCGCCGCAAACAGGAACTGGCTGAGCTGCTGCTGGCTGAAACTAGTGGCCGCGGCGTCGTCGACCGCAGTGATATGGCAGTGCGTCGCCTGGAAGGGCTGACGCCGGTGCGGGGGTTGCTGGCCGGCGACGCCCCCGCCGAAGTCATAGAAATTTGCGAGGATGATATGGTTTTTCACGTTGATCTGCTGCAAGGCCAGAAGACCGGTTTCTACACCGACCAGCGCGCCAATCGACGCCGCGTGGCCGCGTATTGTGCAGGACAAACCGTGTTGAATGCGTTCAGTTACACGGGCGCCTTTGCTGTGCACGCCTTGCGCGCTGGTGCGGCGCACGTCACTAATATTGACGCCAGCGTGGAGGCGTTGACCCTGGCCGAAGCAAATTTGCGGCGCAACGGTTTTGACCCGGATAAAGTCTCGGAAAATATTGCCGGCGATGTCTTCACGGTGCTGCGCGATTGGGAAGCGGAGCCGGAGCGGCTGTATGACCTCGTGATTCTGGACCCACCCAAATTTGCGCAGAACCAATCTGCGGTCGAACGGGCGCTACGCGGCTATAAGGAGATCAACCGGTTGGCTTTGCGACGGTTGCGTCCTGGCGGCATATTGGCGACCTTTAGTTGCAGTGGCCTGGTCAGCAGCGATCTCTTCCAAAAGGTGCTCTTTGGCGCGGCGATCGATGCAGGGCGTCCGGTGCAGGTGCTCGAATCATTCCGTCAGAGCGCCGACCATCCGGTCGCCATTACCTTTCCGGAGGGTGAATATCTGAAGGGTTTACTCGTGCGGGTAACGTTGTGATGTGACATGCAAGAAATTTTCGAGCCGTTTCTGCGACAATTACGTCACGACCTGCGCCAGCCGCTGCCAGGCCGGGACGCGCAATATCAGATGGCGCCGCGCCCCCGTCTGGGCGGCGAGTTCGATGATACGCCGCACGCTGATGCGCGGCATGGCGGCGTCCTGGCGCTGCTTTACCCACACGGTGCGCAGGTATTTCTGCCGCTCATCCTGCGCCCCACTTATCCTGGCGTACACAGCGGACAAATCGGTTTTCCGGGCGGCGGCTACGAGCCGGCGGACGACGACTTGACAGCGACTGCCCTACGGGAAACCTACGAAGAGATCGGGGTGCACGCCAGCCGGTATACAGTGCTCGGCCATTTGACGCCGCTTTATGTCTCGCCGAGCAACTATCTGGTTCAACCAACCGTCGGTTGGATCGACTATCGCCCAGAGTTCAATCCCGACCCTTATGAGGTGGCGGCGCTGATTGAAGCGCCGTTGCTCACCCTGCTCAGCCCATCTGCACGGCGCACCGAACCCTGGACGCTGCGCGGGCGGGAAGTTGAGGTTCCTTACTTTGCAGTGGACGAGCACGCTATCTGGGGCGCGACCGCGATGATGCTCAACGAACTCCTTACGCTGCCGGCTATGCAAGTTGCGCCTGGCTTGGCGCGCCAACGCTCCCCCCGTCGCTGAATGATTTTTGCCACGCACACACCGCGTGATACCATCGGTGGTTGTGAGCACCGAACTAATACGTGAGCCGATCCAATTTGATTCTACCCTGCCTGCTATCGAGGAACGCGCGGAGGGTGGGTTGCATCTGGGCTGGCGCATCCTCATTACCTTGATCCTGCTGCTTCTGGTGATGCTGCTCAGCGTGTTGTTGCAGTATCCTAAAGCTGCCAGCGCCGCCACTGCGGCACGTCCTGCCATCCAAAGCATTACCGACCGGTTGGTGTTGGCCTTCTATTACACCTGGTTTGATGAGGCCACGTGGACCTACGACCAGTTGAGCGATCTGCCCGCCGAACCTTACGTCAGCCGCGACCGCAGCGTGATGGGGCGCCACATCGACCAGGCAAAAAGCGCCGGCATCGATGCGTTTGTCGTGGCCTGGTACGGGCCTGACGGCGCAAGCAATCAGACCGAGGCGAACCTGACCGCGCTGCTTGACGAAGCAGCCGCGCGCGGCTTCAAAATCGCAGCCTTGTTTGAGACCGATTCCCCCTTCTTGGGCAGTATAGACGCCACCACCGGCGCGTTGCACCACCTGCTCGGCGTACACGCCAATCACCCAGCGTATCTGCACGTGGATGGCCGGCCGGTTGTCTTCTTCTGGCGGCCAGGCATCTACAGCGTGGACGCCTGGGCCGCGATTCGCAGCCAGGCGGATCCCAGCTACAGCGCATTTTGGGTAAGTGAAGGGGTGGACACCTCTCTGCTTGCCGTCTTTGATGGACATCATCTTTACAGCAACACCTGGAACCCACCGGCGGATCTGCTCGCCACCAATCGCAAATTTGCGACACGCGTCGCAGGCGCGGGAAGCGTATGGGTGGCTACGGTGATGCCTGGCTACAATGATGTCAGGATTCGGCCCGGCAATGGATTTGCGAAAGACCGGGAGGGCGGCGCTTACTACGAACGCTCCTGGCAGGCGGCCATCGACAGCGGCGCGGATTGGGTGGTCGTTAACAGCTTCAACGAATGGCCTGAAGGCTCCTTTATCGAACCAAGCGCCGCGTTTGGCAGCCAGTATCTCGACCTGACCGCGGCCTGGAGCGGCCGTTTCAAAGCGGCCAGTGCACCGGCTGTGGCAGCGCCTGTCGAAACAGCATCTGCCGAAACAGCATCTGCCGGCGCAGCCTCGCCAGCATCGGCGGGTGAAGATGCGCCGGCTACGCCCACCGCCTTTGTGCGCACCGCGGTGCTCAACCTGCGTGCGGGGCCGGGGGTTGACTTTGACCTGGTGGGGTATGTAGTGGATGGCGACCGGCTGCCGATTCTAGGGCGTTCGCGCGATGCGGCGTGGTGGCAGGTCGAGGTGGCGAATATCGAGGCGTGGGTTTTTGGCGAACTGGTGGAAACAGCGGGTCCGACAGAGCAAGCGCCCACGGTTGAAACGCAAGCCACGGCGCGCGCGGTCGCCGCTCAAAGCGACGCGGCGTCCGCCAGCGAGCCACAGCCCGAACCGGCGCCGCGCGTCGAGGATGCATCGGGTTTTGCATTGACCATCGGCGATCGGGTGATCATCCTGCACCAGGTCAAATCATCTGTTCCGTGAGCACTACAACAGGACGGCATCAGCCATGAGCACCCTCCCACACCGCCTCGGCTTTGACAAAGTAAGTCTGCATCAAGATATCTCCAAAGTTCTAGTCGATGAAATCACCATTCGCAAACGCATTCGTGAATTGGGCGACATCATCAATCGGGAATATGCTCACAAAGATCTGTTATTGGTGTCGGTGCTCAAAGGCAGCATTATTTTTATGGCCGATTTGATCCGCTCGATTACGGTTCCCCACGAAATCGACTTTATGGCGACCAGTAGCTATGGCTCGGGCGTCAGCAGCAGCGGCGTCGTGCGCATCCTGAAGGATCTCAACACCTCTATTGAAGGACGCAACGTCATCCTTGTCGAAGATATTATCGACAGCGGACACACGCTCAGCTATCTTCTGCGCATTTTGCAAGAGCGGCGCCCTGCCTCGCTGCGCATTATGACCCTGCTCGACAAACCGGAGCGCCGTGAAGTCAACATTCACGTCGATTGGGTGGGCTTCTCGATCCCTAACGAGTTTGTGGTCGGCTATGGGCTGGACTACGGCGAAGTTTATCGCAATCTGCCCTTCATTGGCGTGCTAAAGCCGAGCATTTATGGAGCGCCCGAGTAGCCTGGCCGCGGGCAGGTTATTGATTGCCCTGCTGCTCCTGCTGGTTTTGGCGCGCCCTGTTCAGGCGCAGGAGGCGAACGAGACCTACACCGTAGCCGCGGGCGACACGCTGGGCGCCATTGCCGCTCAACTGGGCGTGTCGCTTGACGCCTTGACCCTGGCTAACGCGATCGACGACCCTAACCGCATCCGCGTCGGCCAGGTGCTGCTTGTTCCAAACGCCGACGGCGCACTGCCTGTCGCGGCTCTCGCCGCCGCCACGACGACGGGGCGCGTGCGCGCCAAAGCTGGCGACACGCTGGCCACGCTGGCCACACGGTACGAACTGGATCCCGCCCTTCTTGCCGAGTTGAACAACGCCCCGATCTCGCGCCGGCTCTTTCCCGGCCAACCGGTGAACGTGCCCGAGAATGTGCTGCCGCCGCCGTCCATCAACTTCGGTGCGATCACAGCATTTGACGCGTCGGCGACGATCATGCAAGGCCGCACCGGGCGCGTGTATGTCACCAGCAGCAGACCATTGGAGGTGATCGGCCGCTGGCTGGGCCAGCCGCTGGTTTTTACCGCGCTGGATGATGACGGTCTACGTCAGGCGGCCTTGATCCCTGTGGATCCGCTGCTTGAACCGGGCGAGTACGCGCTAGAACTGGGCTATACTACGGCACGCGGTGTTGACCTGCTGCGCACCTGGCCGGTCACCGTGGAAAGCGGGCCCTATGAGTATCAGGATATTGTCATCTCACAAGATAAGGCTGACGTGCTGACGCCCGATGTGGTGGTGGCCGAGCGCGAGCGGGTAATTGGAATCTGGTCACAAATCAGCCCTGACCTATGGTGGCGCGACGTCTTTCAACGTCCCATCAGCGTCGATTACCCCACGACCAGCCCGTTCGGCACGCGACGCACTTATTCGGTGGCCGACGTCGGCAATTTCCACGCGGGTCAGGATTTTGGCGCGCCGGAGGGCACTTTGATCCTGGCGCCGGCGCCAGGCATTGTCGTGCTAGCCGAGCCACTTGCCGTACGCGGCAACGCCGTGATGCTCGACCATGGACGTGGCGTCTTTTCCGGTTACTGGCACATGAGCGAGATCAAGGCAACGCCGGGTCTGCAAGTTGCTGCGGGCGATGTGCTGGGGCTGGTGGGAACTACAGGGTTGAGCACAGGCGCTCATTTGCATTGGGAACTGCGCATCAACGGCGTCGCCGTCGATCCGATGCAATTTACTGAAGAACCGCCTTTTGTGACGCCATAAAGCGAAAGCCGGGCATTGCCCGGCCTTCGCTTCTCTAATTTCCAAGCTGTCTCTATTCGTCGTCTTCGTCGGTCTGCTTGCCCTTCCTGACGACCTCAGGTTCGGCCTCGGCGCTTTCCATCTCTTCGCCAGCCTCTTCATCTTCAGCCTCGCCGGCACGCGTCATCATCAGGGTGAAAATGACTTCATCCGAGTCGTCAAGGTACGTAACCCCTTTGATTGCCGGCAGGTCGCGCACATGAATCGGCGTTTCCAGCGTTAAGTTTGTGACATCAACTTCGATCTCGGCGGGGATGTCGGCCGGCAATGCCTCGATATGCATCATCTCTTGCGCCTGAAAGAACATCAAGCCTGTCGTCAAGCCCGCTACCTTGCCTGTAGCGACCAGCGGCACCGTCACGCGCTGAGTTTCGTTCATATTGATGGCATAGAAATCAGCGTGCAACAACGCATGGTAAACCGGCTCGCGCTGCACGTTCTTGATCAGCACATTGTGAAGGCCGCCATTGCTCACCGACACCGTCACCACCTGAGAGGCGCCACCACCGTGGAGCGTGCGCTCCAGGTCACGGTCGGGCACCTGCAGATTCACTGGTTCCGGGACGGCGCCATAGACCACTACTGGCACCATGCCTTGGCGTCGCAGTTGACCAACCTTGCGCCCAGTGATGGTTCTTGGGTCGGCCATAAGTTTCAAATCAGACATTTTAGGCTCCTGCTTATAAAATCATTGTCATTTATCGGCAATTTTCGATAGTCGAAGCGATTGGCCTGGTGGCGTCGCGCGACTGCTGCCGGCTTTATCAGTGAAATTGGCGATCGACCGCGTCACGTCTGCGAGAGACGACGCCCGATCATTTTGATTGCCCTGTCCATCAGCAACAGCGTCGCCGCAAAACCGGCGCCAATGGCGAAACCAGCCAAAGGCGACACCGTGCTGTGCACGTCGCCACGCACAGTGACTGCCAGCAACACTCCGGTCCGAATTTCATCGCCTTCCAATTGCTTGACGGCGACCACGCCGGCGTGCAGCGAATCGGCGTGGACGGTGCTTGCCATGGCTACGCCGATAGCGACATCTTTTGCTTCGAGCGAGCTGGTCTTCACAACGCCTGCGGCCGCGTCTTCCATGTAAGTGGCGGAGGATTGCACGGATTGTGCAAACGAATCGCGCAGCGAAACCTGACCGCTTTCGACACGCTCGACGCTGGAATTATTGACATCGGTGGTGCGCCCGGCCAATTCGCGGCTAGCTCTGGTGGCATAATCATCCAGAGGATTCTCATTTCGACCTGGTGCTTGACCGCCCATGTTTGCATCCATCGACAAAGATCACGCCCGAAAAATGGCGCGTCCCTGATTATACAGAAAGGTGAAGATGTGGTCAATTCTGCGGCAAGTTTGGGAGCGTCTCAAAATTTTCTGGGTGGCGTCGAGGCCGGGCCGCCTCCGTTCCGTCCGGTCAGACAACCTGCGACCCGTCCCTGCTCGCCGCGGTCCAACTCGCTGAATTTGGGTTGAACCGTGCTTTTTTGCGTGATTTGACAGTAATCAGACGGCATGCTATAGTCGCCTCACACCTGAAAGGCTTGTAACGATCAAAGGCGTGGTTGTGAGCGTCAGTCAGTTTCAGCATCCTTCGTATGCTGCTGGCGTCTCAACTTCTGCTTGATGACGGGTGAATTCTGGACGTCAGTCTGCTCCCATTTTATTCATGAATTCAACGTAAGCGCCGAGCACGGTCAGTTACTGATCCTGCCAATGGATGGCTTACCCGAAGCATCGTGCAATTGCCATTTCAACCCAATCTCAATGTAGTATCAACACAGTAAAAAGGAGTTTTTATGAACAAGCGTCTCACAATGGTGGGGATCTCCCTGTTAGTGATTGCCGTGATCTATTCGGCTTGCGCGGCGCCAGCGCCGGCGCCGGCCGCTACGCCGGCTGCGAGCACGGCGGCTACGGTCGAGAATGTTGCCGCGGCGCCGGCTGCCCAGGCAGGCAGCCTGCTGGACACCGTCAAGACGCGCGGCAAGTTGATCTGCGGCGTCAACAATCAGGTGCCCGGGTTCGGCAATGTCGATGCCAACGGCAACTACGCCGGTTTTGATGTGGACTTCTGCAAGGCCGTAGCCGCCGCCGTGTTGGGCGATGCTGAGGCCGTCGAGTATCGTTATGCCAGCGGCAACGACCGCTTCACGCTGGTCAGCACAGGCGAAGTCGACGTGCTCTTCCGCAACTCGACCTGGACGCTCTCGCGTGACAGCGCCGAGGTTGGCATGGAATTCATGCCCGTCAACTTCTACGACGGTCAAGGCATGATGGTGCGCAAGGACAGCGGCATTGCCAGTTTGAAAGATATGGATGGCGCCACGGTCTGTGTGCAGAGCGGCACGACAACTGAACTCAATCTGGCCGATGTCTTCCGCGCCAATGGCCTGGATTTCACGCCCGTCGTCTTTGAGGACAACGACAAGACCCTGGCTGCCTACGACGAAGCTCGCTGTGATGGCTACACAACGGACAAGTCTGGTCTGGTTTCGAGCCTCACCAAGTTGGCCAACCCGGCTGACCACATGATTCTCGAAGACACCATGTCCAAGGAGCCGCTAGCCGGTGCAGTCTATCAAGGCGACCCCGCGTGGGCCGATGCCGTGCGTTGGACTGTCTATGGTCTGATCCAGGCCGAAGAGAGCGGTGTGACGAGCGCCAACGTGCAGGAGATGATGGGCAGCGACGACCCGACCATCAAGCGTCTGCTGGGCGCCGAGGGCGACATGGGCGCCAAACTTGGTCTACCCAACGACTTCATGGTGCAGGTGCTGACGCAGGTTGGCAATTATGGCGAGATCTATGACCGCAACCTTGGCCCGGACACCCCCTTCAATCTGCCGCGCAGCCAAAATGCGCAGTGGAATGAAGGCGGCCTGTTGTACGCGCCGCCGTTCCGGTAAAGCGAAATGAAAGACCTGGAGATTGAGAGATTGGAGATTCTGAATCCAAATCTCTCAATCTCCAATCTTGTTAGCATTCTTTCTTTCATTGCGTGATCTGCGACACTTATGACCAGTTCAACTCTTGCGCATACCCGTCCTCCGTTTTATCGGGATACACGCACTATCGCAATCCTGCTCCAAGTGCTCTTTTTGATCGTGGTGCTTGTGAGTGGTTGGTTTCTCTACAACAACATGGTGACGCGCATGGCGGCAGGCAATACCGCAGCCGGCGGCGCCCTGAGTTGGAGTTTCCTCAGTCAGACAGCCGGATTTGGCATTTCGGAAGGCCCCACCTTTCGCCCGGAAGAGAGCTACAGCCGCGCCTATCTCATCGGCGTGATCAACACGCTGCGCGTTGGCATTGTCGGTGTAATCCTGGCGACGATCCTGGGACTTTTTGCCGGCATTGCGCGCGTCTCCAACAACTGGCTCTTGAACAAATTGGCGTCGATCTATATTGAGATCTTCCGCAGTACGCCGCTGCTCGTACAGTTGCTCTTCTGGTATGTGGGCGTCATCGCCGCGCTGCCAACAGTGCAGGACGCGGCGGATTTGGCCGGGATCGGCTATCTGACCAACCGCGGCATGTACCTGACCTGGATTTATCCGTCTGAAACGGGGCGCGCGCTGACGTGGTGGCTGCTTGGCGGCGTCCTTGTTGGGTTGCTGGTCAGTTGGCTGCGACGGCGTCAATTGGAACGCACTGGCGTGCCTGGCAGCGGGGCATTGGCCGGCGCCGCCGCGTTTGTCGTGGTGGTTGGCGTCGGATATGCCGTCGCCATGTTCACCACGGCGATGCCGGCGACCACCAACTATGAACTGCGACGCGGCGACCGCGGCGTCCTCTTTGAGGATTTGAACGGCAACAACGCCTTTGATCTGAACGTAGATCGTGGGCTGGCGCATGTGCCGATCACCTTGTTCGATGCAGATGGGCAAGTCATTGCCACCGGCGCGACCGACGGCGACGGCGCGTTCCGTTTTGTCGATCTGCCCGCCGCAGCCACGCGCATTGAATGGCGGACGCCGGCGCCGCTTGCCATCAGCGAGCCGCAGCGCCAAGGCTTCAACTTTGCGGGCGGCATCAGCCTGACGCCGGAATTTACGGCGTTGCTGCTGGCGTTGGTTGCGTACACCGGCGCCTTTATCGCCGAAATCGTGCGCGCTGGCATCAATGCCGTCAACAAAGGGCAGTGGGAAGCCAGCCGTGCGCTGGGGCTGAGCACCGGCGACACGCTGCGCATGGTGGTGTTGCCCCAGGCGCTGCGCGTCATCATCCCGCCGCTGACCAGCCAGTATCTGAATCTGGTCAAAAACTCCAGCTTGGCCATCGCTGTGGGCTATCCCGACCTCTTCAACATCTCGCGCACCATCGTCAATCAGACCGGCGCCGAGGTGCAGGGGATCTTGCTGGTGATGGCGACCTATCTGAGCTTCAGCCTGATCACGTCGCTCTTCATGAACTGGTACAACAAGCGCGTCGCGCTGGTGGAACGGTAGGCCGGGCTTTTATCAAAAGCTGGAAATTGAGCTCCGAGGAAACGCACTGATGGCGACAGACGTCCATTCACCAAGTTGGGTAAACACAAACCATCCAGCGCCGCCCCAAAGGCCGCCAGCCTCGGAGGTCGGCGTCCTTGGCTGGTTGCGCACCAACTTATTTATCGACATTGGCAACAGCATCCTCACAATCGTGACATTGATTGTGCTCTACTACATCGTCACCAATCTTGTGCAGTGGGCCATCGGCGCGTACTGGACGCCAATTTGGGTAAATCGTAAAATCTTTGCCGTTGGACTCTACCCCACGGCGCAGTTATGGCAGCCGGCGCTGGTGCTGCTGATGGTGAGCGCGCTGTTTGGCGTGAGCGCTGGGCAGTGGGGCAGCATGATCCGCGGGCTGGGCTTCGGGCTGGGCGTGTTGCTGCTCGCTTTGGCCCTCATCCCAATCGGACTGGAAGCGCAACTGGTGATGGCGGGCAGCCTGGCGCTGCTGGTGGTGGGCTATTTCATTGGCGCCCGGCTGCCTATCCCCAACAAATTGTTGTCAATTGCCTGGATCCTCAGCCTGCCCGCGACCCTGATCTTGCTGCTGGGCGGCCTCAATTTTCCCGCGTGGGGCATTTCCTGGACCTTTGCGCCGCTGGTGGACACCAACTTGTGGGGCGGGTTGATGCTCACCATGCTGTTGGCCGTGGTCGGCATCGCGCTGAGCTTTCCGATCGGCGTGTTGCTGGCGTTGGGGCGTCGTGGCAACCTGCCGGTGATCAAGTACTTCTGCGTCGGCTATATCGAGCTGATCCGCGGTGTGCCGCTCATCACGCTGCTTTTCATGGGGATGACGATGCTGCCGCTCTTTTTGCCGAGCAACTGGGGCAATCCATCACAATTGGTGCGGGCGGTGACGGCGATCACCTTCTTCAGCGCGGCTTATCTGGCCGAAAATGTGCGCGGCGGCTTGCAAGCGATCCCCAAAGGACAATACGAGGCTGCCGAGGCGCTAGGGTTGGGGTCGTTCGACAAACTGCGCTTCATTATCCTGCCGCAAGCGTTGACCAAGGTGATCCCAGCGATTGTGGGCCAGTTTATCGGGCTTTTCAAAGACACCTCGCTGGTCTCGCTGGTCGGTCTGCTCGAACTGGTTGCGGTCGGTAAGGCTGTCATCCAGCAGCCCGAGTGGCTGGGCGTCCCCGGCGGCGTCGCCAAAGAGGTCTATGTCTTCGTCGCCTTTGTCTTCTTTATTTTCAGTTATGGCATGAGTTTCGTCAGTCGCAAGCTGGAAAACAAGTTAGGATTTGGAAAGAGATAAGAGTATGGCAGGCCACGCCGAAGATTTCGACATCATTATCGCCAAGAATGTCAACAAGTGGTACGGCGAGTTTCACGCGCTGAAGAATGTCAGCCTGGACGTCAAACGGCGCGAGGTGGTTGTGGTCATCGGGCCGTCCGGGTCGGGCAAATCCACCTTTATCCGTACGATCAACCGGCTGGAGGAGCACCAGAGCGGCGAAATCGTCGTTGACGGCATCCCGCTGACGCATGATGTGCGCAACATCGAGGCGATCCGCATGGAGACTGGCATGGTCTTCCAGCAGTTCAACCTCTTCCCGCATCTGACCGTGATCCAGAACATCACGCTGGCGCCGATCAACGTGCGCAAAATGAAGAAGCGAGAAGCCGAGGAGCGCGCGATGCAACTGCTCGAACGCGTCGGCATCCCGGAACAGGCGCAGAAATATCCCGGCCAGCTCTCCGGCGGCCAGCAGCAGCGCGTTGCCATCGCCCGCGCGCTAGCCATGCAGCCCAAGATCATGCTCTTCGACGAGCCGACCTCGGCGCTGGATCCGGAGATGATCCGTGAGGTGCTCGAGGTCATGGAAGAGCTTGCCGAATCAGGCATGACGATGGTGGTGGTGACGCATGAGATGGGTTTTGCGCGCGGCGTGGCCGACCGCATCGTTTTTATGGACGCCGGCGAGATCGTCGAGATCGGCACGCCTGAGCACTTTTTTACAACCCCGCAGCACGACCGCACCAAACTCTTCCTCGAGCAGATTCTGAAGTGAGCGGCTGTTTATCCGTGCTCAGAATTGATACGAAGCCATGACCAATAGGCTGCATGAGGAAAACAGAAAGCGTTGGGAGGCGGCTTCCGCACAGTGGGCCAGAGGGGCGGATTCGCGCGGGCTGTGGCGACGGTGCCCGTCGGAGCCGGAGCTTGTGCTCTCGCCAAGGGAGCTGGCCCACCTGGCCGGCATCCGCGGCCAGCGCGTGGCTGTGCTCGGCAGCGGGGACAATCAGGTCGTCTTTGCACTGGCCGGGCTTGGCGCCGCGGTGACCTCCGTGGATATCTCGCAGAACCAACTCGATGTGGCCGCGCGTCGAGCGCACGAACTCGACCTTGCGATCACATTTTTGCGGGCCGATGTTACCGACCTTTCCCAGATCGACAGCCGCACGTTCGACATCGTCTACACCGGTGGTCACGTGGCCGTCTGGGTGTCGGATCTCGACCGCTACTACGCCGAGGCCGCGCGCATTCTGAAAATCGACGGCCTGTTCCTGATCGCTGAGTATCACCCGTTTCGGCGGATCTGGAAAGAATCGACTCATCAATTGACCGTGGCGTCCTCCTATTTTGAGCGAGGTCCGTTTGAATACGATGTGTCTGAGGAAATTCTGCACCCAAAGCCAGGCCCCCTGAAATCCTACGAATTCCATTGGACTATTTCGGATTACATCAATGCCGTCCTGAAGGCTGGATGCCGTTTGCTTGAGCTAGACGAGTTTGGGAAGGAGGTCGCTGACTGGGAGGGGGCGCCTCTCCATGGCTTGCCCGAACACTTCCTGGTCGTTGCGCAGAAAGCAGTTGGGTCGCCAGGAGGATGAACACCCCGATGGGTGCACGCTTTCGTTAGCTTCATGGTCGTGGGTTGTTGAAATAAAGTAGCGCCATGCGACAATTCCACGACGCTACCCACTTATATTCAAGGTCTTAATTGTCAGTAAGCTGAGAATAATCAACACTGCTAATGAACCGAGCACGGCCAGCGCAACGGGCCGGCCGACGACGCGAAGCGCACGAATATCCACACCGAGACCAAGCGCGGCCATGGCAACGACTGTAAGCCAGCGACTCATCTCACGTAGCGGTTCAGCAACCGTAGGTGGAAGTAGACCGCTTGAACGTGCACCCCCCAGCAGCAGGAACCCCACAATAAACCACGGCACATAACGATTCAACGAAACACGCGCTGTGATATGCTTTTGCTGCGGAAAGCGGAACGCAAAGAAAAGCACCACCGGGCCAAGCAGCAGCACCCGCACCAGCTTGACGAGTGTGCCGACTTCGCCGCTGAGGGTGCTCACGGGGAAAGTTGCTGCAAGGACCTGTGGGACAGCATACACCGTCATGCCAGCCAAAACGCCATACTGATAGAGCGTCAACTGTAAGAGCGGGATTAAGAGTGGCAAGAGCAGCACAACGAGCACACCCAGCACCGCTGTGAGCGCAATCGACGCAACCACATCTTCATTATCGGCGCCGATCACGGGCGCGACCGCGGCAATTGCGGAGTTCCCACAGATCGAATTGCCACATGCGACCAAGATCGCTAATTTCGGATTAAGACCAAATGAGCGCCCAATCGTCATACTTGCCGCGATGCCCGTCATCACGACAAACATGATCGCCAATAACATGGTCGGGCCGGCTTTGAACAATGCCGGAAGATCAACCGATGCACCGAGGAGCACAATCGCTACTTCCAGCACCTGCTTCGCTGCAACATTGACGCCCGCTGTATAGGAAGATCGAAGTCCCCATGCCGTGCGGATGATCATGCCCAGCACGATGGCCATCACCAACCCTTCGATTATCGGCTGATCCCAGATATACACTTCGATGGCTTGCAGCACCATCGCCAACGCGGCCACCAGGATGGCAAGCAGGATGCCGGGGAGATAGCGCCGCAGTCTGCCTGACGACCAGGGAGAAGTGGTTGTTTGATTTGTTTGTGGCATGTGTTGTATCCTTGGCTGCGCTTGAGAATCAATTGGCGCTCAAGAAGCTCACGGTGCTGTCGATCCCCACCTTGATCATAGACCGCCCCCTGTAGGAAATCGTGCTGGCTGGCCGTGCACCCAGCCAAGTTGTCCAAGCCTTTCTTCCATTTCTATCTCAACAACTCTCAATAAGGTGGAACTTCTCCACCAAATTCTGACTTTGTCGAAACGGGCGCCGCCCCCTGTTTCCCTTCCTCTTTCTTCCCTTCTCAAAATCCTGCGCCCTCTGCTATACTACGTGCCATGTCGGTTCAGGCAAAACCTACACCCAATCCGAACGCAATGAAGTTTACGTTGCCGGCGCGTCTTTTTGCCAGGCCGCTCAGCTTTGCCAGCCGTGAGGCTGCAGCCGCACATCCACTGGCCGCCGCAATCTTTGCACTCGGCCGCGTCTACAATGTCTTCATGGTGCAAGATTTCATTACGGTGAACAAACTGCCCGAAGCGGCGTGGGAAAGTCTGGTCGAGCCGATTCAGGAGTGTATTGAAAATTATCTGACGCTTTATGGCGATTCTGCGTCGGAAGCAGAAATTTCTCGACGCAAAGGCTATCTTCAGTAAAAGATTCAAGCTCGAAACAAGAGGAGTCGCGCGGTGGGTGATGTAACTTCGTCGATGCCGGTGATGGTGGCAAGTGAGAATGGACGGCGCGGGATGCTGGCCGCCATGGCGCTGCTGCGCGAGGGCGGCAGCGCACTCGACGCGGTCGAACTGGCGTGCCGCATCGTGGAAGACGACCCCGACGACCATAGCGTCGGCTACAGTGGCTTGCCCAATGTGCTCGGTGAGGTGGAGCTGGACGCCAGCATCATGGAGGGGACGACGCTGCGCGCCGGCGCGGTGGCCGCGATCCAGGGCTATGGCCGGGCGATCACGCTGGCGCGGCGCGTGATGGAAGAAACGCCACACGTGCTGGTTGTAGCGCGCGGCGCAGAACGGCTGGCGGCCGAACTGGGCGAGACGCCGCAGGAGCAACGCACCGAGGAGGCGCTGCGCCGCTGGCGTGCACGTTTCACCGAACGCGAGCTGACGCCGGGCGACGCGGAGCCTCTGCGCAGTGTGGCGCGTGCGCTGACTCGCCCGATCAACCTGCAAGACAAGCTACACAAAGCTGGGCGCGTCGATACGCTGGGCACGGTCAACTTTATCGCGCGCGATCGGCGCGGCGCGCTGGCGTCCGCGGTCAGCACTAGCGGGCTGGGCTGGAAGTATCCCGGCCGCGTCGGCGACAGTCCGCTGATCGGCGCAGGCAACTACTGTGACGATCGCTACGGCGCGGCAGCCTGCACCGGCATGGGCGAACTGGCGATCCGCGTGGCCACCGCGCGCAGCCTTGTGCTCTATCTCAAGTTCGGCATGTCGTTGGCTGCGGCCGGCCGTGAGGCGCTGCGCGATCTGCTGACGCTTGATGCACCGGACGGCCAATATATGAACATCGTTGCGCTTACATCCGCCGGCGAAGTCGCCGGTTTTACAACCGTGCCTGGCAAGCAATATCTTTATCAACGCGCGGAGATGGATGAGCCAGCCCTGGCTGACCGCCTGATGGTCGTATAGCCTGATGATTGCATAGCTGATGATCGCATAGCCTGATGGTCGCATAGCAGGAGGAAGCAGCCTGATGTCCACCCCAGTCAAGATGCCCCAGTTGGGCGAGAGCGTCATCGAAGGCACGGTGTTGCGCTGGCTGAAACAGCCCGGTGACGCTGTGTCCAAACATGAGCCGCTGCTCGAAATCAGCACCGACAAGATCGACACCGAAGTGCCTGCGCCGATCACGGGCGTTTTGTTGGAAATTCTGGTCGAAGAAGGCGCCACGGTCGCGGCCGGCACGCTCATTGCGCGGCTCGGCGCATCGGGCGAGACAGCCGCGCCCGACGCCACAGATGCACCGGGCATTACAGACACACCCACGGACAAGCTTATTGTGACTGAGCCGCCGTCTCAACAGGTTCAGCGCGCTGCGCCGCCGGCAGAAACCCGGCCAGCCGGACGCACATTTATCAGTCCTGTGGTGGCGCGCATGTCGGCTGAGCACGACATTGACCTGGCACAGGTGACCGGCACGGGATTGAGTGGACGTATCACAAAGAAGGATTTGGAGACCTATCTCGCCGAAGTCAAACGGGAGATGGCCGAGGGCGAGGAAGGCGCGGCCAAAGGTGAGGAAGAACAAGCCAGCAGAGACAAGCCAGCAGACGCGCTTTCCAACGATGACGACATCCTGCAGCCGCTGACCACGATGCGCCGCGCCATCGCACAACACATGGCGCTGAGCAAACGCACCAGTCCGCACGTCACCAGCATCTGCGAAGTTGATATGACCGCCGTGGTGCGCCATCGTGAAGCCAATAAGCGCACCTACACCCGCGATGGCGCCACACTCACCTATACGCCCTATTTCGTCGCCGCGGCCGTGGTGGGGTTGCGCGCGACGCCGGAGGCCAACAGCCGCTTCACCGACGCCGGCATTCTGCTGCACCAACGCATTCACGTCGGCGTCGCGGTGGCGCTGGACAAGGGTTTGCTCGTCCCCGTCATCCGCAACGCCGACGCGCTGAATCTGGCCGGGCTGGCGCGCGCGCTCAACGACCTGGTTGACCGTGCGCGCACCGGTCAATTGCAGCCGGACGCGCTTCAGGGCGGCACCTTTACGCTGACCAATCATGGGACGGGCGGCAGCCTATTTGCCACGCCGATCATCAATCAGCCACAGAGTGGCATCTTGGGCGCAGGCGCCATTGTCAAGCGGCCGGTGGTGCGCAGTCGCAGCGCCTCGCTTTTGCCCAGCGCGGATGACGCCATCGTCATCCGTCCGATGTGCTACCTGAGTTTCACCTTCGACCACCGCGTGATGGATGGTGCGCAGGCGGATCGGTTTTTGACAGCGGTGAAAGAAAGATTAGAGAATTGGACAGAGTAAACCGGTAGTTTGAAAGCTTCAAGCGAGTGATGAAAGGGAATTTCTCATGGCCGATCATGGTTATCAATATGATGTCGTCGTCGTGGGCAGCGGGCCAGGCGGCTATGTGGCGGCAATTCGCGCCGCGCAGTTGGGTCTGAAAACCGCCATCGTCGAGCGCGAAACCCTGGGCGGCGTCTGTCTGAACTGGGGCTGCATCCCCACCAAGGCGCTCATTCACAACGCCGAGATGCTCGAAGCATTGCACAACGCAGCTGATTATGGCTTTAGCTTCGATAATCTTAAGGCCGACTTTGGCAAGGCGGTCAAGCGCAGCCGCGACATTGTTTCACGCCAGACTAAGGGCGTCAGTTTTCTGATGAAAAAGAACAAGATCGATGTCATCGAAGGGAACGGCGTCTTTGTCGACGCCCACACGCTCCAGGTGACGCCCTCGGAATTCAAGCCGGAAGTCAAGGAGCAGAGCGTCACGTCGGCCAACTTTATCATTGCCGTGGGCGCGCGGGCGCGCAGCCTGCCAGGCGCGCAGATCGACGGTGACCGCATCATCCAATACCGCGATGCCATCGTGCTCAAGGAGACGCCCAAAAAGCTGATTGTCGTCGGCTCCGGCGCCATCGGCATGGAGTTCAGCTATGTCTATAGCACCTATGGCGCCAAAGTGACCGTCGTCGAGATGCTCGACCAGGTCCTGCCGCTCGAAGACGCCGATGTAGCCGCGGAAGTGCAGAAGGCATTCAACAAGAAGGGAATTACCACACTTGTCAGCACGCGCACGGAGAAGGTCGAGATCGGCGAAGATGGCGTGACGGTGACGGTGAAGAATCTTAAGAGCGAAGAGATGGAGACGCTCACCGCGGACCGCGTGCTGATAGCGATCGGCGTGCAGCCCAACACCGAAAACCTCGGCCTTGCGGCCGCGGGCGTCAAAACGGAAAAGCGCGGTTTTATCGAAATCGACGAAGTCATGCACACCAGCACACCGAACCTCTATGCCATCGGTGACTGCACGGGCAAGTTGGCGCTGGCGCATGTGGCGAGCGCGATGGGCATCGTCGCCGCAGAGACTATCGCCGGCGCCCCGACTCAGCCGATCTCAGACGACCGCTATATCTTCATGCCGCGCGCCACTTACTGCGACCCGCAGGTGGCAAGCCTGGGTTACACGGAGGCGCAGGCCAAAGAAAAAGGGTTCGAGATCAAGATCGGCAAATTCCCCTTTATGCCCAACGGCAAGGCGCAGGCGCTCAACGCCAAAGTTGGCTTTGTCAAGATCATCGCGGACGCCAAATATGGCGAAATTCTGGGCGCGCATCTGGTCGGCCCTGGCGTCACCGAGCTGCTGCCCGAACTGAGCCTGGCGCAGATGATG
>JACSRH010000024.1 GCA_014879855.1 Caldilineaceae bacterium | reverse complement strand
CCAGATCGCCATCAACAAGGCGTTCACCGCCGCGCGCGAGCAGAAGCCCAGCCGCGCCATCGGCGACTCGGTGCGCGAGGATCGCTGGCCGATGACCAACTTCGGCGACCTGCGCTACACCGCGTGGGGCGGCGGCGCGCCGCTGGTGCATGCCGGGCAGGTTGTCGGCGGCGTGGGCGTCAGCGGGCTGCCGGAGGAAGAGGACATGGTGCTGGCAACGCTCGGCGTAAGCATTTTTGAGGAAATGGGACGGTAGGAGCGTTAAGGTGTTGGGGAATGAGGTTTGCACGACCACCCCCTATTTCCCCAACACCCAAAACCTTATTTCTACTGTATAATCCCTTCCAGGCACATGAACGAATTGACGGAAGCAGAACGAGCTGAATATCGTGCCGGCGCCGCACGACGCCGGGCGCAGGCCGAGGAGCGCCGGTTGCGCCACTTGACGCGTGCGCGGGGGGTGGCAGTTGCCGCTGCCAGCTTGCTGCGCGCCACCTATCATGCGACGGAAATCATCCTGTTTGGCTCAACGGCGCAACCGGAGCGCTTTCACGAACGATCCGATGTTGATCTGATCGCCTGGGGCATCGACGAGCGTGCTTATGTGCGCGCTGTCGCCGATGTCAACGGGCTTGACAGCTATATGTTTGTCGATCTGGTGCGTGGGGAAGAGGCGTCTCCGCGCCTGCTGGCCGTCGTTGCAGAGGAGGGAAGCGCCCTATGAGCACAAATTCCGCAGCGTTAAGTGGTCGTCTCCAGCAAGCGCTGGTAGATATCGAACGCGTCGTCGCACGCGCGGAGGCTTTGCTGGAAAAAGCCAATCTTTCTCAGGACGACGGTTACTTTGACGGCATCGCGCTCAATCTACATACTTTTTACACCGGCGTGGAAGCCATCTTCGAGGATATTGCACGCACCTTGGATGGAGCCATTCCTGGCGGGCCGAATTGGCATCAAGAGCTGTTGCAGCAGATGGCAGCCGCAATCACAGGCGTGCGTCCTCCTGTCATTCAAACGGAAACTCGGTATTGTCTTGATGAATACCGTGGCTTTCGTCACCTGGTGCGTAACCTGTACATCTTCAATTTACGCCCCTCCCGTATCTCCGAGTTATGTAGCGAATTACGAGCCTGCTATGACGCCGTTGATAGGGATATAAGCGAATTTATCCGCATGATGGATAACTTGAACGAGCCATCGAATTCTGGAGATCGACTATGACGTCATGGGTGGCTGGCATCGACCTCGGCGGCACCAAGATCGAGGTCGGGCTGGTGGCGCCGGACAATTGCATTGTGGCGCGCAAGCGCTTTCCGACCGAGGATCGACTGGGGCCAGCGTCGGTGGTGGCGCGGATTGCGACAGCCGTTGAGACGCTGCAGGCAGAGACGCCGACGTGCGGCCAGGTGGCGGCGGTGGGCGTCTGCACGCCGGGGCCGGTCGATCACCTCAACGGCGTCCTGCTCGACCCGCCCAATATTCTCGGTCTGCACCATACGCCGCTGGCTGCGCTGTTGCGCGAGCGGCTGGGCGTGCCTGTGCGCCTGGAGCATGACGCCAAGGCGACTGGCCTGGGCGAGTATCACTTTGGCGCGGGCCGCGGCGAGCGCAGCATAGTCTATGTGATCGTCGGCACGGGCGTCGGTGCGGCGATTATCGCGGACGGCGAACTCTATCGCGGCGGGCACAATTCGGCTGGCGAGTTCGGGCACACCACCCTCGACCGCCAGGGGGCAATCTGTTCGTGCGGCTCACGCGGCTGCGTGGAGACCTTCATGAGCGGACCGTGGCTGGCGCGGCGGTATGCCGCGGCGCAGCGCGGCGAGACGCCGACAATGCAAACTGCCACGACGCTGGACGGCCAGGCGATCGCCGTGCTGGCCGAACAGGGCGAAGCGCTGGCGCAGCGCATCCTGACCGACGCGGGCGCGGCCCTGGGCGCGGCCATTGCCACGCTGGCGATGATCCTTGACATCGAATGCTACGTGATCGGCGGGTCGGTGGCGCACTGCGGCGATCTCTTTTTTGCGCCGGCGCGACAGGCCGTGCCGCGCTATTCCTTCCGCTCGGTGGGTGAGCGGGTGCGCATCGTGGGCAACCAACTGGATACGGACGGCGCGATCCTCGGCTGTGCGTGGCTGGCGCGGCAGGCGTTGCAAGGAACATAGACGGCGATACTGAATAGACGCCGGCTGCGATCACGATCACATCGCCTTCGCCGGCTTGGTCGAGCGCGTACTGGATGGTGGC
>JACSRH010000107.1 GCA_014879855.1 Caldilineaceae bacterium | reverse complement strand
GCGTAATTCGGCGATGGCGTCTTCGTTGCGCAACTGGCGCCAGCGCAGAATGAGCAGGGCGCTAAACAGCACACAGAAGCCGACCATGCTGATCGTGACAACCTGGCTCATGGTGGCGCCCACGCTGAACGCGCCCTGGGCATCGGCATTTTCGTTGCCATAGACCACGGGATGAATCGAACGGAAGAGGCGCGCGCTGTAGAATGTTAGCGGCACGCTCAAAAAGGCGAGGACCGCGTAAATGCTGCCAAAACGTGCGCGCGTGCGTCGATCGTCGATTCCGTTGCGAAAGAGCAGATAGGCCAGATAGACCAATACGGTGATGGTCGAGGTCGTCAAGCGTGGATCCCATGTCCAGTAGGTGTTCCACGTCGGCTTGGCCCAGAACATGCCGGTGATGATCGTCCCGAGTCCACAGATCACGCCAACCTCGATGGCAGCCTGGGCAACGCGATCCCAGTCCAGGTCCCGCTTGACCAGGTAAACGATGCTGCCGACCACCGACACCAAAAAGCCGGCCAACGCGCCGATGTTGCAGCCCATGTGAATGTAAAAGATGCGCTGCGCAAGCTGTTCGTCGCCCGCCAGGTTCGCCGCCGCCGGCGCCAGGTAGAGCGCCGCCCACATGACCGTCGTCATCGACGCCACGGCTAACAGCCCTAGAACTAGTTGCACTATATCGAGGCCGCGCCAGCCAACCTCTTTCGCCTTCAGTGTCGTTGCACCCACATAGCCTCCTTTACGCATCCTCCCAGATCAAGTCGAAGAGTAGATATGCCACCACAATGAAAATCAGATCGAACGCGGCCAGAATACCAAACCACTGGCGCAGATCGTCGAACGGTTTGCCATCGATCACCCCCGCAGTCAACCCGATGCCGGCCACGAAAACCGGCGCCATGACCGGCAGCAACAGGATCGGCAGCATCGTCTCGCGCGCGCGGCTGCTTGCCGTCAGCGCCGCAAAGATCGTGCCGACGCCCACATATCCCAGGACGCCCAACAGGACGGCCAACAGGTTGTAAGGGTGAAACAGGTTGAGATCAAAGATGAAAAACATCACCGCCAGGATCACGAGCGTCGTCGCCAACGTGAAAAAGAGATTGGCCAATAGCTTGCCAAAGTAGATTGCGCTGCGATCCACCGGCGCCAACAGCAGCGCGGGCAGCGTGCCGCGATCCACCTCCGCGCCAAAGCTGCGATTCAACCCCAACACGCCTGTAAACAAAATCACCACCCACAAGACGCCCGGCGCGATCATCTCCGATCGCGGCACGCGCAGATCGAACCCCATGCCAAAGATCAGCACGGCCAGCACGCTAAACGCGGTCATCGTACTGAACACCTCGCGACCGCGCAACTCAGCGCGCACGTCTTTGGCAAAGACAGCGCCGATCTTGCGCAAATAGGCAAGAAGGCCGCCGCCCAGCCGCATGACGACTGGCTGCGCCGCCAAGTGGACGTCACCGCTCATGGCAGACTCCCCGTCTCCACCATCCACTGCTGGATCGTCTCTGTCGTCAAGGACGCGGCGTCCGCGGTCTGCACGATTTTACCATCGGCCAACAGGCTGACCGAATCGGCCCACGTCACTGCCCGCTCCAGGTTGTGCGTCGTCAGCAAAATGGCGCGGCTGCTGGCGCCCAGGGTGCGGATCAGGCGCGCCAGGGCTTCCGCACTGGCAGGATCCAGGCCGGTGTCCGGCTCGTCGAGCAGCAACACCGGCGGGTCGTGGAGGATGGCGCGGCCAATGGCAAGCCGTTGCGTCATGCCGCGGCTGTAGGTGCGCACCACGTCCTGCCGTCGCGGCCACAATTCCACCGCGTGAAGCACCGCTTCGATCCGCAGCGCCGGCTGTTGAATATCGTAG
Organism: Caldilineaceae bacterium; assembly: GCA_014879855.1. Lineage (GTDB taxonomy): Bacteria > Chloroflexota > Anaerolineae > Caldilineales > Caldilineaceae > Caldilinea. The sequence continues at coordinate 390 of JACSRH010000107.1, read as the reverse complement.
AGCTGGGCGTAAAACATCAGGTTGTCCCAGGCGCTGAGGTTGTCGTATAGCAACGGGGCATGGGCGACAAACCCGATATAGCGCCGGATTTCGTGGCCGGCCTTGCGCGTCGACACCCCGCCCAACATCACGTCGCCGCGGTCGGGCGTGGCCAGGCCGGAGATGATGCGCATCAGGGTCGACTTGCCCGCGCCGTTGGCGCCAAGCAGCGCCATCACCTGTCCCTGCGGCACCATCAATTCAACGCCGTTCAAAATCCGCTTGCGCCCATACCGTTTGTGGACGTTGCGCGCCACGATCAGCCCAGTCTCAGCCACGGACGTCTGCGCCTTTTCTGCCTGATTGCTGACGCTCGAGATCAACCGTCACGGTGCGCAACGTGCGCATCAG
>JACSRH010000226.1 GCA_014879855.1 Caldilineaceae bacterium | reverse complement strand
GCTGCGCACCAGCATGACCTTTGTCGACACGCCGCGTATGGTTTTGCGCCTCTTCTCGGTGCGCTATCGCACCAATGACACGGTCTATGCGCCCACCGAGACGCAACTGCGCGAGGTCGAGGATTGGCTGCGCCGCGCGTACCCGATCTCCCGCCTGACCGTCATCCGCGACAGCGAAGATATGACCAGTCTCAACCGCATCCCCACCTGCGATGAAGTCAACGGCCGCCTTTTCTGGGACAATCTCTTTCTCAAGTGGGCGGGGATCGATGCCGTGCCGACGCGCTATTTCGGACTGGTGGCCGACGCCAGCAGCGCCGTGTGGATGCGCGGCTGCGCGGCCGACATCCCCAGCTTTATCGCCTCCGGGCCAACCGGCGACCCGAACAATCATAGCTTCTCCAGTTGGGACAAAAACAATGACGGCGAGAGTTTTGGCGACTGGTACACCGGCCACGAACTGGCGCACACCTGGGGGCGCAGCCACGTCAGCTGTCGCGGCGACGAAGGCGGGCCGGATGCGGGCTATCCGATGGGCGAGAGCGGCTCGATCGGCCGCAAGGATAGTCAAAACAAATACTGGGGTTTCGACATTTATCTGCGCGGGCCGGTTGTTTATCCGCCAACGTGGAAGGATGTCATGACCTACTGCGACAATCAATGGATCTCGGCCTACACTTACGAGGCCATCCGCAACCGTCTGGCGTCAGAAAACGCGGCCGCGGCGCTCGCCAGCACGGTGGATGCGCCGCTGGCCGACTATCTGGTCATCCAGGGCAGTGTGACGCCGGCCGGGCCTTCGGCGACGCTGGACGAAATCTACCGGCTCAGCGCGCCGTCGGTGCTGGCGGATTCGGCGCCGGGCGTGTATTCCATCCGCCTGATCGGGGCCGATGGCAGCGTGCTGGCCGATTACCCCTTCACCCCGCGCGCCGATACGGAGGATCCCGACGACCTGACCAAGCCCTTGCTGGTCATGGAACAGGTCCCCTTCGTCGCCGGCGCAACACAGATCCAGATCGTCTACGCCGGCGCCACTGTGCTGGCAGCGCGCGCGGTCAGCGCCAACGCGCCGACGGTGGCGGTGGTCACACCGGCCGGCGGTGAGATCGTCGATAGCGCGGGGCTGACCGTAAACTGGTCGGCCAGCGACGCGGATGGCGATGCGCTGGTCGCCACCGTGCTCTACAGCCGTGACGGCGGCGCCAGCTACGCGCCGCTGCGCCTGCATCTGACCGGGTCAAGCGTCGTGATCCCGCTGGCCGAGCTGGGCGGCACGACGCAAGGCAAGGTGCGCGTCATTGTCAGCGACGGCGTCAACACCGGCCAGGCGGATTCAGCCGGCATCTTCAGCGCGCCCAACCAGCCGCCGGCCGCGCAGATCGTCACGCCGGAAGAAGGGGCGACTTTCGGCTATGGACAGGTGGTCCCGTTGGCTGGTGTGGCCACCGATAGGGAGGATGTGACGCTGCCCGACAGCGCCTTTACGTGGTACTCGGACTTGGATGGATTGCTGGGCGCGGGCGCGTCCCTCGACGCGTCGCTTGAAACGATCGGCGTGCATACGCTGACGTTGCAGGTCACGGACGGCAACGGTGCGGTTGGCACGGCCCAACGCACCGTTGCCGTCAGCGATGATGTGATGGTGGCGGCAGCGGCCCTCGTTGTGGCGCCGCCGGCAACCAACTTCGTGGCAAGCGTGGGCAGCACCGCGGTGCAGACGCAGACCCTCAGCCTGCGCAATCCCGATGGCAGCGCGCTGGCGTGGCAGGCGAGCAGCAACGCCGCCTGGCTCTCTGTGGCCGCCGCCAGCGGCGTCACCCCGGCCGATCCTGACCTACGCGTCGATCCATCTGGACTGGCAACAGGCGACTATACGGCCATGGCGTCGATCACCGGCAGCGGGCCGGGCGGCGCGTTGCCGGTGCAGCAAGTGCGCGTGTCCCTCACGGTGACTGGAGCTACTACAACCTTGCAGAACATCTATCTGCCTGTGATTCGAAACTAGCAAAGCAGATAAGATGCGTCCCAAATGATTGCCGCGTGCGTCGCACGGGTCAACGGTCATCGTGCAGAGACCATCGGCTGACCCGTGCGACGCACGCGGGCGCTCAACTCGCCAGAAGTCGGGGACGCACCAGCCACACAGGGGAGCTTGTCTTCTCCCCGTAACTGTTCAGCCGGGTTTCCCTAGGCCATGGATCAGGCGGCTTTGAAGGACAACACCGGATGATTTTCGGGCGAAGTGCGCAAGCATCCAGCTAGTTCGTGGTCTATAGTTTACGCTGCTGGATAGCCAGCTTCCGCCTTAAAAGGCAGGTTTACAAGCAATCGCCGGAATAGTAGTTATCAAAAGGGGGCTGATTATGCGATACTGAAAACACAATTCTCATACTCGAACGATCATTGGATGAGAAAGCGACGTATCTATTCAAAACAAAAGAGAGTCCCGCTTGAACGACATAGTTAATTCAGACGCCACCAGTTCAGACGCCACCAGTTCAGACGCCGTAACCACAACTGACGCCGTCCCGACAGTTACCGTTGACCAACTGCCGCCCCATATCGCTGAAGCCGCCACGCGCGCCGGCTGGAAAACCTTGATGCCAGTGCAGGTGCGGGCGATCCCCTATTTGCTCGATGGCCGGGATGTGATGATCCAGGCGCGCACGGGGAGCGGCAAGACAGGCGCCTTCCTGCTGCCGATGCTGGAGCGGCTCGACCCGAACAAGGCTGCCTGCCAGGCGTTGATCCTGGTGCCGACGCGTGAACTGGCGCATCAAGTCTGGCATGAAGCCGAAATCTTATGCGGCAGTTCCGGAATGCGCACCGTGGCTGTCTACGGCGGCGTCGGTTATGGCCAGCAGATCGACGCGCTCAAACAGGGCGCGCACATCGTCGTCGGCACGCCTGGCCGCATCCTCGACCATCTGCTCAAGCGCACGCTGGTGCTCGACAAGCTGGAAATGTTAATCTTCGACGAGGCGGACCGCATGTTGTCGATGGGCTTCTACCCCGACATGCGCGAAATCCAGAGCTACCTGCCCGAACGTCGCATCAACGCCTGCATGTTCTCGGCCACCTTCCCGCCGCAGGTCATGCGCACCGCGCACCAGTTTATGCACGACCCGGAATTTGTCACGCTCAGCAGCGGTCACGTCCACGTGGCCGAAACCGAGCATGTCTTCTATGTCGTGCCAGACATGGGGCGCGAACGCAGCCTGGTGCGCATTATCGAAGTGGAAAACCCAGAGTCGGCCATCATCTTCTGTAACACCAAAGTCAATGTTCACTTTGTCACCGTCGTGCTCCAACGCTTTGGCTACGACGCCGACGAATTGAGCGCCGACCTTTCGCAGGTCGACCGCGAGCACGTGTTGACGCGCGTGCGCAAGGGATCGCTGCGCTTTCTGGTCGCCACCGACGTCGCCGCGCGCGGGCTGGACATTCCCGAACTGTCGCATGTCATTCAGTACGAACCGCCGGAAGATACGGAGGGCTACATCCATCGTTCTGGGCGCACAGGACGCGCGGGCGCGGCCGGTGTGGCGATCACGCTGGTCAGCCGCGCCGACAAAAGCGTGCTTGACCGCATCGTCAAGCACTACAAGTTGCCGATGATGGAGCGGCCGCTGCCCAGTGAAGAGGATGTCCAGGCGGTCGTGGCCGAACGGCTGACCGCGCTGCTCGAAGCGCGGCTGCGCGATCGCGACAAGCTGCAAGCCGAACGCAGCCAGCGCTTTGTCCCGCTCGTGCGCAGCCTGATGGAGAACGAGGACGAGCTGCCGATTATGACGATGCTGCTCGACGACTATTATCAGCAATTGTTGCACGCGCCGACGCTGCCGCCGGAGGAGCCGCAATCCAAGCCGGTCCGGAAACCTGCCAAGCCAGAGCGCAGCCGCCGCAGCCGTGGGCCGCGCCGCAAATAGCAGGCGACGCGAGCCCAGCTTTGAGGCAGAGGCTCGCTTCTTCGCTTGAAGCGTAGTGCAGGAGTCACGCCGTGCGTCTTGCCGAATGGATTCGTCACGAGCTGGAGGAAGTCAACGTCATCCTTGCTCAAATCGACGATGTCAGCGCCGAGGCCATGGTGGCCTCGATTCTGGATGCGCGGCGCGTCTTTGTCGTGGCGTTGGGACGCAGCGGCTTGATCCTGCGCATGTTCGCCATGCGGCTGATGCAAATCGGGCTGGAGGTCTACGTCGTGGGCGACGTCACGACGCCGGCCATCGTTGCGGGCGATCTGCTCATTGCCCTCTCCGGCAGTGGGCGCACCGAGACGGTCGTGAACCTGGCGCGCAAGGCCAAAGCCTGCGGTGCGCAGGTGCTGGCGATCACCTCCAGCCAGGCGACGCCGTTGGCGGCGTTGGCTGATGTAATCGTCATCACCCCGGCTGGATCGGTTAAAACAGAGATAGCCACGCCGACGCGCCTGCCGCTCGCCAATGCGCTGGAGCAGGCGATGGCGATCTATCTGGACTGCATCGGCGCTATGCTGGCCGCGCGCTGCGGGCAGGATAACACTGCGATGATGCGACGACACGCGAATCTGGAGTAGCGCTATTCCTGGAGCACTGGCAGGACGAGCGCGGACGGGTGCGCGGCGTCATGAAAGACGGTTTGCTGCGCTGCCAGCATTTCCGTTGCCAGCGCTTGATTGCCCGGGACGCCCAGGTTGCGCGCAAAGCGGGGATGCGCGCCGCTGGCGACCAATAATCGGATGCGCTGTCCCGCTTTGACCCGATAGGCTGTTGCCGACAGGGAGACGGTGATATGCACGCTGCCGTCGGGTTGCGCTTCGCCGCGCCCCGCTTCCACACGATAGATCCCTTCACAGATGTTTGTCGAACGACCCGAACGATCAACCACGCAGAGCCGGCCAAAGAAATCAGCCGTGGGCAGACTCGACTTGACGTAGAGGTCAAGCTGCACCGGACCGACGAATTCCACATCCTCCCGCAATGGGATCGACGAAAAGACCAGCACATCCTTGCGGCGCTCCAGCGGACGGTTGTCCACGCTGCCTGCATCGTCAGAGAGCTTGGGTCCGCCCAGGCTAGGCGTGGGATCGGCTGGATCGTACAGGTAAGCGTCGGGGGCGGCGCCGGCGGGCGCCTGGTCGACAAAAAGCCGCCCAGTCTTGGCGGCGCCGTTGCCGTGCAGATAGAGGCGCAACGGCTGGCTGCGCGGCGGCCACTGGTCGAACTCGCGCCAACGGTTGGCGCCCATGACATAGAGGCGCACGGGCCTGGCGTCCGGGCTGGACGGTTCGTGGCGCAGGTGCGTAGCAAACCAGCGCAACCCCTCATTGAACGCCACGGCCATGTAGCCATAATCCATGTGATGCCAAGGGCCGACCACCAGGCGCGGGTGGCGATCGGCCGCGGCCTGCGCTGCATAATCCTCCAACAGCCCGTCGAGGAAGAGATCGTACCAGCCGCTGATAAAAGCGGCCGGCGGCGCAGACCCCACAGCGTCGCGGTGATCCACCTGCTGCCAGACCGGGTGCTGGGGGCCTGCTTCACTCATCTCGCGGAAGAGTCCATCGGGTTTGCCGATCGCCAGCGCATCCGCGGTCTGCATCGGCAAATGCATAAACGCATCGCGCAGAAAGCGATCCTGCAGCGAACCACTGTTGATGCGGCGCAAGCGCTCCCAGGCGCTCAAGGTTGGGTCGTCCATTGCTGCAAGCTGAAACATCCAACGCAGCAGCAGGTCGAGCGGAAAGCCGTGCGCGTGATATTCCATCAGGTGCGAGTGCGTGATGATCGGCAGCAGCGCCTTAAGCGACGGCGCGTGGCTGGCAGCCGCGGCCCATTGTACATAGCCAAGATAGCTGGCGCCCCACATGCCGATGGCGCCATTGCACCAGGGTTGACGCGCCATCCACGCCAGCGTGTCGCAGCCATCATCGTCTTCATGAACAAACGCGACAAACTCTCCTTCGGAATCAAAGCGGCCGCGCACATCCTGATTGAGCACATGATACCCATGCGTGGCAAAAGCGCGGGCGTACGTCTCCGCCAGCGAACGACCTGGTCCACTGCGCCCGTAAGGCGTGCGGATCAACACGGCTGGGCCGGATGCAAGTCCGACTGGCGCAAAGTGATCCGCGATCAAGGCCACGCGGTCGCGCATCGGGACGCGCAGGCCGTAAGTAGTCTGCACTTTGAACGGGCCGCTGGGCAGCTTGACCATCTGCGCCAACGCAAATTCGATTGCCGCCTCGCCAAGCGGGTTCTCCAGGAGCAGCCGTTCGAGCATTTGTGTAAAGTCTGACATAATTTCACCGCTAAATTTTTTCTAACTAGTTGCAGGTAGCTGGATGGACCAGGCGATCAGCAGCAACGCACTGTAATAAGTGCTCATGACCAGCAGGTCGCGCTGCGGAAACGGGGCGCGGAACTTGTCCAGCGCCAGAAGCGAATCGGACGCGAGGAACAGGAGCGCGCCCGCCATAGCCAGAAGCGCAGGCAGGTCGCGCAGCGCCCACCACATCTCGGTCGCCTGCCATCCCATGACCATGAGCACGCTGGCGTAGAGGATCACTGGGATGCGCACCGCGCCCGTATAGGGCAGGAGCACGGAAAGCAAGATCATCCCATACACGACGAACGGCAGCAAGATCAACCAGTGCAATGCAAAGCCGCTGCGTGAAACGTATCCTGCAATGTAAAAGAGGTGCGCGGCCAAAAAACTGGCGAGTCCCCAGAGAAAGGTGCTGTTCCCCGGCAGCATCAAGAAAATGTCACCACTCAGCGAAAACAGAATGCCGATCGCAATCAAACCCCGGTACAAGGGCGAGACGGGCGCAGGCAGCAGCAACGCCAGCGCCAGAATCAACGTCGTTGTCAGCGGCTTGAAGAGATAGCGCTGCACCCGCGACCCGGTATAGGTCGTCCAGATGTAGATGATGCCTGAAGCGATGGCCATGAAGGTGAGCGTAAGCGTAGCCGGCATAATACAACCTCGGTTTCAAGGCGACGCAGCGCTGCACACCTGAGATGCCTGCAAGCCGCTTGCTCGATACGGAGCGCGCTGGCTAATAGATGAAGGGGAGCAGGCGCTTGCTCGTCTTCTGGTAATCGGCGTAGAGCGGGAAGGCGGCGACCAGCAGGCGTTCCTCGTAAGAAAGCTTGACCAGCAGATTGGCCACCAGCACCGCATAGATCAGCCAGCGCAGCGGCGTCGCTTCGTTGAGCACCAGAGCCAGCGCGCCGATCAAGATCGAGGCGTACATCGGGTGGCGAATCCACCGGAAAGGGCCTTCGCGCACCAGCCGGCTGCCCCGGCGCACATCAGGCGTCACGTTGATGTTGTGAATGCGCACCGTCAGCAGCGCCCACGTTGCCAGCGCCAGCGCCGCAAGCTCCATGGCCAGCAGCAGCGGATGGCGTGCGATGAGCGGCCCGGTCAACGCCAGCGCGATCAACGCGCCAAACTGGACGAGCACCAGCGTGTACGATTTGAGCAGGTTGGGTCTGACGGCTGGCTCGCTGATCACTGGCTCGCTCACAAATCGACGGTTTGCGAATCGACGGTCTGCGAATTGGTCAAACCGCGCCCGCGCCTTTCTGATCCTGCCCGCTCTGCCCGCCTGCTTCGCGGTCTTTGTCCACAAAAATTTGTGGGTCGCGGCCAAAGGTCAGGGTGGCCTCTCGCAAGCGTTCCGCCAGATGTCCCGTGATCTGTTCGGGTGCGAAGCGCCAGCTCCAGTTGCCCGACGCCCGCCCGGGCAGGTTCATGCGCGCCTCGCCGCCGAGATTGAGCAGGTCTTGCAGCGGCGCGATTGCGGTGTTGGCGACGCTGCGGAACGCGCCTTCGATCAGCGTCCAGGCCGCGTCGTGACCGTCGGTGCGGAAATAGCGGCGGAAGAAGTCGCGCTCGTGCTCGGTGGCCGTGGTGCGATACCAGCCCCAGCTTGTGTCGTTGTCATGCGTGCCGGAATAGACGATAAAGTTGCGCGTAAAATTGTGCGGCAAAAACTTGTCGCTGGCGTCGGTGCTGAAGGCAAATTGCAGGATTTTCATGCCCGGCAGGTTGAATCGATCGCGCAGTTCGATCACCTCCGCTGTGATCTCGCCCAGGTCTTCGGCGATGATGGGCAGGTCGTCGCCCAACTCGGCGCGAATCACCTCAAACAACTGGGAGCCGGGGCCTTTGACCCACTGGCCTTTGACCGCGGTCTCTTCGCTGGCGGGCACTTCCCAGTAGCCGACAAAGCCGCGGAAGTGATCGATGCGCACCATGTCGTAGAGCCGCAGCGCCGCGCGAATGCGCCGGATCCACCATCTGTAGCGATTCTGCTGCATGACGTCCCACCGGTAAAGGGGATTGCCCCACAACTGGCCCGTCGCGCTGAAATAATCGGGCGGCACGCCAGCCACCACCGTCGGCTGAAACTCGTCATCCAGGAAGAATTCGCTGGGATTTGTCCAGGCGTCGCTGGAATCCATCGCCACAAAAATGGGGATGTCGCCGACGATCTGCACGTCTTGGCCGTTGGCGTACGCTTTGAGCGCCAGCCATTGGCGATAGAAAAGCCACTGATTCAGCTTGTGGTTGAAAATGGCCGCGGCGTGCGTCGTGCGCGCCGCGGCCATGGCGTCAGGCTGGCGACTGCGCAGCGGCATCTCCCACTGGTTCCACGCCGCGCCGTTGTGCGCGTCTTTGAGCGCCATAAAGAGTGCAAAGTCTTCCAGCCAATCGGCGTTGCCGGCGCAAAAGGCGTCGAACTCGCCGCGCAATTTTGCCGAGGCCCGCGCCGGAAACTCGCTCGCCACGCGGCGCAGCAGGGGCAGTTTCCAGGTGTAGAGCGCGCCGAAATCCACCCGGTCGCGCGGGAAGACAGGCGACGCGTCGAGCGCCTGCTGGTCAAGCAGACCCAGTTGCACCAGCTCCTCCAGGCTGATCAGGTAGGGATTGCCTGCAAAGGAGCTGAAACTCTGGTAGGGGCTATCGCCGTAGCCGGTGGGGCCAAGCGGCAGCACCTGCCAAAGGCTCTGGCGCGTCTCCGCTAAAAAATCGACCCAATGATACGCGTCCTGGTCGAAGCTGCCGATGCCATACGCGCCGGGCAGCGAAGTTGGATGCAGCAGGATACCGCTGCGCCGTAGATCTTCCATCGTCGTTTCTTCTCCATAAAAAGTGGAATCAATTATTGAAAGCGAATGACTGTCACGGCATAAACGCCAATGACGAGCAAAATCAGGCAAAAGATAACCCAGGCGACTTCCACCTGGCGTCGCTCGGCGATCTCCAGCGGTTGAGAGCCGAGCCGCACGATTGCTGGCTGTCGATAGCGCGGCATGATGCCGACAGTCACCAGCGCGCCGCCGATCAGACCGCCGATATGGCCCCAGTTGTCGATAAAACCAGAACTGAAGCCGATCACAAGGTTCAGCACGAGGACAACGATCATATTTTGCAAGATCGCTCTGCCTTGCACGCCGAAATTATCGCGATATTTGAGAAAAAAGACCGTGATCCCGCCTAGCAACCCGAAAATTGCACCGGAAGCGCCCACCGAAATCGGGCCGGAGAGAGCATAGCTGAGGAGGCTGCCGTACAACCCACTCACCAGAAAGATCGTCAGAAAGCGGATGTGTCCTGTGTAGCCCTCCAAGAGCGGCCCCAAGGCATAGAGTGCGTAGAGATTGAAGAGCAGGTGCAGCACGCCGCCGTGCAGAAAGATCGCCGTAAACAGGCGCCACACTTCGCCCTGTGCGATCAGGGGATTGACCTTGGCGCCCATCAGAACGAGCACTTCGATATTGGTGTTGGTGAGCGACGTCCACGATCCAAACAGGAAGAAGCCCAGCAGCACCTGCACCACAAAAACGGCGAGGATCACGCCGAGCAGCACCTGCGTGATGAGCGGCCGGCTCAGCTTGATGTAAAATTGGGGGCGGGCCTCCCCGAGCGGCGACCGGTTCTGAGCAGGTGGATAGTTGGATGAGGGCGGGCCGGGCGGTTGCCAGCTCATAAGATCACCGGCGTCCAATCCACGCGGCTCTTCTCGGCGCGTATGATGCTCAGCACTTCGCTCACGGCCGCGCCGAGTTGCTCTTCGCGGTTGATCACCACGTAATCGAACTCGACGAAGCGGCGCAATTCGCGCCGCGCCGTGACGATGCGCATCTTGAGTTGGTCGGATTCTTCAGTCTTGCGCAATTGGAGACGACGCACCAATTCCTCCTCGCTTTCGGCGGTCAGGAAGATCGTCACCGCGCTGGGCACGAGCGAGCGAATGGTGGCCGCGCCCTGCACGTCGATGCGCATGATGACATCTTGCCCGCTGGCCAGCGCCTCACGCACGTGTTTCTTGGGAATGCCTTTATAATCTCCATACACGACGGCGTATTCGAACAGTTCATCGTTTTCGATCATCTCGGCGAAATCTCCCACCGACACAAAGTGATAGTCGACGCCATCGCACTCGCCAGCGCGTTTGGGACGCGTGGTGGCGGTGACGACAAAATAGAAAGGATAGTTGGTCTGTTTCAATCCCTGGATGATCGAATCCTTGCCGACGCCGCTGGGGCCTGAAAGCACAACGAGCACAGGACGAGGTGCGTTCAGGCTGGCGTAGAGCGCCTCCACTTCCTGGTCGCGATCCTGAGATACGAGCAAAGCAGCCTCCTGAAATGGCGGGGGGGCGAGATGCGGGGAGCGGCGAGTGCAACCCTGGACAGTGCGTTCGGGCGACGCGCTTTGCCAAACCGGCTGCAACCTGCTCATCCGTTTGAACGGAAAACGAGCTTCCGCATATAATCCTCGTGGTTTCTTCATGAGGTCAGTATACGTGAGGAAGCGAACGAGTGAAAAGAGGGAATCATGCCAATTTATGAATATGTGTGTCTGGACTGCCGCAAACGCGTCAGCGTTTTCTTTCGCACCTTTTCCGCAGCCAGTGATGAGGCCGCGCGCTGCCCCCACTGTGAAGGCCATCACCTGCGCCGTCTGGTGAGCCGCGTCGCGGTGCTTAAATCGGAAGAGAATCGGTTGGATGAAATGGCCGACCCATCATTCATGGCCGGTTTAGAAAATGAAGACCCGCGCGCGCTGGCCGGTTTTATGCGCAAGATGAGTGATGAAATGGGCGAGCCGCTCGACCCCGAGATGTCGGAAATGGTGGACCGGCTGGAACGCGGCGAAAGCCCCGAAGCAATCGAGCAGTCGATGCCTGACCTCGGCGCTGAAGCCGGCGGCGCTGGCGGTGGTCTCGACGACTTTGGCATGTAGGCCGGTCAGATCTTCTCGAAGTGCGCCACGTCGAGTACGAAGATTGTGGCGCCGCCCATGTGTTTCTCCACCGGCGTGGGAATGTGAACTTCCCCCGGCTCCATCACCGGCGGCAGCGGCGTCACATACTGGATGCGGCTGGGGCAGCTTTCGCGAAAGACGCCCATCACATCCTCCACCTTTGCGTCATCGACGCCGCAGAAGATCGTGGTGTTGCCCACGCGCAGAAACCCCCCGGTCGTGCTGGTCACCGTGGCGGAAAAGCCGCGCCGCGCCAGACGGTCGAGCACATTGCGCGTGTCGTCGCTGTTGATAATTGCCATCACTAGTTTCATGATTTCTCTCCCCACTTTTAGAAGCTGATGTGAAAATAGCCGCTTCAACGCAAAGGCGCAAAGTGGCAAAGGCGTAAAAGCCATTTTCATCGCTATCGGCGCCGTCTGGCATGACGCTTGATGTGAAAATAATTCTTATCAAGCTGCATTCGGGTCAACATCACCGAGCAGCGCAAAGATACGCGCCCGCAGTTGCGTGTGGATCGCCGCGGCGGGCTGCGCGGCGTCAACCACCAGCCAACGGGCGCGGTCAGCCGCGGCCAGGGCCAGATAACCGTCGCGCACGCGCTGATGAAAGGCCAGCGCGTGATTTTCCATGCGGTTCCACTCTTCAACCGCGCCAGCGCGTTTGCGCGCCAGGCCAGCGCGCACATCAATATCCAGGTAAATCGTCAGCGTCGGCGTCAATCCGTTGGTGGCATAGTCGCCCAACCTGCGCAGCGGCTCCAGCGTCTGGCCATGCCCATAGCCCTGATACGCTAATGTGCTGTCGGCATACCGGTCACACAGCACCACCTGACCGGCAGCCAGCGCAGGCCGGATCACTTCGTCGACGATTTGGGCGCGCGCCGCTTGAAAAAGCAACGTTTCGGCGCGGGAGCTCATCTCCGTGTGCGCCGGGTCAAGCAGCAAGTCGCGGATGGCGTTGCCGATGCGCGTCCCTCCTGGCTCGCGCGTTGAGAGGACGTTCAGGCCGCGGCGCGCCAATGCCTCCGCCAATAGACGGATTTGGGTCGTCTTGCCGCTCCCTTCCGGCCCTTCAAATGTAATAAACAGACTCACTGTGGCGCCCCTGCTTGAGATGGTTCGGCGCTTCGATCAAGAAACCAGGTTTCTTGGAGAAACCTGGTTTCTTGACACAAAATCTACTCGAGACCCTAGCGACGAAAGATGCGAACACGGCGGTAGGGTTCACGCCCATAGCTGTGACTGACGAGATTGGCCGCACGCGCCAACTGGTGCTGTTGGCTGCGGATTGCCGCGGACTGCGGGCTGAGAATCACATCCGACGCGCCGTTGAGCACCCGCTGAATGCCCTCCTGCGTTTCCCGCATCGCCTCATCAAACGCATCGATCGGGGTGACGGCAATGTTGAAGATGTCCACCAACACCTGCTCCATCTGCGCGCCGGTGTTGCTGCGCAGGATGTAAACAGGAATCCCGCGGCGCTCCGCGTCCAGAATGGGCGCCGGCTGCTGACGATAGTAGTTCTTCAACGTCATCACCGCGTCGGCGGCATTGAGGTTGTCGACAATTTGGATCGGCACGTTCAGACTGTTGGCGGCGGAGCGCAGCCGATTTTGCCCCACGCCATAGGGGTAGATGCGCATGGTGTCGCGTTTGACCGGTTGCGGCTCAAGCGTGCTTTCGGCGACGGTATGGCCGTTTGTCTCCTGAAGGAGCTGCTCCGCGGGTGTTTCCCGGCCGCGGCGGCG
>JACSRH010000063.1 GCA_014879855.1 Caldilineaceae bacterium | reverse complement strand
GGGTGCGGCGTTGGCGGCGCAACCGCGAAGAGCCGTGGGACGCGTTGCTGCGCTGGGGCAGCCGCCAGGGACGCGCGCCAGCGGCTGGTGACACGGTGCTCGAGTACGGCGCCGCGCTCTGCGCGCTGGTATTGGAGCGGGAAGATGAACCGGAAGCGCGTCGCCTGGTGGGGCGGGAAGTGCTGCTGTTGAGCGAAGAAGTGAGTGCATTGCAGTACGCCCCAGAGTCACAGCGCACCGGTCTGCGTGCACGCATTCTCGCGCGGTGGCGGCGTCTGCGCGGCTATTTACGGCGCGTCAGCGCCGCGTAGGTCGGGCTGCCAGGCCGACCTGCGCCTTATTGTTCTGTGCATCATTGTGAATCTCGACGCGGCTGGTACAATGGGCGCAATTACGAAAAGGATCGTTTTATGCACGATGAGCGTCTGACCGCACAATTTACCTTTCTGCTCGAGCTTGACCGCCTCAAACGCATCCTGCGCCGCACCAGCCTGGTGGGCGGCGACCGCCGCGAAAATAGCGCCGAACACTCCTGGCACTTGGCTGTGATGGCAATGGTGCTGGCCGAACATGCCAACGAAACAATAGATCTGCTGCACACGCTGAAGCTGCTCCTCGTGCACGACATCGTTGAGATCGACGCCGGCGACACCTTTGCTTACGATGTCCAGGCCAACCTGGACAAAGAACAGCGCGAGCGCGCCGCCGCGACCCGCATCTTTGGCCTGCTGCCCGATGACCAGCGCGACGAACTGCGTGCGTTGTGGGAGGAGTTCGATGCCCGCCAGACTCCTGAAGCGCGCTTCGCCAACGCTTTGGATCGCCTGATGCCTTCGCTGCAAAACTACCAGAATGGCGGCGGCACATGGCGCGCAGCCGGCGTCGATCAGGCAGCCGTTTATCATCGCCTCCACCCCATCGAGGAAGGGTCGCACGCGCTCTGGAGCTATGTCGAGGCAATGCTCGCCGACGCCGCCACACGTGGACTGATTCGCGCCTGACGCCGCCTATATGATGCACTACGAAATCCGCGAATGCATCGCAACGCACTGCCGCTTTCGCTTTCCCGCCGCGGCAGGACAGCTTGTCGGCGACCGCTGCCCGTGGTGTGGCGCGCACACGCAAGTCGTCCATCGGCTGCCCACCGCCATGCAAGACACAGAGACGCGTTTGCCCGGCGATAAAAGGGTTCGGCTGGCTGGTTTGCTGGACAACGTGCGCAGCCTGTTCAATGTCGGCTCGATCTTTCGCAGCGCTGAGGGCGCGGGGTTAAGCCATCTCTATCTAGGCGGCGTCACGCCCACGCCTGAGCACCGCAAGCTGGCCAAGACCGCGCTGGGCGCGGAGCAGCATCTGGCTTGGAGCCATCATCGCAACGGCGTGGCGCTTGCCGAAACACTGCGCGCCTCCGGTCATGTGCTTTGGGCGCTGGAGACTGGCGGCGCTGCTGTCTCGATCTTTGACATCGAGGCGCCGCCGCTGCCGCTGGTGCTCGTCGTGGGCAACGAAGTGACTGGCGTGGACCCCGACCTGCTGGCGTTGTGTGCACGGTGCGTGTCAATCCCGATGGCTGGGCGCAAGCAGTCGCTCAATGTCGCCACCGCGTTTGGCATTGCCGCGGTGATTTTACGCCATCGGTGCGATTTGACGCCGGGCGATCAGTCAAGTGGTTAGCGGGAGTCACTCTTTCCACTCTGGAGGCGGTTTGAAAAGCCTCCTTTCGGAGACCCATCACGTATGTTTTTCCAATCCGTTTCACGCACGTTTTTGATTTTGCTCGTCTTCAGTCTGCTGTTGACCGGCTTTGCGCCCACGCCCGCCGCCCATGCGCGGCTGACAGCATTGACCGGCCACACCGCGACGCAGTTGCTCGATGCGCGCATTTTGGTGGCGGGCGGCGCCGGCGCTGCTGTGCGCTTCTACGCGCCTGGCGCGCGACAAGGAGAAGAGGGTCCGCGGTTGGCGGAAGCGCGTCGTTTCCACACCGCCACGCTGCTGCGCACGGGTGAAGTGCTCGTCGTCGGGGGCATCGGCGACAACACAGGCGCACTCGCCACGGTGGAGCGTTACGATCCCTTAACAAATCAATGGCGCATTGCTGCGCCGCTGAACTTCCCGCGGCAGCGTCATACCGCTACGCTGCTCGGCGCCACGGTGCTGGTGGCCGGCGGCGAGGATGCCGCGGGTGTGGCGCTGAACACAGTGGAACGCTATGACCCGGTGCAGGATCGCTGGCAGGTCGTGTCGCCGCTTTCCCTGGCGCGCAGCGGTCATACCGCGTCGCTGCTGCCCGATGGACGTATAATCGTGATCGGCGGACGTTCTCAGACCAGCATACTCTCCAGTATTGAACTCTTCGACGCCACTACCCAGGGCTGGACAACCGCCAGCTTCGGCCTGCAAACCCCGCGTTTTGACCACACCGCGACCTTGCGTCACGACGGGCGGATTGTCGTTGCCGGCGGCAGCAACCGTTTTGTCCAGCCGCTGGCCAGCGTCGAACTGGTCGATCCCATGCACGGCGTGAGCACTGGCCCCAGCCTTGCCATCGCGCGCAGCGGCCACAGCGCAACCTTGCGCCCAGACGGCGCGCTGCTGGTCGCGGGCGGAACCGGTATGGAATCGCTGGAGGCTGTCGAAGCGTGGCTGCCCGCCAGCACTGCATGGGTGGCGCTGGCCCCGCTCACCAGCGCGCGCAGCGGCCACACCGCAACTGTGCTGCCAGGCGGCGCTGTGCTGCTCGTAGGCGGCAATGCCACCGGCGACGAAGCCGAACGCATCCCTGCGCCGGCAGGCGGCTGGCAGACGCAGGCCAGTCTGAGCACGCCGCGCCACAGCCACACCACGACGCTGCTGCCGGATGGTGCGGTGTTGGCAACCGGCGGCATCGCGGCCACCGCTGTGCTCTCCTCCACCGAGCGCTACGATCCAATCGCCAATAGCTGGCAGCCGTCCGGTGCGCTCAGGCAGGCGCGCTTCGGCCACACCGCAACGCTGTTGGAGGACGGGACGCTGCTGGTCACGGGCGGCAGCGGCGGGTCGTTCCGCGCTGCGTTGAATACCACCGAACGTTTCGACCCAACGACGGGGGACTGGCGCCCGGCGCCGGCCATGCAAACTGCACGGCGCGGCCACACCGCAACCTTGCTGGCGGATGGCGCGGTGTTGGTCGTTGGCGGGGAGACCGCGCCGGCGCGATTAGGCGCCGGGCGTCGCGCTGCCCATGAGCCGGCCAGCACGGCTGCCGAACGCTTCGACCCGACGACCGGGCAATGGAGCGCAGTCGCCGCGCTGCTGGCCCCGCGCGTGGATCACACGGCCACGCTGCTGGCGGATGGGCGCGTGCTGGTCGTCGGCGGCAATGGCGCGGGTCTGATTGCAGCCACCGCGGCCGAGATATACGATCCGGCCACGGGTCAATGGCGCGCCACGGAAACGATGCATACGCTGCGGGTTGGCCACACCGCAACGTTGCTGCCAGATGGCCGCGTGCTGGTGGCCGGCGGTTTCGACCCCATAGATGAGAGCTACACAGTGCTCGCCAGCGCCGAAATCTTCGAGCCGGCCACCAACACCTGGCGCGGCGCCGCGCCAATGCTGGCGCCGCGCCTGCATCATGTCGCGGTGCTGCTGCCGGCCGGTGAAGTGTTGGCAATCAGCGGCGAGAACCGTGACGGCCTGCTGAGTTCCGCCGAACTCTACGACCCTGGGCAGGATCGTTGGCGCACATTGCCGCGCCGCGACGAGGGCGCCATCTACCACGCGGCGACGCTGTTGCTCGATGGTCGCGTCCTGGTGACGGGCGGTCTTGCCCTGCCGGCAACGCTGGACAGCGTGATCGCCTATACATCACCAACCGCGCTGTCTGCTCCCGTGCTTGCTGGCGCGACATTGAACCCACAGCAACAGGTCGTCCTCAGCGGCGCGGGCTTTTCGCCGGCAATAACGGCCTCCTCCGGCGCGACGCGCCAATCCGCCACCAACGCGCCGCTCGTCCAACTGCGCCATCTCGACAGCGCGCGGCTGGTCTGGCCGGGGCAGGCCGCGGGGACAATGTTCTCCAGCACAATGTTCACGACGACGACGCTCGCCAGTGCACCAGCATTGCTCACGGGGCCTGTCATTGCCACGCTCTTTGTCAATGGCGTGGCGTCACAGGCAAGGGTTGTGGTCGAAGCAACCGCTGCGCAGCCGGAGGCGGAAACGCTTTATTTGCCGGTCATTGTGCGATGAAAGCCAGCACAGCTTTGCGGTCGATCTTGCCAGTGGGCGTTTCGGCAAAGCGTGGGTAATAAATAATCTGCCGGGGCGCGTGGTGGCGAGGCAAAGCCTGGCTCAGCGCCCAGCGCAGTTGAACCGCTTGGTCGTCGTTCAGCGCGTCCCCTTCGACCATTAACGCGACGACCTGGCCGAGCCTTGCGTCGGGCAGGCCAGCGACGAAGAAACGCCGTCGCGCCAGATCAAGCTCCGGCTGTTCCGCGGCCACCGTGGCGATGGTCGCCTCGACGCCCTCCACCTGCACCTTGACCCCGCCGCTGTTGATCACATTGTCCCACCGCCCCAGCCACAGGAATGAACCGTCAGGTTGCAGATCCACCAGGTCGTTGGTCTGGAGCAGGGCGTTATTTGTCATCGGGCCGTGCAGGTGCAGACACCCGCGGGCGTCGACGCCAGTTGCGACGCCCGGCAGGGGAACGAACGCTGGCGACGCGTCCACGCCATTGAGCCGGCGCAGCGCGACGTGCGTGGCGCTCTCCGTCATGCCGTAGGTGTGATAGACGGGCGCGGTCAGGTGGCGAATCTGCGTTTCCAGCGCGGGAGAAACCGGCCCGCCACCGACCAGGATGGCGCGCAGCGCGTCGAGCCGGCGGCGATAAGAGGCAGCCTGCCGCGTGTCTTCAGGAAAGCAGGAGCTGTTGTGGGCGTCCAGCGCGATGTCGAGCAGCGTCTGCATCTGAAGCGGAACGAACGCGGCCAGATCAATGGCGATGTCGGGTGGCAGCGCTGCCAGCGGGTCGGCGGCTGGCGCAACGACGATCAGGTTCAGCCCCAGCACAAAGCCGCGCACCAACATCATGCGTCCGGCAATATAGTGCACCGGCAGGCAGACCAGCGCGTTCATGCCTGTTGTCAGACCGAGAGCGGCGCCTGTCGCGCGTGCGCTGGCTTCCATCTGGCCGCGCAGAAGCTGAATTGGCTTGGGCGCGCCGGTTGAGCCCGAGGTTTGCACCTCGAAGGTCGCGTCGCCGCGCAGCCACGCCTGGCTGAAATTAAACACGGCGCCCGTCTGCGCGTCGGTGTTTGCAGGCGCAACGCCGGCGCGCAACGCGTCTTCATCCCACCAACGGTCATTGAGCCAGAGCATCATCTTCCCTTTAACTAGGCGGCGTCGCGTTCGCGCACCGCGGCCAACGACGGTGTGGGCGCCCACGGCAGATCCTCGGCGCACCGATCGCGGAACTCCATCAGAAACTCCACGAACTGATAGACATCCGCAAAGTTGGAAGCCAGCCCCAGCGAGATGCGGATGGTGCTCGGGGTTTTGCCGCTGGCGACGTGCAGCAAGTCGTAGAATTCGTAGAAAGATGTGGGCGTCGCACCGGTGAAGTAGCACGCCATTTCCTCGCGGCCAAGCTGGTGTGCGATTTCGCCGTCGCCAGGATTGCAGAAACAGCCGGTGCGCAACGAGATGTTGCGCGCGGCGGCCGCAACCTCGACGCGGCGAAAATCAAAATCTTCGCCGTGTGGGTCGCGCAGCGTGAAGGCGACCGTCCCGCCGCGTGCGGTGGGGACGGTCGGCCCGTAGATGTGCACGAGCGGCGCGCCGTTGCTGTGCGTCAGCACGGTCAGCATCTCCAGCAGCCAGCCTGTCAGCGCCATCACGCGCGCATGGATCGCCTGGACGCCGATCCGCTCGACATGGCGCAGCCCGATCTCGATGGCGGGCAAATTGAGATAGTTGACGGTGCCATCCTCAAACCCGGCCGCGCCTGGGATCAGCGCGTGCCAGCCCTCGCCCTGCACCGACGTAATCGTGATCGTGCCGCCGGCAAACCAGGGGCGGCGCAACTTGGCCAGCGCGCGCTGGCGCACGATCAGCGCGCCCACGCCAGTTGGGTAGCCGAAAATCTTGTAAAAGGAGAGCGGCACAAAGTCGGGATGGACGTCGCTGAGATCGAGGCGATTGGTGGGAGTAAAAGCTGCACAGTCGAGCAGCACATCCCAGCCGCGTTGTTGGGCCTGCTCCACCCAGGCAAGCGGATGTTGCACGCCGCTGAAGTTGGATTGGGCAGGATAGGCGAACAGGTTGGGATGGGTCGGGTCGGCCGCGGCAAGCGCGTCGAGCACGCGTGCAGCAGGCGCGCGTAAATCGGGCAGATCAACCGGAACATAATTCACCGCAGCCCCGCGCGCCCGGGCAAACTCGCGAATGCCGTTGATCGAGTTGTGATTGTCATACAGCAGCGCGTAACGTCCACCCGGTGCAAATGGATAGGCTTCGCCCACAAGCTTGAGTGCGCCGCTGGCATTGGGGGTGAAGATAACGGTGTACTCGTCCGGTGAGGCGTGAAAAAACGCCAGCACATGGGCGCGCGCCTGCTCGACCAGATGCGTCATCGCCAAAGATGTTGGATTCTGCGAGTGGGGATTGCCAAAAACATTGGCGGATAACAAGTCAAAGTGTTGACGCAATTGCGACTCTGCATAGAGACCGCCGCCTGTGTAGTCCAGATAGATGTGGCCGCTGCGGTCGAGACGGGCGTAATCCGCGGCGCGCACATCATCGAGATGAGCGTTGGCTTGGTAGGCAGGGAATCGCTGGGTAAAGTCTTCAAAAGCCCTCTCTTTAGTGACGAAAGTTAGGTCAACAGAATTGCGGCCATGCATGGCTTATCTCCTACAACATTATACCTGGATGAATAGCTGCATTTTATCATGGACGCCGATGCTGGCGGCAACATATTGTAGATCATAGGCGCCGCCTGTCGCTGCGCATGTCTGGTCATGAGCGGCAAATATGCAGCCACAGGCCACACCCGCGCCGCTATCCACCACGGATGGCCTTGGTGCGTCCGGTCTTTTGACATCTACGGTATAATAGCCTCATGTCCTGATGGATGCAGGTTCAGATAAAGTAGGGGAGTTGTGGCATGAAATATGGGTGGTGGATCGCGCTGCTCGCACTGCTAATAGCAGCGTGTGGCGGTGAATCGAACAATGGCCTGCCTGCCGGTGCGCAGCGCGTGGCGCTGAATACCTTTCCCAGCGGCATCGGGCGCGGCTATCCGCAAGGATTGCTCGAGGAAGCAGGGCCGCCGCAACTGCTCAGGGCAGGGGATACGCCGCCCAACTTTACCCTGCTTTTGCCTGACGGACGCCACACCACGCTGGCGGATTTGAAGGGCCGTCCCGTGTTGATCAACTTCTGGGCGACGTGGTGCCCGCCCTGTCGCGCCGAAATGCCGGAGTTGTTGCAAGCCGCACGCGACTATCCGGATCTGGCGTTGCTGGCCGTCAATGTCAGCGAGGCGCCGACCGCGGTCAGCGCCTTCGCCGAGCAGTTCCGCATGGATGCGCCAGTCGTCATCGATCCACAGGGAGCCATCAGCGACCGCTACAACATCAGCGGATTGCCGACCAGCATCTTTCTGGGCGCGGATGGCGCCATTGTCGAAGTGCGGCCAGGCGCGATCGACCGCGCGGTGATCGATGCCGTGCTGGAACAATAATCAAAAGAGAATTCTGACACTCAATGGCAGACAAGGTCACCCAATCGCTTCGCATCGCTTCCGAAGCAACCCATGCGCAACAAGATCAGGCGCACCGCGGCCGCGCGACCGCGATTGTCAGTCGTTATCGCTTGCAGCCGGAAGACCTGCCTGGCGGCCAGTGGGAAGGGCGCGTGCACAGCATCAACACGCAAGGCGTCGAGGCGCTCACGTCGTTGGTGTTTGTCGAAGGCCTGGCAAAACCGCTGGCAGTAGGCGAAGAAGATGTACACACCTTGGTGCACATGACGAACAGCCCCTTTGCTGGAGACTGGATCGGCTGCAAGGTGGAGCTGCGCGCGGTGCGGGTCAACGGTGCGCGCGTGGTGCGGCTCTATGCGCCGGGCGCGACCGGACTGCCGGTGGATGCGCCAGCCCCGCCGGCCGCCACGCACAGCAGACGACCCTGGCGTGCGCTGATGCTATTTCTACTGGCAGTTATCCTGATCACAGGGCTTGTCTATGTGGTGGAACAGGGGCCGCTGTTGTGGGCGTTGGTTGAAGAGACAATTTTATCGTCTCCACAACCCTGACAGTCACTTTTCAGGATGACATTCAGTGGTCGGTGGAGATGGACAGCGCTGCAAGTTTGCAGTGTCAGAAATGGAAAAGGTGAAACGTCGTGGCAAATCCCGAAGATTTTGAAATTATTCCCGATATGGGTTCGCCCCTTCCCCCACCGCAGCAAAACCGGTGGTGGCTCTGGCTGGCTGGCGCGGCCATTCTGTTTGTCTTTGCATTTGCCGTCGGTGTAGGCTGGACGACGCTTTCCGACCGCGTAGGAACCGGCACAGCAACGGAAGCGCCGATCGCCGCGGTGACGTCGCAAGCGGTGATTACTTTCACGGCCACCAGCTCGACTTCTCCCGCTGCACAGCAGACCGCCACGGCGCAGGCTGGCGCGGGGGGCGCGCCGGCGGCCACACACGTGACGCCACCGGCTGCTGCCACGCCCACGTCCTTGCCCACGCCTCCTCCCACACGCGTTTGTGACGTGCCGCTGGATCCGCAGTTCGCCGCCCTTTTCGATCCCGGCGCGTTAGGCTGCCCCGCCGCGCCGACCACCATTGTCTGGGCCGCGTATGAAGGCTTCGAGCGTGGGGCCATGCTGTGGCGCAGCGATGACAATCTTTCCTACGTCCTGTACGGCGATGGAACATGGGCGCCATCCAACGAAACGTGGGATGGGCAGGAAGCGTCTTTGCGCGGGGAAGCGCCGAGCGGGCTCTACCGGCCAGAGCGCGGCTTTGGCTACATCTGGGGCGTGCGCGATGACGTTTTTGCGCGGCTGGGATGGGCCACCATGCCGGAAAAAGGCTTCTGCGCCGCGATTCAGCCCTTCGAGCAAGGCTTTGCCCTGGCCAGTGCGCCGGTGGCAAGCTGCACTGCGGAAAATCTTTATAATAATGCTGCTGACGCAAGCTGGCGACCGCTGGTGATGGTGTTTGACAACAGTGGTCGCTGGCGCAGCGGCGCGATCTCTGGCGCGCCCGCGGTCAATCCGCCGGTTACCGCAGTTCCGGCAGGAACGACTACCGCGGCGCCGGTGGCGGACGCAGCGGCGCGCCCCGCACAGAACGGCGTCTTCCCCGCGCGGCGCGGGCAGCCGGTGACGCTCGACGGGCGCTTCGAGGATTGGCCGGGGCCGTGGCTGCCCATCGATGCCGTCATCCAGGGGCGCGACCAGTGGAGCGGCCCCGCGGATCTTTCCGCTGTGTTTCAGGTGATGTGGGCGCCGGAAGGCCTCTATCTCGCGGTGCAGGTCAACGACGACGTGCTGCGCGCCGGGCCAGATGGCAGCGACCAGTGGCAGGGCGACGGCGTCGAGCTGCAGTTTGACCGCCGCCTCGCCGACGATTTTGCCGATACGCGCGCCAATGACGACGATACGCAGCTTGGCCTGGCGCCGGACCCCGAGTTTTTTTTCGTGCGTGGGTATCGTTGGCTGCCATTGGCCGCGGAAAGCAGCTTCCTCCCTCCCGGCGTGGTGGCGACCTCCCCTGGCGGATATGCTATAGAAGTGCTCATTCCCTGGCTTTACTTTGACCTCAGCGCCAGCGAACTTTACCCAGGGCTGCAGGTGGGCTTCAACCTCAGCATCAGTGACAACGACAGTGATGCACCCGCGCAACAGACGGTCATCTCCGCCTCACCCGCCCGAACTACGCACGATAATCCAACCGAGTGGGGCACATTGCTGGTAGGCAACTAGAGAATAGCAAGCAGAATTCCGCTTGACAAATACTCCTTTTCAGACTAAAATCGAAACTAAATGAAAGTTATCGAAAATATCCAGAAGCAGACAGAGCTCCCGCCTGATCTCTATTTAGCGGAACGCCGGCGGGCAATCGCCGAACTTGTGCAGGCGCAAGGTCGCGCCGCGGTGGCCGAACTTCGCCAGCGCTTTGGCGTTTCCGAAGTGACGATTCGTGCGGATCTGCAGGCGCTGGCAGAACAGAAGCTGCTGGTGCGTACGCATGGCGGCGCGGTGGCGGCTGGCAGTGACGCCAGCGACCTGGCATTGGCGTTGCGTCGCCAGCGCCAGGTCAAGGAAAAGAGCCGCATCGGCCAGGCCGGGGCCGCACAGATCGTCGATGGCGACGCGGTCTTTCTGGATTCGAGCAGCACCTCGCTGGCCATAGCCTATTATCTGAAGCAGCGCCGGTTTGTTACGGTCGTCACCAACAGCTTGGAGATCGTCCACGAATTGCTTGACGCGCCCGCGGTGGACGTAGTGATGGTAGGCGGTGCGTTGCAGCGAGAGACGGCCTCGCTGGTTGGCGCCTATGGGCTGGAAGAGCTGCAAAGCTTTAACTTGCAGAAAGGCTTCTTTGGCGCGCATGGCATCGACGCCGCTGCAGGGCTGACAGACGTCAGCGCGGATGAGGCGGCTGTCAAACGCCCGCTCGCCGCGCTCTGCCGGCAAGTGATCGCTGTGCTTGACGCCACCAAATGGGGACGCGTTGGCATCGCTTCCTTTGCAAGCGTGGAACAACTCAACGTAATCATCACTGACGCGGGCGCGCCCGCGTCAAGCGTAGCGCACATGCGGGCATCTGGCATCGAGGTTGTCATTGTCTAAGACAGAGTCGCTTACTTTTCGCCGAAACGGGAAAAATGCCATACCGTGAAGGTAATCAATTGCTGATACACTTGAGCAAATTGTGAGTTTGTTCAAACGCTTCACGGAGGAAGTTATGAAACAATATAAAAATTACCTGATGGACATGGACGGCGTGCTGGTGCGCGGCAAAACCGCGATCCCTGGCGCACAGGATTTTATCGACGGTCTGAATGAACGCGCCATCCAATACCTGGTGCTTACCAATAATCCCATGTACACCCCGCGCGACCTGGCGCATCGTTTGCAGACTGCTGGCTTGCAGGTGCCTATCGACCGTATCTTTACTTCGGCGATTGCGACGGCGCGTTTTCTGCAGCGCCAGCGCCCGAACGGCAAAGCATTTGTCATTGGCGAAAGTGGCTTGACCGACGCCATTCACAGCACAGGCTATGTGATGACCGAAACCGAGCCGGATTATGTAGTGCTGGGTGAAACCCACGGCTACAACGTCGCGCAAATTACCAAAGCGATTCGGCTGATCGCCGCGGGCGCGCGCTTCGTGGCGACCAACCCGGATCCTTCCGGCCCGACGGAAGATGGTCTGGCGCCCGCTTGTGGAGCAATGGCAGCCCTGATCAAGGAGGCGACCGGTGTGGCCCCGTACTTCATCGGCAAGCCCAATCCCTACATGATGCGCAGCGCGCTCAATTTTTTAGGCGCACATTCGGAAGAGACCATCATGATTGGCGACCGCATGGACACTGACATTGTCGGCGCGGTGAGCAGTGGTCTCGACACGGCGCTGGTGCTTACCGGCGTCACCAAACGTGAAGAAATCAGCCGCTTTCCCTATCAACCGACCTACGTGTTGGAGTCAATTGGGAATGTGGAAATTTAGGTAAAGTCTCTCGCTTTGGTTAAGGACGGCGCACCCGTGCCTGCATGAACTGTCTGGCAGCAAATCAACAGGAAGAGGAGCAAGTTTTCGGCCATGGCAACACCCATCATTATGCCCAAACAGGGCAATACTGTCGAGAGCGTCATTATCGTCGATTGGAAGAAGCAGATCGGTGAGGCCGTGGCGGTCGATGACGTGCTGTGCGAAGTCGAGACCGATAAAGCCACCATGGAAGTGCCCAGCACCGCGGCCGGCATCCTGTTGGCGACGCTTTTCGCCGCGGGCGATGAAGCGCCGGTGATGGAGACCATCGCCTGGATCGGCGAGGCGGGAGAGCAAATTCCTGGGGGCGAGGGGCCAGGGGCGAAGGGCGAGGCAGACGCATCGCCAGCGGCAGCACCTGTCGAAACACCGGCGCCCGCCACTGCCCAATCTCCCAATCTCCGATCTCCAATCTCTCAATCTCCTATCTCCCCCCGCGCCCGCCACCTCGCCGACCACAAGGGCGTCGATGCGACGGCGCTGGCTGGCTCCGGCCCTGGCGGCCGCGTGATCGAGCGCGACGTGCAGGCCGCCATCTCTGCACGGCCCAAGCTCACGCCGGTGGCGAAGGCGATGGTGGCCGAGGGCGGCTTTGCCGTGCCCGCGCAGGGCAGCGGGCCGGGCGGACGCGTCACCTCGAAAGATTTGTTCAAAGAAGGGGAGACAGGGAGACAGAAAGACAGAGAAGCGGCTGCGCCTGAACCCACCTCTCGTCCCTTGCCTCCCGCGCCCGAGGAAGTGACGATCATTCCTGTCAAGGGTGTGCGCAAGGTGATCGCCGAGCGGATGTTGCAGTCGCTGCAGACGACGGCGCAGCTAACGCTCAATGCCTCGGCCGACGCGCGTACACTGCAGGCGCTGCGCAAGCGGTTCAAGGAAAGCCCGGAGGCGATGGAGCTGCGCGGCGTCACGATCAACGACCTGGTGCTCTTTGCCGTGGCGCGCACGCTGCCGGCTTTTCCCAGCCTCAACGCGCTCTTCACCGGCGCCGAGATCCACCAGCACCGCAGCGTCAATCTGGGCGTGGCGGTCGATACACCCAAGGGGCTGATGGCGCCGGTCGTGCGCAGCGCCGAAACGCTCAGCCTGCGCCAGCTCTCCGTCGAGGCCAAGCGGCTGGCCGCGGCGTGCGTCGGCGGCAAGATCACGCCGGACGAGCTCAACGGCGGCGCCTTCACCGTCACCAACCTGGGGGCGTTTGGCGTCGAAAGCTTTACGCCGGTGCTCAACGCGCCGCAGGTAGCCATTCTGGGCGTCTGCGCCATCCAGCCCAAGCCGGTGCAGCGCGGC
>JACSRH010000389.1 GCA_014879855.1 Caldilineaceae bacterium | reverse complement strand
TGGGCGTTGGCAGTCCCCTTACCACGATGTGATGGTGGAGCACGACAAGCACGTGGGGCGGATGCTCGACCTGCTCGACGAGCTGGGCATTGCCGAAGATACCATTGTGCTCTATTCGACCGACAACGGCCCGCACATGAACACCTGGCCCGACGGCGCCATGACGCCTTTCCGCAACGAGAAAAACTCCAACTGGGAGGGCGCCTTCCGCGTGCCGGAGCTGATCCGCTGGCCCGGTAAGATTCCGGCGGGCGTAGTCTCCAACGAGATCGTCAGTCACACCGACTGGCTGCCTACGCTGCTGGCCGCGGCGGGCGATCCGGATGTGAAGGAGCGGCTGAAGCAAGGGGCGCAGGTTGGCGACAAGCATTTCAAGCTGCACATCGACGGCAACAACCTCGTGCCTTACCTGACCGGGGAGGAGGAGAAAAGCCCGCGCAAGGGCATTATCTACTTTTCCGACGACGGCGACCTGGTCGCGCTGCGCTACGACAACTGGAAGGTGGTCTTTGCCGAGCAGCGCGCACCAGGCACGCTGCAAGTTTGGGCCGAACCCTTCGTTTTTCTGCGCTTCCCCAAGATGTTCAACCTGCGCACCGACCCCTTCGAGCGCGCGGACATCACCTCCAATACCTACTACGACTGGCTGATCGACCGCGCCTACATCATGTATGCGGCGCAGTTCATCGTCCGCCAGTTCCTGGAAACCTTCAAGGAGTTCCCGCCGCGCATGAAGCCAGCCAGCTTCAGCATCGACGATGCGCTGGCCAAGATGGAACAGGCCCTGCACAGCAACTGATTGGAGAAGATCTTCCGGGAAGCTTCAAAGCTTCCCGGAAGATCGCCAAGTGAGCCTTTGAACCAAGCCATGACAGGTGCAGAACCAACCGTTGCAGAGCGGGTGCAGGCCTTCTACAATCAGCACCCCTACCCGCCGCCGGTCGCTGATCTTACGGACTACCGCCGCCGCTGGCAGGAGGAGGGCCGCCGCCGCGCCGACTTCCACCTGCACTGGCCGCGGCGCGCCTATCGCACCGGCCTGCAAGTGCTGGTGGCCGGCTGTGGAACCGCACAAGCGGCCCGACACGCGCTGCGCCAGCCCGAAGACACCGTCGTAGGCATCGACTTTAGCGCCGAGAGCGTGCGTCACACCGAGACGCTCAAGCGCAAGTACAATCTTACCAACCTTGAAATCCATCCTCTGCCCATCGAGCAGGCGGGCGAGCTGGGCCGCCGCTTCGATAAGATCGTTTGCACCGGCGTGCTACATCACCTGCCCGACCCGGACGCCGGGCTGGCCGCGTTGCGTAAATGCCTGGCGCTGGAAGGTGCGCTGCACTTGATGGTCTACGCCCCGTATGGTCGCGCCGGCGTCTACATGCTGCAGGAGTACTGCCGCCGGCTGGGCATCGGCCACACGGATGCGGAGATTCGCGATCTCGCCGTCACGCTCACCGCGCTGCCGCGCGCCCATCCGTTGGCGCGCCTGCTTGCCGAGTCGCCCGATTTTCAGCGCAAAGACGCGCTGGCCGACGCGCTGCTCAACCCGCAGGATCGCGCCTACAGCGTGCCGCAGCTCTTCGATTGGCTAACCCGCAATGGGTTGCGCTTTGGGCGCTGGGTGCGCCAGGCCCCTTACCTGGCGCAGTGTGGCGCGCTGGCGCAGACGCCCCACGCGGCTCGGCTGGCAACGCTGCCGCCAGCCGAGCACTATGCCGCGGTCGAACTCCTCCGTGGCGTCATGGCGCGTCACAGCCTGATCGTCTATCATGCGGCGAGCCGTAATTCGTTGCCTCACTTTGATGGCGCTGGCTGGTTGAAGTACAGGCCGCTGCGTCTGCCGGAGAGCGTGGTCGTGCGCGAGCGGTTGCCAGCCGGCGCAGCCGCAGTGCTCATCAACCGCAGACACACCGACCCCGATCTGTTTCTGCCTGTTGATGGACGAGAACTGCAGTTGGTCGAGGCAATTGATGGCCAGCGCTCCATCGGCGAGATCATCCAGCAGATGGCGCAACATGCACGAAACAGTTCAACGCTTCAGCAGCAGGCGCGCTACTTTTTTACACGCCTTTGGCAGTGGGATCAGGTTGTCTTTGACGCTACAGATGCAAGTGGAGAAAAAAATGAAAGATCACTTACTTAGTTGGCACGATACCCTGCTGAAACAGAACATTCTCGACTTTGTCACCGCTGTCACCGACGAATCCAGCCCCCAATATGTCCCAGTCGCCGATCGCATCGCCGTCTTCGACAACGACGGTACGCTGTGGTGCGAGAAACCGATGTACATCCA
>JACSRH010000183.1 GCA_014879855.1 Caldilineaceae bacterium | reverse complement strand
GTCTTGTGGCTGTTGACCGTGCTCAGCGTGATGTGCAGCGCCGCGGCCACCTCGTCGGGACGCTGGCCGGCGGCGAAGGCGTGCAGCACCGCGCGCTGGCGGGGGCTGAGCCGGGCGTACACCTGGCGGCACTGCGGATCTTCGCTGGCGGCGAATTGGCGCAGTTGCGCGCTGGCCGCCTGCATCGACGTCTGCGCCAGCGTGCGCAACGCCGGAAAGTAGGCGCCCCACGGCACCAGCGGCGTCTGGATCAACTGCACACCCGCCGCGGGCGCCACATGCATCAGCGCGCCGCCCGCGGCCTGCTGCCGCACCGCATCAGGCGTGTACAGATGCCAGATGCGATCCTGGTGGTCGCAGAGCAGCGCCGCCGCGGACAGCGCCAGCAGCGCCATCATGCGCCGCCCGCCGCTCAGACAGAGATGCAGCCGCACGCCGTCGCGCTTCAGGTCGCCGAGCAGGCCGCGCATCGTCTGCCCGGTCGCTTCGGCGCCGGCCTCGTCGTGGATGTCGGCCAACGGCGCACCCGCCAGCAGGATCGGCACGCGCCGCAAGCGGCAGCGCCGCCCCGCATACTGATCGCCGGCAAACTCCTGCTGCACGCGCGCCAAGGCCTGGCGTGTGCGCAGATTGTCAAGCGACAGGTGGATCAAATACACTGCGGTAATCTCTTCGTGTTGCGCCAATAAGGCGTCGAGGGCAAAGGTCACCACCTGAGGCTGGCCGCCCAACGTGGCGATGAGTACAGATGCTGTCGTCATAGAATATCCGCAGAGCGCAGTGGTGTCATCCAGAAAATGATGTAGTCTTTTCGTAACGATCAGACGAGATAGAGCACAAAGATGGGATAGAACGCGGATGACGCGAATTTTCGCTGATCTGATCCGCGCGCATCCGCCCGATCCGCGTCATCTGCGTTCCATTTTTTCAGTCAATCAGAAGCTAGTGGAGATCTCAATGAACTCTTTCCCGGCCATCGCCATCGGTGGCCCGCCGCACAGCGGCAAATCCGTCCTCACCTATCTGCTCACCCAGGCGCTGCGCACCCAAAAGGTCGAGCACTACGTGCTGCGCGCCTGTCCCGACGGCGAGGGCGACTGGAGCCAGGAAGCGCCGCCAGCGACTGTGCAACTGCTGCGCTACAAAGGTGCGTTCAGCGCCGCTTTCGTCGATCGGATCTGCCGCGATCTGGAGCGTCGCCACCTGCCCTTGCTGGTGGATGCCGGCGGCAAACCGACGGGCGACCAGGAGCGCATCTTTGATTTCTGCACCCATGCTGTGTTGATTGCTCACGACGATGCCGGGCTGGCGGCGTGGCGAGAGCTGGCTGCACGTCATGGCCTGGCCGTGGTGGCGGAGCTTTATTCAGCCCGCACCGGGCAGGATGAGATCCTGGCGACGACGCCGGTGCTGCGCGGGCAAATTGCTAACCTGGAACGCCACACCGCCACGCCTGGCATTGCCGTTGCCGCGCTGGCGGCTCGTCTGGGCGAAGTGTTGGCCTACGAGGATGCCGAGCTACGCCAGCACCATCTGCAGCACGCACCGACCGAACTGGCCGTCGATCTCGATCAACTCGGCGATTGGCTGGGACTCCCGCGCACTGAACGTCGCTGGCAGCCCGTCGCGCTGCCGGCCGCGGTCGCCTATCTGCCGAATGCGCCCATTTCCCTCTACGCGCGGGCGCCTCAGTGGCTCTACGCTGCGCTGGCTTTGCACATTGCCCCACGCCCTGTGTTTCTGTTCGACGTGCGCCTGGGCTGGATCGAGCCGGTGGCGCTTGCCTGCGCCGCTTCGCCGCATATTCCTCCCATATCCTGGCAGATCGAGCAGACCCGCGGCTATACGTTTATGGATCTGCGATTGGCGGAAGCCTACCTCGACTATGCCGACTTCACAGACGCCACGCTGCCTCCCCTGCCCACTGACCGGGGCGTCGTCCTCAGCGGCAAGCTCCCCAACTGGCTGTTGGTGGGCGCGGCGCTCGCCTATCGCACTCATCCCTGGCTTGCCATCTTCCAACCGCAGTTCAGCCACGCAGAAGCCATTGTCATCTTCAGCCGCACGCAAACGCATTCGGTGGGGGCAACCACTCGCCTGACGCACCGGCTTCCGTCTTGAGCGGTCAGTTCACAGCGTGCATTCCCACTGCTGGCTGCGGAGAGCCCAGTGGCTGCGCAGTTGTTTGTAAGGTAGCGCCCATCGTGGCAACCAGACCAATGTGCATAGACGGCGGCTTTCGCAGAATAATTTTCAATCAGCAACAGGCTGGCCGCAACCGGTGATCTGAGGCGTAAGGT
>JACSRH010000171.1 GCA_014879855.1 Caldilineaceae bacterium | reverse complement strand
CCGCATGACGATCTGCAACATGAGCATCGAAGGCGGCGCGCGCGCCGGCATGATTGCGCCCGATCAGACAACCTTCGACTTTGTCAAAGGCCGACCCTATGCGCCGCAGGGTGAAGCGTGGGAACGCGCCGTCGCCTACTGGCAGACACTCGTCACGGATCAAGACGCCACCTTTGACCGCGAACTTTTCCTCGACGCCAACCAGCTCCAGCCCATGGTCACCTACGGCACCAATCCAGGGCAGGGCGTAGCCGTCACCGGCCGCATCCCGCTGCCTGAGGAACTCGCAGACCCAGCCGAGCGGCGCAGCCTGCTCAGCGCGATGGAGTACATGGGCTTGAAGCCCGGCCAGCCAATGGAAGGCCAACCGGTTGACATCGTCTTTATCGGTTCGTGCACCAACGGGCGCATCGAGGATCTGCGTGAGGCAGCCCATATCGTCAAGGGCAAGCGCGTGGCAGGCAACATCGAGGCGATCGTCGTGCCCGGCTCCAAGGCCGTCAAGAGCCAGGCCGAGGCCGAAGGTCTCGACCGCATTTTCAGCGAGGCGGGCTTCGAGTGGCGCGGCGCCGGGTGCAGCATGTGTCTGGCCATGAACGACGACAAGGCCGGTGCGGGCAAATATGTCGCCAGCACCAGCAACCGCAACTTCCAGGGGCGCCAAGGGCCGGGCGCGCGCAGCCTGCTGATGAGCCCGATCATGGCCGCGGCCGCGGCGGTCAATGGGCGTGTCGTCGATGTGCGCGAGATGCTTTGAGACATCAATTGAAAGTTGGAATTTCGCATTCCCTGTATAGAAATGGAACCACCATGCAACCATTCACTTCTCTCTCTGCCACTGCCGTGCCGCTGCGCATGGAAAATGTCGACACCGACCAGATCATCCCGGCCAAGTACCTGACCGCCGTGACCAAAGAGGGCATGGGCAAAGGGCTGTTCTCCTGGATTCGCTATAATCCCGACGGGACGCCCAAGCCAGACTTCGTAACCAACATGCCGGAATATCAAGGCGCCGAAATCCTGATCGCCGGGCGCAACTTTGGCAGCGGCTCCAGCCGCGAGCACGCGGTCTGGGCGCTGACTGATTTTGGCTTTCGCTGTGTGATCTCACCCGGCTTTGCTGACATTTTCTACAACAACAGCCTCAAGAACGGGCTGCTGCCGGTGACGCTGCCCGAAGAGATCGTCCATATGCTCTGGGATCTGGTTGAAGAGGACCCGGAGACGACGCTTCACGTTGATCTCCGGAGCCAGACCGTGACGCTGCCGGACGGCCAGCAGCATAGCTTTGCCATCGATCCCTTCCGCAAGCTCTGCCTGCTCGAAGGGTTGGATGACCTGGGCTACATCAATTCCAAAGAGACGGCAATTGCGGCCTATGAGGCGGTTGCACCTTACTAAACAGATTAAACAGACGCTTTACTTTAGGTTGCTGCACTGCTCGACAGAGAGCAACGGCGGCACAATGCGCCGATTGTGTCGCCATTGCCTGGCAGAGGCTTCGCTTGCTGCGCAGGCATCACTATCTCTCGGCCGCATAGATAATGAGAATGGGCGAGGCGCAATCCTTTGGCAATGGATCGTGGATGATTTACAATTGGTCTGGTGCATTCCCAGTAGGACCTCGTGAATGGCGAGTTTCCCAAACGTTGTCAGGATGTAGCATTGAGGAAATCAAGTGATTCGTAGGCAATTTATGAAAGCGGTTTCAGTCATCAGCGCGGCGCTGATGCTGGGTGGCTGTGCATTAATGCCAGCCACACGTACCGAGCAAAGCGCCGCCGAAGCGACGCCCACGCCCATTCCCACGGCGCAAATCGCCCTCAAGCCCACTTATCGCGTGCAGCAGGGCGAGGTGATCGACACGACCACCTTTTCGGGGCGCATCTCGCCGCAAAAAGAAGAAGCTCTCTACTTCCGCACCGACGGGCGTATCCGCACTGTGTTTTTCAAGCGCAACGACCTGGTCAAACAAGGGGACGTGATTGCCGAGTTCGAAATCGATGCGCTGGAGCGAGAATTGACAGCCGCCGAATTAGAGCTGGAGCGAGCGCAGGTGACGCTGGATGAGGCGATGCGCAATCTCGAACTTGACCAGCGCGAGGCGCAGACCAGGCTCGAACGCGCCCAAATTATGCTGGATGGCGCCGATCGGGATCCCAATGTCTCGCGCGCCGGCGTAGAAGCCTACCAGAAAGATGTCGATCTGGCTCAGATTGAGGTCGATCGCCTCAGCGTCGGCGTCAGTCCGCTGCTGCAAAACGATCTGACGCGGGCGCGCTATGCTGTCGAAAAACTCAAGCAGGAGATCGCCGAAGCCCAGATCATTGCTCCCTTCGACGGCATTTTGCTGTCGCTTTCGCTGACGCCTGGTCAGGCCGTGACGGGGTACCAACCGGTTGCTTCGGTGGCAGACGACAGCGCCATGGAGATCAGCGCCGACCTGCTCAGCAACCAGTTGCAACTGCTGGCGGAGGCCATGCCAGTGACCTTTGTGCTGTCGTCGCGACCTGGCGACACGCTTCACGGCGTCATCCGCCGCCTGCCCTATCCCTACGGCAGCGGCGGCAGCGGACAGACCGTCGAGGCCAAAGACAAAAGCACGCGCATTACGATCGATGAATCCGCCCAGACCGGCAACTACGCCATCGGCGACCTGGTGCGCGTCACCGCTGAAGTCGAACGCGCCGCAGATGTGCTCTGGCTGCCCCCGCAGGCAATCCGCAATTTCAATGGACGCCTTTTCGTTGTGGTGCAAGATGGCGATGTGCAGCGCCGCGTGGATGTACGCATCGGCGTCGAGGCGGAGGATCGCGTGGAAATCCTGGAAGGCGTCGAAGAAGGCCAGGTCGTCGTCGGCTCATGAGAGACACGGCGCAGCGCGTATGAATTTTCTTCTCCGTACATGGGCAACGTTGCTGATCGCGGTGCGGCGCGTCATGGCGCAGCGCTGGCTGGCTATCGCCACTATCCTCGGCCTGGTTGCAGCGATCACGCTGATCATGAGCATTCCGCTCTATGCGGACGCTGTCTATTACCGTGTGTTGCAGGACGAACTGACAAAATCCGGGCAGGGCGTCAAGGGCGATCCGCAGGCTTTTGCCTTTGTCTTTCGCAACATCGGCTCGATCTACGGCGTCAAAGAGTGGAACGAGATCGAGCCGGTCGATGCCTATCTCTCCGGTCCGGCCCCTCAGCAATTGGGGCTGCCGGTCAAAAATGTCGTGCGCTACGTCAAAACCGACAACTTTCGTCTCTTCCCGGCCAATACCAGTCAAAACTACGCCAATGCCCAGGATCCACTCGAATGGGTGAGCTTTGGCGCGCTTGAGCAGTTGGAAGAACACGTCATCTGGCTGGAAGGCGTCGCGCCGGCGCCCGCCTCCACCGACCCTGCCGACCCGATTGAAGTTGCCGTCAGCGGTGTGCTGGCGGAAACGCTGGGCATCCAGGTCGGTGAGGAATTTCTGACCTTCCGCAACATGGAAACGGACGCAGGACAGCGCACGGTGCAACTGCCTGTGCGGGTGAGCGGGATTTGGGCGCCGATCGACCCCGAGGAGGGGTATTGGTTTTATCGCCCGCGCGCCTTTGACGAGCAGTTGCTCGTGCCGTTTGCCACTTTCGAAGGACGCATCTCCTCGCTCCTCAAAGATGAAGTCGCGTTGATGGTGTGGTATTGGGTGGTCGATGGCTCTAATGTCACCGCGGCCGATGCGCCCGCGTTGGTGGCGCGCATCGATCAAGTTTCGCAGCGCGCGGCCACCCTGTTGCCGAATACACGCCTCGACAGTTCGCCCTATGACGCGCTCAAGAAGTACCAGGCGTCCGCGCAGCTGCTTACGGTGCTGCTCTATGCGTTCAGCATCCCGATCGTGGCATTGTTGCTGGCCTTTATCGGGCTGGTGGTGGGGCTGGCCGTCAGTCGCCAGCGCAATGAGATCGCGGTCTTGCGCAGCCGTGGCGCCACCGCGATTCAGATCGCAGCCGTCGCCATGCTGGAGGCCGCGGTGTTGGGATTGATTGCGCTGGTCGTGGCCGTGCCGTTGAGCGCCTGGGTGGCGCAAGCATTTGGCGCGACGCGCTCTTTTCTCAATTTTTCGCTCGACTCCAACTTGCGCATACAAGTGACGGCCAGCCCTGTGCAGTTCGGCCTGATTGCGGTGGGCGTGACGTTGCTGGCGCAGGTGCTGCCTTCAATCGGCGCGGCGCGGCACACGATTGTCAGCTACAAACAAGAGTTGGCGCGTACAGTGTCGCGTCCCTGGTGGCAACGCGCCTGGCTTGACGTGCTGCTGTTGATCCCTGCCGTTTATGGCATCTACCTCGTGCGTCAGCAAGGGACGATTCTGACGCCCGCAGGTGCATCCGCCGGTGACATTTTTGAGAACCCGCTGTTGATCCTGTTGCCGGCGCTGGTGGCCCTGGCGTTGACGCTGCTGATCCTGCGCCTGCTGCCGATGCTGATGGCGTTGATCGCCTGGCTTGCGGCGCGCACGAGCAGCGTCGGCTTCTTGCTGGCGACGCGTTACCTGGCGCGCGAACCGGGGCTGTACAGCACGCCATTGGTCTTGTTGATGTTGACGTTGGGATTATCAGTCTTCACCGCATCGCTGGCGCAAACCCTCGATAATCATCTCTTTGACCAAAGTTACTACACCATTGGCGCTGATGCCCGGTTGGTGGAGCTGGGCGCGGCCGCGAATGCGGGGGAAAGTGCGTTTGGCAGCGCAGGTTTTCAGGCCGCAGGCCAGGGCGAGGCTACGCCCGCGGCCGCGCCAACTGAGCAGAGCGCGATCACCGAGATCACAGGGCCGGAGTGGGTGTTCATCCCTGTCGGCGAGCATCTGAATGTCAAGGAGATCGAAGCCGCCACGCGCGTAGGAAAATTCGACGCAGCCGTCCAAATGCAAGATCGCTGGCAGCCCGTCACAATGATTGGCGTCGATCGCGTGGACTTTCCTCAGGTGGCGTTTTGGCGGCGAGATTTTGCCTCAGCCAGCCTGGGGGCGCTGATGAACTCGCTTGCCATTGCATCAGATGGCGTGCTGATCGAGCGCTCCTTTATGCGCCAACAAGGGTTGCGCGTGGGCGACGCCATCCAGTTGCGCCTGAATGCTGCGAACGCCAAGACCGGCGTGCCCATGCGCATCGTCGGCGACTTCCGCTATTTCCCGACCTGGTACAGCCCTGAAGAAGAAGGCAAGCCGCTGATGGTTGCCAATCTCGACTGGATCTTCGAGCAGACCGGCGGCGAGCGACCTTATGATGTCTGGATCAAAACGACGCCGGCCATCGATTTCGAGCAGATGGTCCACGAGTTGCGCACCTACGAGATCAGCGTGCTCGATTACCAGGCGTCCTCGGTGCGCATCGCCGAGGAGCTGCGCCGGCCAGAGCGCCAAGGGCTCTTTGGCGTGCTTTCGGTCGGCTTCCTGGCTTCGGCCTTGC
Organism: Caldilineaceae bacterium; assembly: GCA_014879855.1. Lineage (GTDB taxonomy): Bacteria > Chloroflexota > Anaerolineae > Caldilineales > Caldilineaceae > Caldilinea. Next base: position 7,687 of record JACSRH010000171.1, on the reverse strand, counting down.
TGACCGTGCTGGGCTTCTTGCTTTATGCACTCTTTTCCTTCCGCCGGCGTTTTATCGAACTGGGCACGTTGCGCGCGATCGGGCTTTCGACCCGGCAGCTTGCCATCTTTTTATCGTGCGAGCTGGCCTTCCTGATTTTGCTGGGGCTGGGCGCGGGCACCGGCATCGGCGCGTTGATCAGCGAACTGTTCATCCCGTATTTTCAGATTGGCAGCGGCCCGGCGGCTAACATCCCACCGTTTACCGTCGAAATTGCATGGTTTGCGGTGACGCGGCTCTACATGTTGTTCGGCGTGCTGTTCTTTGTGGCGTTTATGGTCCTGATCGTGCTGCTGCTGCGCATGAAGGTTTTCCAGGCGATCAAACTGGGAGAGACAGTGTAGCGGAGAAGCTGGAGACTGGAGATTGGGAGATTGGAGATTGGGATCGTAGACGCACTGTCTAGTCTCCAATCTCTAATCTCTAATTTCCTTTCATGAACGGAGTTTTCTTTTGTCGGAACCTTTCATCCTCTGTGATGGACTGGTCAAAATCTATAAGATTGCCGGGCTGGAGCAGGTGGCGCTGCGTGAACTCAACTTGAGCGTGCAGCCGGGCGAACTGATGGCCATTGTCGGCGCCAGCGGCAGTGGCAAGACCACGCTGATGAACATCCTCGGCGGGCTGGATCGGCCTTCGGCAGGGCGCGTGCTGGTGGACAAGCAGGATTTGCTGCGCATGTCTGACGGCCAGCTCAACCGCTATCGCCGCGAGCGCGTGGGGTTTGTCTGGCAACAGAGCACGCGCAACCTGATTCCCTATCTCAACGCCATCGACAACGTAGTCTTGCCGATGACTGTCGCTGGCAAGATGAAGCGCAGCCGGCAACACGCCGCTGAACTGCTGACGTTGGTCGGGCTGGGCAACCGCATGCACCACCGTCTCTCGGAGCTTTCGGGCGGCGAACAGCAACGCGTTGCCATCGCGGTCGGGCTTGCTAACGACCCGCCGCTCTTGCTCGCTGATGAGCCAACCGGCGAAGTGGACACCACCACCGCCGAACTGATCTACAACACTTTCCGCACCTTGACGCGCGAGATGGGCGTCACCACGATCATCGTCAGCCATGATCCAGGGGTGGCGCGTCAGGTCGACCGCGTCGTCGCCATCCGCGATGGAATGCTGGCCAGCGAGACGGTGCGCCAGACAGTCGTGCGCACCCCAGAATGGCTGGCCGAGAACGGCCATGCAGCCAGCGGCGAACATCACGCCGTCACCTTCGAGGAATTGGTCGTGCTCGACAAAGCGGGGCGCGTCCACATTCCGCCCGAATATCTGGAACAGGCGCAGATTCGCGGCCGCGCCCGGCTGGAAGTTACTGCGGACGGCATTCTCATCCGCCCGGCCGAAGATGGCGCTGAGCGAGCACAGGGAGTAGTGGCCGAGACAGCCACAGAGAGCCAGAAAAGCGGTGGACTGCGCGCTCTCTTTGGGCGCCGGCCAGGAAAGAAGACGTAAATGACGACCCTATCTCCGCAGACCGCGACCCATCTTGCAGACGCCTCTGTGCTGGCAGTTGAGACGCAGAGCCTGGATCGCGTCTACCGGCGCGGCCAACAGAAGGTGCACGCACTGGACAACGTAGACCTCACCATCGGCGCAGGTCAGTTTGTTGCCATCAAGGGGCGTTCGGGCAGCGGCAAGACCACGCTGCTCAACTGCATCAGCGGGCTGGACCAGCCAACCGCGGGCGTCGTACGCGTTTTTGGCGACGAGATCGGCGCCTGGTCGGAAGGGCGGCGCACGACATGGCGGCGCGAGCAAGTCGGTTTCATTTTTCAATCGCTGGGATTGTTGCCCGTACTGTCCGCCTACGAAAACGTGGAGCTTGTGCTGCGTCTCAATGGCGTCGGCGCGGGCGAGCGGCACAAGGCAACCTTGGAAGCGTTGGAACTGGTCGGATTGACCAAATGGAACGACCATCGCCCCTACGAGTTGTCCGGCGGCCAGCAACAACGCGTGGCCATTGCGCGTGCACTGGCTGGCAGCCCGCGGCTGCTCATCGCCGACGAGCCGACCGGCAACCTCGATTCCAAGACCGCACACAGTGTGTTGGCGCTCTTTCGCTCGATCGTGCGCGAACGCAACGTCACCATGTTGATGGCGACGCACGACACCCTGGCCGACGACTATGTCGACCGCATCATCAACCTGAGTGATGGGCGGATTGTGGGTGAATGAGGAGGGGCGAGAGGCGAGTTATCATCATGGTTGCAGCCCACGTTTTCTGCTCGTCTCCAGCATCATTCCCGATTCCCATCCACAAACGCCGCCAACTGCGCTCGCGCCGCCGGCGGCATCGATAGCCACGCCATCACGTCCGACGCCAGTAAAAGCATGTCCTCTCCAATGCTATGCACCGGCAGGTCGGTCTGCTCCAGCACGGTTTCGACGTAGCGATCTATGCCATCTACAGGCGCAATACGCCCTCGACCAGCGCCTTGCGCTCTGCCACCGGCAATGCTTTGCGGGCGACAGCGATCTCGCCGGCACGAAGGAGCGCCGCCCCTTCCAGGTTGTAGAGCATCAGGTCACGCGGCAGCGCGTGTTCCAGAGCGTCCAGGAGTTCTGCTATGAGTTTGAGCGGTTTTGGGAACCTGAGTTGAGTGAGCTAAACAAACGCATGCTCATTGAGCGTCTGCAGCCAATATCTTCCGAATGTTGAGCAATACCTCCGCCGCGCTATCTGCATCCAGCAGGACGCGGCTGACTGCAGACAACTGCTCTAGATTGCAGGCCTCCAGCGCTGCCCGCTGGGCCTCGTCAGGCTCACCAAAACGATAGGTGAGCAAATCCAGCAGAAGTTGTCGCTTTCCTTGTTCCAGTCCTTGTTCTCGTCCTTGTTCCAGTCCTTGTTCCAGTCCTTGTTCTCGTCCTTGCTCTCGTCCTTGTTCAAGCCACTCTTGGGCAGCGGGTGAAATCAACATGCTCTGCTTCTCCTTTCCGACAGTCTCCAATACCGTGCGAATCTGCTCGATGGTCAGATCGCTTGGCGCTGCGATGAGATAGCGCAACAGCGTCTCAATATATTGTAGCGCGCTGCGCTCAGGCGTCAATTCGCTCAACATGCGCACCATGTCGAACAGACGCACGCCGACATTTGGGCGCAACACGCTGCGAAAGGCCAACAGGACAGCCCGCAGCATCACCTCGCCTTTGATATCATCTTCAGGAATGGCTGACAGATCGAGTAATTCATACGCAAAGTGCGGCGTATAGGCTGCGAGTGCATCCGGCGTAACAAGGAGCTCGGCGAAGCTGCGCGGCGCATTCCACCTCTCCACGCCATGGTAGAAGACCAGTGGGATAACTGGCGCCAGCGGCTCACCCTGACGCAGCATCCGCTCCCAGATGCGCACCAGATAACGCAGCAGTTGGAAGCTTGTCAAGCGGTCGGCATAGCTCTTGTGCTCAAAGAGGATATAGACGTGAGCGGGAACACCGCCCTGCTGCTGCACCGTGTAGAGCAGATCCGTAAAGTGTGGGCGTAGTTCTTCGTCGATGAAGCTCTCCTGCTGCAATTCCAGCGTCGCCAGATTAAGCGCATCCACCGCCGCAGGAGGCAGATAATTGCGCAGCAGATCGCGCACAACGTTTGGGTCGGAAAAGACCTCGCGAAAATAACGGTCATGGGGATTCGATAGCGCCATGCACACTTCTCTCCATTATCTGTTTAGGTTTGTCTCACCGCACCAGATAAATGATCGCTACAATCACCGCAATTGTCACGACGACCGCGCGCAGCACCTGTGGCTTGATGCGGCCCGCCAGCTTGCCGCCCAGCACGCCACCCAGAATGGCGCCCACCGCCATGACCGCGGCCGCCATCCACACGACCTGCCCGGAGAAAACAAAAAAGATGGCCGCGGCCACATTGACGGAAAAGGCGATGATCTGTTTCAACCCGTTGAGCCGCGTCAACGTGTCATCGATCACCAGACCTAACACCGCCAGCACAATGACGCTCAGCCCAGCGCCGAAGTAGCCGCCGTAGATCGCGGCCAGAAAGACCGGGCCGATCGCCCAGACTTCGTTGGTTGCCGAACCGCCCGACGCTTCGATACGCCGCGTCACCCACTTGCGCACGATGTCTTGTACAGCCAACAGCCCCGCCGCCAGCAGGATCAAATAGGGCACCAGATCGTTGAATAATTTTTCGCTGGTGTTGAGCAGCAGCAACCCGCCACCCAACCCGCCCAACACACTGACAGGGATCAATAAACGTAGCCGTCTGCCCTGCCCGGAGAGGTCTTTGAGTTGGGCAAAGGTGGCGCCGAGATAGCCCGGCACGAGCGCCACCGTGTTGGTGACATTCGCCGCCACCGGCGGCACCCCCACCGCGACCAGCACCGGGAAGCTGATCAACGTGCCGCCGCCAGCGATGGCGTTGATGAGGCCGGCAGCCACCGCCGCCAGGCCGATCAGGATGAAATTGGTGATACTGAAGTCCATCGTACCCATACCTCAACGTCTGCGTGGTGCGGAGTGGGTTGCGCGGATCGCCGCAACCCACTTGGTCGCATGAAAAGATGACAGTCCTACGCTGTGTTTGCGCTTTCTCAGGCGATCATCACTTTGCGAGTGACTGTCGCCTCTGGGTAGCGCCCAGATTTGAGCACGGTTGTCACTAAAAAACCTGTCGCCGGATAAAATCCTATGGCGTTGCTGCATAGAAAACGAACAGTGGCTCAGCCGCGTCGCCGTACAGCAGCAACTCGCGGCCAATGACGCGATAGCTGCGGACAGCGCCAAGCAGCGTAAGCACTGCCTGCTCTTGTTCCATGATGCCCGCAGGCGCGTCACAGACATCGTCGCCCACGCGCCTCACATCGTGCAACATGAGGCCGTCCTGCCGCGCGTAGGTCGCTTCATAGAGATTGCAGCCCAGCGCGCCCATCAACACGCCCTCCGCAAAACGCGCGGTGACCACAATCTCTGGTAAGACAGGCGCCAGCGCGTCTTCGCTGGCCGTCGCAGCGGCCACCAAGGTCCAGAGTGTATCTTCCAGCGGCAGATTGGTCTCCACGGTAAAAACGAGCAGTTCTCCCGTCGCCGTGGTCAACAACATGCGATTGCCACGCATGAAGATCGATTGCGCCTGGCCAAACGCAGCAAGAAAAGCATCTTGCAGGGTGCGTGCGTCTTCCGAGCAGCCGCCAACCGGCGCAGCAAGCTGAGCAATGCGCAGGCGATCGCCGGCCAGGGTGAATTCACCGCGGTACGCGCCGCAGCCGCCAAGCCCGCCCACCATGCCTCCGCTGAAGAAGGCGGTCACAGGCAGATCGTTGATAGCTTTTCCCGCCCATCCTTGCAAGCGCCACATGCGGCCTGTCAGCGCCACACGCGTCGGCTGCTCCACTACATAGTCGATTTTCGGCGCGCAGGCAGTGTCCACCGGGCGCGTCGGGTCATCCAGAAAGCTGGCCGCGACCTGCACCACGCAGGGGCCGTTGTTGTACAACAAGGCATGGCCATAAGCCGGGAAGATCACCAGGTGGGCGTTGGACAGCGACGCAGCAACGAGTTTGGCCCACAGCGCCGGTGTGATCGTATCTTGGGCGCCTGACAGAAGCAGCATTGGCTTGTCACTCACCACTGCATCTTTGAAGGTCGCCGGTGCAGGGGCAATTCCCTGGTCAAGGCAGGCGCGCTGTTCGCCGCGCACGCTTTCGTAAAAGTCATAGGGTGGCAGCAGCGACGGCGCCGGGATGACCGCTTGATTCTTGCGCACCGCGTCGGGATCGACAAAGGGAATTTCTTCCTGGCAGTCGATGATCAGCTTGACATCGCCCAAGCTGTGGTGGTCGTAGAGCGGAAGCTCGGCGCCATAGGCTGCCAGTACACGGCTGTATTCGTAGGGCGTCATCCGCACGACAAGGGCATGCAATTGTGTAGCGAGTGGCTCCGCGACATAGCTCTCGACGAACTCGGCAAGCGCGTCTGGCTGACTGCCGTCAACGGGCAGGGCAGCCAGACGCGCGCGCATATCCGCAGCGCTCGATGCTGGCAATGTACGCAGATAGGCATCGAAGCGTGGGATGAACTGCTCAAAGGCATAGACTGGCGCTGGCGCGCGCTGCGGTGCGACATCAAACTCATGGTTGAGCAAAGCCTGATAAGTAGCAGTGGCGCCGCGATCCAACTCATCGACAATCAGCGGCAGCAGGGCGATCAGGTCGGGACGGTTGAGGGCAAGGTGAGTGATATTGTACAGGGCGCCGGCGTCGAGCAGGTTATCGCCGACCGTCAGCGCCGCACCCTCCTCGTCAAGCCGGTTGATCAGGGCCACAAACCGGCCCGCCATCTCACCAAAACGCCCGCGGCACGTAGGAGTTTGTTCGCAGTCGGCAAAAGGCCACAGTTTGGCCTCATAGTCGCCAAGCGCCTGCAACTCATAGGTGAGCGTTTCGGGCCCCACGGTCGAATCCAGCACCACGGCGCGCACTGCCTGTGGCTGTGTGCGCACCATCTCCAACGCCAACCGCGTGCCGTAGGAGACGCCCAGCAAATCGGCTTGTGCGTACCCGAGCGCGGCCAACAGATCGGCAGCGTCGCTGGCGTTCTGCGTGGTGTTGAACGCCAGCGGCTTGATGCCCTGAGCGCGCAATTTCGCCATACATGCCGGCCCAGCGTCGCCAGCGGCGAAGGCGGCGCAGTCGAGCCGCGGCTGAGAAAAGCCCGCGCCGCGAATATCGAAGAAAAGAAGGTCGCGCGTTTTACGCAGCGGGGCAAGCGTAGGCGCCAGCAGCGGCGCATCGTACACGCCTGAGGCCCCAGGGCCACCAGCCAGAAAGAGCAGCGGCAGTGCAACAGACGCCGGGGCGGTGGCAGACAAGCGGGCAAAAAAGACGCCAACCTGCACCCCTTGCGGGTCACTCCGCCATTGGGGCACGCGCAGAATGCCGCAGACGTACTCCTCACCTTCCGTTTCTCCGGGCAGGGTAAAGGGGCATGGCGCCGGCTCAACTGCTGGCGTATAGTCGCCGCCTGGCAACGGAGAGAGAGGACGCGTTACCAGCGGCGTCGGCGCCGACACAGGGCGACACCCACTTACCGCCAGCAGTGCAGCTATGAGCAGAATCCACAGTGCGTGTGCAAAGCCGCGCCGGTTGGTATGGGAAACGGTTGTTCCAGCCTGTTGTGTGGCCACGAGCACGAGTATAGCACGGGGCGCCGGGGATGTGGAACGTCAAGGGCGCGTCCCAAGTGTTTTGCCGCGCCCCCAGCGCTGTCAAGGGGATATGGCAAAACAAAGTTGCCTCTGACCAGCGCGGGGAATGTTCTTGCCAAAATGCTTGGGCGCGCCCAGCGCCAATTTTGAGTTGACAAATCGACGAACGTCAATCAAACTGGGCGCTATGCCAGTCGATCCTGTCCTCTTTGCCAAAGCCCTGGCCGACGAAACCCGCCAGGAGATCATGAAGCGGCTCTGCTGTTGCTGGCTCAATGTCAACGACCTCGTCGAGCAGATGGAGGGACGCGTCAACCAGCCGACGGTCAGCCACCACCTCAAGAAGCTGGAAGAGGCTGGCCTGGTCACCGTGCGGCAGGAGGGGCGCTACCGCTTCTACACGCTCAACCAGGAGCACCTCACACTCTGCTGCGGCGCGCTGATGACGACCTTTGCACCGGAATTTCAGCTCAGGGT
>JACSRH010000025.1 GCA_014879855.1 Caldilineaceae bacterium | reverse complement strand
TGGTTGCGCGTGGCGACGATGCACGGGTAGGCCGTCGCCGTGAAGAGCGGCAGGTCGCCATAGTCGATCACGGCGCGCAGCGTCGTGGCCGCACCCAGGCGCCTGCGCAGCTTCTCGCCATAGCCGGCGCGCATGAACTTGTTGGAGCTGATAAAGACGACCATGCCGCCCGGTCGCGCCAGTTGCAGCGCCCGCGCATAGAAGTAGACGTAGAGGTCGGCGGCGCCGGCGTGCACCTCGGGGTAGATGGCCCTGAGTTGCGCCTTGACCTCGCCGCCCAACAATTCCTGGCGCACATAGGGCGGATTGGCCAGGATCACGTCGAAGCCGCCCTGCTTTGCCGCCTCCCCTGCCAGCTCCATCTGCCCCGCGGTCGTGTTGACGATCGGCGCGGCCGCGCCGCTCACGGTCAGCCCCAACCCGTCCGGCCCGTCGAAGACTTCGGCAAATTCCACCACCCAGTCGAAGCCATCCACCCGCCCGCTCGTGTGCGCCCACGCGCGCATCTGCGCCCGCAAGGCGTCGATCTGGCCGCGCAGTTCCACCTTCTGCCCGCCGTGCGCTTGCAAGAAGCGGCTCTTGAGGTCGAAATACGCGCGCACCTGCTGGTCGCGGAACATATCGGGCGCCAGGCTGGCCGGGCTGGGCGCGGTCAGGCTGTCGCCCGTCTCGATCTTGAAGTCCAGGTTCGGCAGCGGCGGCGGCGTCTCCCCCTCATACTCCACGATCAGCGAGAGCCACAGCCGCAGCCGCGCAATGTTGACGGCAAAGGGGTCGATGTCCACGCCGTAGAGATTGCGCTGGATGATCTCCAGCTTCTGCTCGTAGAGCGTCTGGTGATCGACCGTGGCGCGCGCGGCCAGCGCGCCGCGCAGATCCATCAGCTCGTGCATCATGCCCAGCAGATACGCACCGCTGCCGCACGCCGGGTCGCAGATCGTCACCTCGCGCAGCGCATTGAGCACGTCGTCAGGCCGGTGCAGCGCGGCGGGGTCGCGGCGCTCCACAAAGGCCGCCAGCGCGGCCCGCTCCTCGCCTGCACACGCGCTTTCCAGATAGCCCTTGAGCGCCTCCTGCCCCATAAAGGCGACGACCGGCTTGGGCGTGTAATAGCTGCCGCTCTCGTGGCGCCCCGTCACCAGTTCCTCGAAGATCTTGCCCAGCATCTCCGGGTCCACCGCCACTTCCACGTCCAGCGGCGTGCTCTCCGTAATCGTGAAGTTGTAGTGATAGAGCAGCCGCGTGAGGATCAGGTCGATGGCGCGGTCGGGCACCACCACATTGGGGTTGCGGTCGCTGCCGTCTTCCTCAAAGAGACCGCCGTTGAGATAGGGTACGCGGCCGATGCGCTGCTGTAAGAAGCCGTGGCGGTTGGCGCCCACCACGTCGACCTCGTTGGGTGTGTTGAGCCCGCTGAAAAAGAGCAGGCGCAGGCGGTCGCGGTAGAAGTTCTCCCCTTCGCCCGCGTCCTCGTCGCGGCGGTGCGCATCCCACAGCGCGCGCAGATAGTCGCTGCGCCCCTCAAAGGTCAGCCATCCCTTGCGCTCCAGGAAGATAAGAAAGAGCAGCCGGTTGAAGAGGCGCTGCGTAAAGAGCCGTTCCTCTTCACCGCGCAGCCCCGTGACCAGCGTCTCCACCTGCTCAAAGACCGTGCGATAGGTGGCAAAGAAATCGCGCGTCACCGCCTCGACGTCGAAGGCCGCGTCGTGCCGGTTCTGCACCACAAAGGGCGACACGCCCGTCAGCGTCGGGGCGAGCGTAGCAATATCGAGCAGACTCAGCCGCTCCGTCGCGGTGCGCAGCCGCTGCTCCGGCCCGGCCGTCTCATAGGGGCTGACGCTGATGCGCCGGAAGACGCGCCGCGCCCGCGCCTCCGCGTCCTGCTCGTACTTGACGTTGACAAAGTGCCAGTGATCCTGCGCCGCGTTGGAGAAGATAAAGAGCGCATAGGGATGTTCGCGCAACAGCTTGCCCACCAGCGCGCGCTCGTCGCCCAGCGCGAGCGGCTGCGTCTGCCCCTGGTTCACCCCGCGCAGCCGGCAGTAGATCACCTGAAAGCCGTCGCCCTCGCCCGCGGTGGCAAAGACCTGCGGCGCTTCCGCCACCGTCGCTTGCAGTTCGCCTGGCCATCCCGCCATGCTCAGCGTCGCGCCGGCGCGGTCGTAATTCAGCTCCGACCAGAAGAGCTGCTTGAGCGCGTCAAGCTTGCGCGTGGGTAGTGCGCGCAGCAGCGCCTGTACTGTGGGGCGAAGATCATCGGCCATATAGATTCACTCAAGTTCTCCAGTTCGGGTGTGGGCGTTCGCCAGG
>JACSRH010000247.1 GCA_014879855.1 Caldilineaceae bacterium | reverse complement strand
AAATAGTTTCTTAACGCAAAGGCGCGGAGAAGCAGAGGCGCAAAGGCATTTTCATGTTCGATTGTGCCCTGCAGGGGCATGGACACTGTTTGAAAAACCCTTTTTTTGACGCAGAGGCGCGGAAACGCAGAGAGTGCTTGCCCATAGTTGCCTGTTGTTCCTCTGCGAGCCTCTGCTCCTTTGCGTCAAATTTGTTCCTGTTCAAACAGTTGCTTAGACACTGACTTGAAATAATTCTTAACGCAAAGGCGCAAAGAAGCAGAGGCGCAAAGGCGCTTTCATGTTCGATTGTGTCCCGCAGGAGCATGGCCACTGTTTGAAAAGGCGTCAAAACTATTTTTCAAAGTCGCATCACACGTTGAAGCGGAAGTGCATCACATCCCCGTCCTGCACGACGTACTCGCGGCCTTCGACGCGCATCTCACCCGCGGACTTGGCCGCGGCCTCGCTGCCGAGCCGAATGTAGGTCTCGAAGGGGATGACCTCGGCGCGGATAAAGCCGCGCTCGAAGTCAGTGTGGATCACGCCAGCGGCTTCAGGGGCTTTGGCGCCGCGGCGCACCGTCCACGCGCGCACTTCCTTGGGCCCGGCAGTGAAGAACGCGATCAGATTCAGCGCGTGATAGCCTTTGTGGATCACCTGCTCCAGCCCTGTCTCGTGAATGCCGAGCGTGTCCAGAAACTCGTGGCGTTCGTCGTCGGAGAGGCCGGCCATGTCCTGCTCCAGCTTGGCGCAGAGCTTGACGAACTCGGCGTTGTGCTCGCTGGCGACCTGCTGCACCGCGCGCACGTAGTCGTTGTCCACGTCAAGATGCTCCTCGTCGACGTTCGCCACATAGATCACCTTTTTGCCGGTGAGGAAGCGCATCTCCTTGGCCAGGGCTTTGAACGCCTCGTGCTCGCGGTCGGGATAGGCGGCTACGGGAATGCCGCGCTCCAACTGCGCCTTGAGCTCAGTGGCGACCTCCACCACGGGCGCAAGGCGTTTGTCGCCCTTGACCTCGCGCGCCAGCTTGTCGAGCTTGCGCTCAAGCTGCTGCAGATCGGCGATCATCAGCTCGGTGTTGATCACCTCGATGTCGCTGCGCGGATCGGGCGTGGCGGAGACATGCACGACATTTTCGTCGTCGAAGCAGCGCACGACATGCACGATCGCCGCGGCTTCGCGGATGTTGGCGAGAAACTGATTGCCCAATCCTTCGCCCTGGCTCGCGCCCTTCACCAGCCCAGCGATGTCGATAAACTCCACCGTGGTGTAGATCGTTTTTTCGGGTTTCACCAACCTCGCCAATGCTTCGACGCGCGGGTCGGGCACGGTGACGATGGCCTTGTTGGGTTCGATCGTGCAAAAGGGGTAGTTAGCCGCCTCTGCGTTCTGGGCTTTGGTCAATGCGTTAAAGGTCGTGCTTTTGCCCACGTTGGGCAAACCCACGATACCGATGCCTACTGCCATAAATCATATCCTCTACTCCGATAAGCGTTACATTTTGCATAGTCTACACCGGGTAGAGCATCGACCTGAAACCCTGTCCTCTCTGAGAGTTCGTTTGCGGCTTGTCTATTTCGATACTGAGAGGTCGAGGGAGCCAACCCCTTCCAATTTGAGCTCATGCGCAAGATGACAACGAACAAAGTGTCCCGGCGCCACTTCAATGAGCTCCGGTTCGATCTCCGCGCACTGTTGAACGGCGAAGGGGCAGCGCGGGTGGAAGTAACAACCTGGCGGCGGAGTAACGGAGCTTGGCACTTCACCACCTAACACAGCGCGCGGCTGCGCTGTCGGCGAAGGGCGTGGCACGCTCATCAGCAGCGCCTGCGTGTAAGGGTGTTTGGGGAAGTGAAAGATAGTTTGGGTGGGGGCAAATTCGACCAATTTGCCTACATACATGACGGCGACGCTGTCACTGATGTGCTCGACTACGCTTAAGTCATGTGAAATAAATAAATAGGCGAGGCCAAGCGTTTGCTGCAGATCTTGCAGCAAGTTCAAGATTTGCGCTTGCACCGAAACATCGAGCGCGGATACTGGCTCGTCAGCGATAATCAGGCGCGGGTTTAGGGCCAGCGCGCGTGCGACGACAATGCGCTGGCGTTGGCCGCCGCTGAAAGCATGGGGGAAACGCTGCATAAATTCAGGGCGCAGACCCACCAAGCCTAGCAGCTCCTCGACGCGCTGCCGCAACGCCGATCCTCTCGCGACTTGATTGACGACCAATGGCTCGGCAACAATGTCAAAAATGGTCATGCGCGGGTTTAGCGATGAGTTCGGGTCTTGAAAGACCATCTGCATGGCGCAGCGCGCCTTTGACATCTGAGCGGAATTTGCTTTGGCAAGGTCCATCGCTCCTAATTGCGGATGGTGGAAGATGATTTCACCCGAAGTGACTGGCGTGCCGCCCATGATGCAGTGACCGGTGGTGGTCTTGCCGCAGCCGCTCTCTCCAACCAGTCCTACTGTCTTACCGGCCGGAACCGACAGGAATACGCCGTCGACAGCTTTCACCACGCCAACCTGTTTGCGCAGCAGTCCACGCGTGATCGGGAAGTGTTTTTTGAGATTGCGAATTTCCAGGATCGACTCAGGTGTTGGCGACATGGACATTGGCGCCTTTCAACGCATCTTCGTCGTAAAGGAAGCAACGAACCAGACGGTTGCCAGAAAGTGGCAACAGCGCCGGCTCCTTGCGATCACAGAGGCCGGGCATCCGGCTGGGACAACGCGGGTGAAACGGGCAGCCAGCAGGAATGTTCTGCGGATGCGGCACGCTGCCTGGCACTGTCTGTAAGCGCTCGCCGCTTTTTTTGCCGATCTGTGGTACGGATCGCAACAACGCTTGCGTATAGGGATGTCTGGCATCCTCGAAAAGCGCTTTCACATCCGTCTGCTCGACCACTTTGCCCAGGTACATCACCACAATCTCGTCGGCCATCTCGGCCACGACGCCCAGGTTATGCGTGATGAAGATCATGGACATGCCTAGTTCTTCCTGCAAATCCTTGATCAGACGCAGCACCTGGGCTTCCGTGGTGACATCGAGCGCGGTGGTGGGTTCGTCGGCGATCAACAACTTTGGCTGGCAAGAGAGCGCAATCGCGATCATGACCCGCTGACACATGCCGCCGGAGAGCTGGTGAGGGTACTTGTTGAAAGTGGCCTCGGGGTCAGGCAGCCCGACGCGGCGCAACATCTCCACTCCCCACGCTTTGGCCTGCTCCTGACGAAGCGATTGATGATACTTGATAGCCTCAATCAGTTGGCTGCCGACCGTGTAGACTGGATCCAGCGAAGTGCGCGCCTCTTGGAAAATCATCGCGATTTCGCCGCCGCGGATCGACTGCATCTGGGAGCTGGTCGGACTACAGCGCGCGAGATCCAACGCGCGGTTGTCAGCGCCGTGCAGACCGTGATAGAGGATTTCGCCTGCGACGATGCGTCCAGGTGGCTGCACCAGCCGCAGGATTGAGAAGCCGGTGACCGATTTCCCGCAGCCGCTCTCACCCAGTACGCCTAGCGTTTTACCGCGCGCGACCGTAAAATCGACGCCATCCACGGCGCGTACGATGCCTTCTTCGGCGAAAAAATGTGTTTTGAGGTTGCGGACTTCCAACAACAGTTCAGATTCAGCCATGACCAATCGTCGCGCCTCTATTTCGAGAAAGGATCAGCAGCGTCCCGGATGCCATCGCCGATGAAGTTGAACGCAATGATCGCCACGATGACAAAGACAGCGGGCAAGAGCAGCCAGGGTTGCTGCAGTAGCACGCGCGTTTGTTGAGCCTCGTTGAGCAGCAGCCCCCAACTGGTCATAGGCGGTTGAATGCCAAGCCCTAAAAAGCTCAGCGCCGTCTCGCCAAGAATCATCGCCGGAATCGCCAACGTAGCGATCACCAGCACATGGCTCATGGTGTTGGGCAGCAGGTGCCTGGTGATGATATGCCAGACGCCGGCGTTGGCATAGCGCGCGGCCTGGACATAGTCAGTCTCGCGCAGCGCCAGCACGCTGCCGCGCACCTGCCGCGCCAGCGCGCCCCACGTCACCAGCGAAAGAACGAGTGAAATCGCAAAGAAGCGTTGCACCGAGTTCCAGGTGGGCGGTATGGTCGTGGCCAGCGCCAACCACAGCGGAATCAACGGGAAGACAATCAGAATGTCGATAAAGCGCTGGGTGACATTGTCAAAGAGACCGCCCAGAAAGCCGGATACGATACCAAGCAGGGTGCCAATGATAAGGCTGACTGTCACACCGAGCAACCCGACGGTCAGTGAAACCTGGGCGCCGTACACAACGCGCGAAAACATGTCCCGGCCATTGCGATCCGTGCCCATCAGGAACACCTTTGCCGGCTCATCTACATGGAACAGGTGAATGTCCGTCGGAATCAAGCCGAAGAGCCGGTAGGGTTCGGCCGCGGCGAAGAAGCGCAGCGGATAACGCGTATCGCCGATCGGCTGGTAGGAACGCCGAAAGGTCTTTTGATCGACTTTTGACGCCGTTGCATAAACAAACGGCGGCCAATGAAAATTGCCCTCTTGATCCACGATGCGCGGCAACTGAGGAGGCGCCGCGGGGTGCTCCGCGTGTGTGGTGCGCGGGTCATAGGGCGCAAGAAAGCCGGCAAAAAGCGCCATCAGGTAGAACATCGTCAACATCACGGCGCCGATGACGGCCAGCCGGTTGCGTTTGAAACGCATCCACATGAGCTGACGCACCGACAGCACCGTGATCTTGCCTTCCGCTTCGATAGGCGCCGCGGCGTCAAGCGTCAGTGTTTCGTTCATTGCTTCCCCTCTTATGCCGGTTGCGCGCCTCGCAACACGCTCCAAGACTCAATACAATCGAATCCGCGGATCCAGCCAGGCCAGCAGAATGTCCGCCAATAGCGTGCCAATGAGAATCAGGACGCCGATGAGAATCAGAATAGTGCCGCCCAGGTAGACGTCTTGTTGCAGCATCGCGCGCAGATAGATCGACTGGACGGTGGGCAAGTCCAACACCAGGCTGATAATGGTGAAGCCGCTGATCAGCCAGGCGAGAGTCTGGCCGAGGGACATCACCAGCGGATGCAACGCGTTGCGCACGGCGTGTTTGTAGATCACCACTCGCTCTGGCAGACCGCGCGCGCGCAGGGCTGTCACATATGGCCGGCCCAGTTGGTCAAGCAGGTTGCCGCGCATGACGCGCATGATCCAGGCAGTGCCTGTAATCACGACCGCGGTCACTGGAATCCACAGATGTTTGAGAAAATCCAGAACTTTTCCGACGGACCACGGTGCACTGGCATACGCCGACGAATTCATGCCGGTCAAAACTTCTCCGGTCAGCATCCACACTGTCACCAGCAGAAGCAGCCCCAACAAGAAGTCAGGGATCCCCAGGCCCACAAAGGTCACTGTCGTCAGGAAATTGTCCGTGCGCGAATACTGATGCGTTGCCGAATAAATCCCCAACGGGATGCCGATCCCCCAAGAGATCAAAAAGGCGCAGATCGAGATCGTGAGCGTGACCCCGAGCCGGCTGCCGATGATCTCCGTTGCGGGCCGGCGGAACTCAAACGAATCGCCGAAGTCGCCGCGCACAAAGCGGCTCAACCAGAGGCCATAACGCACAACGATGGGCTGGTCCAGTCCGTACTGGGCCCGCATGCTCGCTTCCTGATCGGCCGCGCTTGTGTTCCCCTGGGCTGCCTGGGCGCGTATGTAGCTCGTCACGTAGTCGCCGGGCGGCAACTCAATCAGGAGAAATCCGAACACAGTCAACAACAAGAAGGTCGGGATCATGGCGATAGTGCGGGTGACGATGTACTTGATCATAGGCGATCCTGTGAGCTTGCCAACTACAGTGCGCTTTATGTCACAAGAAGAACAGTTCGGCGCCTGGATGGCTGCTTGTGACCAGCACCAGGTCAAACTGTGCGCCCAGAAATTTCTGCCAAAGGAGAAATTTCTGGGCGCACGCTGATGAGCTAGCGGAAGAAGAACTGTTCCGGATCAGCCGTCCCTGGGAAGCCTAGATCCCACGACGCCACGATCCCGGTTTCTGGTACGTTGTGAACATTGTTCTTCACGATGACAGGGCTTGGATGCTCACCCACAGTGCCGATGGTGATCGGGCCTTCGTCGATGTGAATGCGATAGGCATCGAGCAGCTTCTGATCGCGCTCTGCCGGATCGACTGTCGAGATGAGATCGGTGTACGCGTCTTGCAGCTTTTCCAGCATGGAGCCAGCTCGCGGCGCCACGCCTTCCGCGCCCAGCGATTGATAATACTGGCCGATTCTCTGCCCACCGACGCTATACGTCACGCCTTCGATGGGCGTCCATACGGTCGGCGCCGAAATAAGCCCCCAGGCCGCGGCGCTGCCCCACGCGCGGATCATAATCTCGCCAGCCGCGGCGCGCTGGTCGATGACTGACCACGCGGCCATGTTCAGCGTGGTCTTCAGGCCGACCTCTTCCCACTGCTGTTGAATCATGTCCATGGCATCGATGGTAAGCTTGTCGCCATCGGAAGGAACGTCTACAATCAGCTCAAGCGGTGTGCCATCGGCGCGCTCGCGGAAGCCGTCGCCGTCGACATCCTTCAGGCCAAGGCCGTCCAGCAATGCTTTTGCCTGTTCGGGATCATACGCGGCGTAGGACTGCGACCATTCCTCGTACACCTTTTTGCCCTCGTCGCTCAGAAATTCGGGGCTTTCAGCGCTCAGCGCAAACTGGCGCGGCTGGCCCAGGCCGAGATGCACGACTTCGTTGAGTTGGTCGCGGTTGATGGCGTACGAGAGGGCGCGGCGGAACTCCTTGGTGTACATGAGATCGACGATGCCTTCATCAGGATAATCATACATGGGGATCAGCCAGGGCCACGCATAGTCGCCGCGATTCCACATGACGACATGATAGTCGCCAGCGTCGGCGTTTTCTATCACCAACGGCACGTCCTTCAGATCCACGTCGCGCGTCTGCATGTCGAGTTCGCCGGCCAATGCTTTCAGCAATACCAGCTCAATGGCGTTGCCTTGAGGAATCTGAACCTCCAGCCGGTCGATATAAGGCAGCTGGTTGCCGGCAGTGTCCACCTTCCAGTAATAAGGATTGCGTTCCAGACTGACCCGTTCGCCCGGCACGTAGTCGGTCACCATCCAGGCGGCAAAGGTCGGCATGTCGGCATACTGCATACGGCTCGTAGCATTGTAGCGATTGAGAAGTTCGGTCATGTCGGTGACGGCGCTGTTGTACTTGGGATGATACTGTTCCAAGTAGTGCGCCGGCACAACATAGACGGACGAAGAATAGGAACCGCGCGACATATAGTCCAAAAACAGCGGGTTCGATGCAGCGAAGGTGAAGGTGAGGGTGTAATCGTCAACCTTTTCTACCTGCATGGGCTGCCCACCCACAGCGGCGCCTGTCGGTGGGCTTTGGCCGGCAGCCGGATCCAGGATGATATCGTTCCACCAGAAAAGGAAGTCGTCCACAGTCAGCGGCTCGCCATCCGACCACTTGATGCCCTCGCGGAATTTGGTGGTCAGTACAGTCGCGTCATCGTTCCAGGTGAAGCTTTCGAGCAGGTTCGGCCGCATGCCGGACATATCGCGATTCCACTTGAGCATAGGCTCAACCCAGATTGTCTGGCGCAACCAGCCATTGTCATTCTGGCTATCCACCATGCGCCACACGCCGCCATACTGGCCGACTTCTTCCACCGGTTCAATGACCAGCGGTGCAGCCGGCAGGCGCTCGTCGACAGGCGGAAGCTCACCTGCCGCAACCTTTTCCGCCAACATCGGCGCCTCATTGTACTTTCCACCTGTTGACGCTGGCGGCGCAGCCTGTTCTGCTGGCGCCGCAGCCGGCGCCGGCGCGCCGCCACATGCAGCCAGCAACAGCATAGTAACAACACTGATCACCAGCACAATACTGATGCGTTTTCTCATTTGTCACCCTCCTTGTTTGTGTGTTGAACGAACAATCTATAGAAAGGAACGCCACCCCAGGGGTAACTGTCGTCAGAGGCAATGATGTCAGCCGGATATCAAACGCTCTGTTTCTGACTCTTGATGTGACTACGGCGCCGAGAGATCCTGTCAGATCTGTTTGAGATGTAGTAAGGTGCTCTGCAAGTCGCCGCGCAGTTCGATCTGTACACCGCGCGCCATCAACGCCGCGCCACTCAGCACAGTTTCCGCGCCCTCTATCCGATACTGGGCGTCCGGCGCCAGCCCTTGCAGACGCAGCCAGCGACGACTAGCGCCGAAACGCGACGCCTGTAGAAAGACCAGCACGACTGTCTCCTTATCATCTGCGCCGACATATTGGAATGCAGCCCAGTCGCCTTCTCGCAACGATGCCAGCCGGTAGAGCCTGCCGTGCTGAACAATAGGCCGAATCCGCTTGTACATGGCAATATGTTCGCGCGCCTCTGTCATTTCTTCGGCGCTCCAGCGCAGCAAATTGGCGCCCACCCCCAGCGCGCCGGTCATTGCCTGATGAAAACGGAAAGTCAATGATGGCGCACGGTTGGTCCAGTGGAAGGGATCGTTGACCCACATCATTTTGGCTTTGGGCGCATAGGCCATGGAATACCCCTCATACATCAAGAGGTTGTCCAATGGATCGACATTATCGCTCATCCAGAAATCTTCTACATAGCGCAAGATGCCCAGGTCGACGCGCCCGCCGCCGGACGAACAAGATTCGAACATAACCTGTGGGTGCGCCTCGCGAAGCTCCGCAAAAATGCGGTAGAGACCTTGCACGTGCCGCACCCAGACTTCGCGTTCGCGTCCATCCTCGGCGTCTGGGTAACCAGGTTCGCTGAACGAACGATTCATATCCCATTTGACAAAGCGGATATTGTGGTTGGAGAGCAGCTCGTGCATAAAGTCCAAAACAAACGCCTGTACATCGGCGCGGCCAAAATTCAAGACCAGTTGATGGCGCGATTCACTGCGTGGTCGCGTTGGGAAATGATAGATCCAGTCAGGATGGCGCGCGTACAGGTCGCTCTGGATATTGACCATCTCCGGTTCAACCCAGATGCCAAATTCCATGCCAAGCGAATTGACGTAGTCAATGAGCGGCGTCAAGCCATTGGGAAATTTCCGTTTGTCGACAGTCCAATCCCCCAACCCCGACGTGTCGTCGTCGCGCACACCAAACCAGCCGTCGTCCATGACGAAGAGTTCAATCCCCAGGTCAGCCGCCTTGCGCGCGGCCGCGGCTTGATTCTCGAAATTGACGTCAAATTCGGTGACATACCAGGAATTGTACAGCACGGGGAGCAGCGTGTTCGCGGTGCTGCGGGGCATGACAACGTCCAGTTGAAAACGATGCAGCAGCCGGCTGGCGTCTCCATATCCCTCGGCAGTGAATCCTGCCACAAAACTGGGGGTGGTGAACGATTCGCCCGCATCCAGCTTCCACGTGTGGTCAAAGTCGTGAATACCCCCGGCGATCATGGTCTGCCCATAGGCATTGCGCTCGACGACGAGCTTCCAGTTGCCGCTATAGGCCAATGCGCCAAACCACACATCCCCGTGTGTTTCGCTGGCGCTGCCATTGCGGTCGATCCCAAACCACGGGTTGGCGTGCGCGCTGGTGATCCCACGACGGCTTTCGATGATCTGTTTGCCGAGCGGCGCGAGCACTTCGCTGATCTGGAATTCACCGCCCCACCGACCACCAAGCGTGCGCAGCCGGTACGTCTCATCCAACGGCAGATGCCACAGCGCCGACAAAGTCTGTTCCAGGTTGATCGGTTCATTGCCAGTATTGCGAATGACAGCAAACCGCTCGATCAGATCGTGCTCACCCCAGAGCCGATAGTGCAGGTCAACCAGCAGTGGATAATGATCGTCCGCAAATGAGATCACCAATTCCGGCGCTTCGTCGCCGGCCAAAATGGCAGCTTTGGCATAACGTAGCATCGCGGAGCGCACACCGTCCGCAAATGCAACTTTCAGGCATGGCTCCAGATATTTGATATCCCCCCACGCTGGATATTCTTCTTGGGAGACGCCTGCGACACGTTCGTGCGCAAAACGTTCGAGCGCGGGGCTTGGTTCACCATAATCGCTTGCTGCGCGCAAACGCGGTCCCCAGTACATATGTTGCAAACAGCCAAACCGATCAAGACCGAACGCGTAGGCGGTGCGTTCACCCTCAAGCACCCAAATTGCTTGACCCGCCGGACTGGTGGAGGCAACAATTGCAGAATGGATGTTATCACTCATGGGTTCGAGCCCTTGCTGGTAGGTCGCCTGGTGCGGAGATCGCCATGCTTCCAGAGATGTGTAGGTCAAGCTAATTGCTCAACATGTTGCGCCCACAATCCTTGTCGCGCTGATAACGCGGCCTACACGAAATGGCTGCCATTAAAGCAAGTGACCCACTAATGTTTGCAGACAGATATGACCATCTGCATGCATGTGGTTATCGAAAGCCAAATCAAGATCGCAACATCCGTGGACAATTCGCGATGCGGCGAAGCTAGAACAATCGAACCGCAATCTGAATTACGATTATGTATTATATTTAATTATTTGGAGCGAGAATTTGGGAGCAACTGGCCGGCAAACAGTGCGTCGGACAACGTACGCTTATTATAGCGCACCTAAAGTCTATCCAATCAAACCACATGGGCGGTGTGTATACAATGGACACAATAGCGAAACGATGGACAATATTACGGTTTCGTCTTGATGATAGAGTTTCGATATTCGCTCGGTGAAACCCCGATAATCTTTTTGAACAAACGTGAGAAGTAGTATGAATCGGCAAACCCGATCTCACCTGCGATTTCGTGAATTGACAGATGTGTGACTGTCAGTAACATGCAGGCATGTTGCATCTTGAGCTGATTGAAGTAAGCAAGTGGTGGATGGCCCGTTTGCTGGCGAAATGTGTAGGAAAATTGCGACTCGGAAAGATCGGCTTGACTTGCCATTTCGGCCAGACTGACTGGCCGACAGAGGTTATCGATGAGAAAGGCAAAAACAGGCTCCAGACTGTGAAAGCGGCTGGTGCGCATATTGGATGAAAATGCGGGATTATTGTAGAAAAGCTCCCCCAGAATATGATTGACCAACTTCGAAGCATGAATCAGCCGCGGCAAGACAAACCCCCCGACAAAACTGCCGTAGCACTGGCGGAAGAGTTTTACCAATTCCACACCACATTGCGGATCGACGCTTAGCCTGTGGGTGTCGCCCGGGGGGATCTGCGTGTAATAATCCCCTTCAAGACCCGTAAAATGGACCCAATAAATAGACCACGGATCACGCTCCGAAGCCCCATAGATATGCGGAACATTCGCCGGCAAAACAACGGCTTCATCCGCATTGAGCACGTAGCGCGCCCCCTCCAACTCGTACCAGCCCGCACCTTCAGTACAGTAAATCAAAATATGTTCAGGCGCCCCAGCTGGACGCTCACAGTAATGATAGCGAGCATTCGGATACCAACCAATATCCGTCGCCGTAATAGAACGCAGCAAAGGGTGCACTGACAATTGCTGAACGATCGACCGCGGAATTACGTACAGGATCTGGCCGCGGAAGCCGTCGCGAAGCCGGATCGAAACAGAAGATTGATGATTCATCGGGAACACATCCAATTGATCACCCCTTGGGCGCGCGGCGATAGTCGCGCGGCGAGACCCCGATCACCTGTTTGAACAGGCGGGAGAAGTAGTAGGGATCGCTGTAGCCGACTGCCGCCGCCACCTCCTTGACGTGCAGATCGGTGACAGCAAGCAACGCGCTGGCATGTTGCATCTTGAGCAGGATGAAATAGTCGAGCGGCGCATGGCCGGTCTGCGCCTTGAAAACGCGCGAAAAGTGCGACTCCGACAGCCCGGCCTGGCCCGCCATCTCTGCCAATGAAAGCGGACGATACAGGTTGCTGCGTAGAAAGGTGAGGGTGGATTCCACGCTGTGAAAACGGCTGCTGCGCAACGAGGGCGAAAAGGCGCTGTTGTTGAAAAAAAGCTCGCCCAGCAGACGATGCAGCAGCTTGGCCGCATAGATCAGCCGCGTCAGCACAAAGCCGCCGAGAAAGACCTCGCAACACGCCTGGAAGAGCGCGCTCACCACGAGACCGCAGGCGGGTTCGACAGCCAGTGTGCAGGCCGGCTCCTTGAGCAGCCGCGCCAGATACGCGCCTTCGTCCCCCAGGAAATGCACCCAGTGGATCGACCACGGGTCGGTCATTGCTGCGCCGTACGTGTGCGGGGTGTGAGCAGGGATCAGCAGCGCGTCGCCCGGCGTGATGCTGACGGTCGTCTTGCCAAGCTCCGCCCAGCCGCCACCCGCCACACAGTAAATCAGAATATGCTCGTCTGCACCGTCGGGGCGCTCGCGGAAGTGATACTGGGCCTGGGGATACCAGCCGATGTCGGTCGGCAGCAGCGAATGCAACAGCGGATGGCCCGCGATGCTTGCCAGCACCGGCCGCGGGATCACATATTGAACCTGTCCCTTAAACCCTTCACGCAATCGAATTGGGAATTCAGCCCGGTCAGGCATAGCGCCTTCTCCATTGATTTAAATCTCTATCTGGAAAATTTTTACAAACCGGCTCTCGCTACAGGAAAGAGAGTGGGAAGCCGCAACCCATTTTCAGACGAACAGTAAGTCTGCAACTGTTGCCACAGGGAGCATACAGAATTTCTTCCTCCAGCACAACCGAAAATCCCGCTGAACGACGCGTAAAAACACATACCAATCGCAAACTTTACTTTGCGCCAGGCGCGTGCTATACTTCAGGTCATTCTTGGGGATGAACGGTCTCGACGGGGCAGGTTGTTCTGAGATGGCAGGCCGTAGAGCGTCGGCTACGTTAAAATAGGCGCAAACCTATAAATGCCAAAAACACTGGCAAGGCTTTCGCGTTCGGTGCACCGGCCACTTCGTTGGCCCTTGCTGCCTAACCGATAAGCTAACTCCATGACCTTCCACGGAAGGTCACGGCCCGCTTGGATGGTGCGACCAGGTTGAGCGTAAGCCGTCAAACACTGGAACGCTGCGACAGTGAACGCCGGTAACACTGTCTAAGATCACCCGGCTGGTCTGGCAACGAATCCTGTCGCACGGAGTCCGCCAGACGACATGAAATAGCGCGACTAAGCCTGTAGAGGTCTCTGGACGAATGTTTCGGACGCGGGTTCAACTCCCGCCATCTCCACCT